>JASJGK010000130.1:0-7063 GCA_033791585.1 SAR324 cluster bacterium | reverse complement strand
ATATAATGGCCTATAGTTGTTAACTATATCTATATATCTGAGCGGGTATCTATGATAACAGGCTTTTAGTGTGGGTAGTATTTTTTTTATAAACTCCAAATTTTCGCTTATTTTTTTAGAGAGAGTTAAAATTTTAACTATTGGAGTTATCTTTAAGGTCCATTTTCTTAATATCTTTTTTAATTTTTAGAGCTTTGAATTTGGAAGGCCATACTCTTATTGAGGTAGTGGGTAAGTTTTATGGAAGAATCAGTGCTGAGTCTTTGTCTATTTCAAGAGCGACCTTACGGAGGTAGCTCCCAAAACCAAAATCTTGAACCAACCAGATGGGAGCAAAGAGGTGTATGGGAAAGATAAAAGACCCATAATCTGTGAAAACCATAAAAAGATAAGGTCAGAATGTAGTGCTGAGTTATTGTCCTCAAAAGGTCAGAAGGGAAATCTTAAGAAGATGAGTCTAAATAACGACCCTCAAAAAGAAACTTTCAAGATCATCACCCTAAATGGAAAACAAATTTGTTTAGGGCAAAAAAACTAGGAAATTCAAACCAGAGGAGCGGCTAAACCCAGAGCTTCCTACGTTTCTGCGCAGCCTTATAAGCCGCCGTATATTGCTTAATCGCTTGCTTCCAGCTAAAGTCCTGTGCCAAAGCTTTCTGTTGCATCTTCGCGATATCTTTAGGGTGATTGAACCAGGTATCCACTGCCCAACCGATGGTGTTTTTTAGGGCATCAACGGATATAGTTTCGAATACAAACCCAGTTCCTTTGTCTGTGCCTGCAACGTAATTTTCAACCGTATCCTTTAAGCCACCTGTGGCCCTAACAATAGGCAAGGTGCCGTAGGCGAGGCTGTACATTTGGTTGAGGCCACAAGGTTCATAGCGGCTGGGCATAATAAAGAAGTCGCTGCCAGCTTCGATGAGGTGAGCAAGGCGGTTCTCAAAGCCAATGTAAGACCCGAATTTAGTGGGGAACTTGGCAGGCAAACTGCCAAAATAGGCAGCCAGTTCAGGGTCGCCTGAGCCTAATAATACAATTTGGATGTCCCAAGTTAATAGCTCTTCAATGCAACCTTTGAGTAGGTCCAAACCCTTTTGGTCGGCAAGTCTGCCCACCAGGCCAAAGAGAGGAATTTTCTCATCTACAGGCAGGCCGAATTCTTTTTGTAAGTCTGCTTTACAGATTGCCTTGCCGCTTAAGTCTTCAGCGGCAAATTTAGCAGGGATGAGTTTATCTTTTTTGGGGTTCCATTCATTGGTGTCTATACCATTTAAAATTCCCACAACATCATCCTTCCTATATCCTAAATAGGGGCTTAAACCACTTCCACCTGGCTCGCCTAAAATTTCATCGGCGTAGGATGGGCTAACGGTTGTTACCTTGTCAGCGTAGTAGATACCACCCTTTAAAAAGTTTAGGCCACCAAAGGATTCAAATTCACAGTCTCGAAACTGCCATTTTTGGATGCCGATAAAACCCATAATATCGCTGGGCATGTGGCCTTGGTAGCCAATATTATGCACTGAAAGTAGGCAGGCTGTGTCATCAAAAAAGCCACCAGGAAAGTTCCAAGTTTTAACATAATAAGGCATTAAAGCTGTCTGCCAATCGTTGGCATGGACGATGTCTGGGCAGAAATCTAGGCTCACACAAGCATCTAAAGCGGCTTTGGATAAAAAGGCAAAGCGGCTGCCATTATCGTAATAATCCTTGGCACCATCATTATAGATAGGGTTACGGTCAAAGTAACGATCGTACTCAATAAAAATTACGGTCAGCTTAGCGGTAACCTTTCTTTTCCAAACGCGGCCATAAAGCTCGGAATCGCCCATTTTTACACCGAGGAAGTCTACAGCTAGCTCTAGCCCCCATTTTTCTCTATCAATCTGCTGGTAAAGGGGCAGGGCTAAAATAACCTCGTGTCTCGCCCTTGCAAGTTCTACAGCTAAGGTGCCAGTCACATCGGCCAAACCACCAGTTTTAATATAGGGTACAGCCTCGCTGGCAGTAATTAAAATTTTCAAGCGTCACCTTCTTTGAAATGGGAGTTAATTTTTTCTTCTAGGATGTCGGGGCCGATGCGATTAATTGCTGCCACCATGTTTCTTAATCTTTCTTTGGCTTCTTTTTCTTGGGGGGTCAAATTTTCTTCAGCCCGCATATTAACTTCTTGGATAGCCTGTTTGATGATGGCTGCCTCTGATTTTTTAAAGGTGGTCTTTTTGGGCTTAGGTTCGGCTGGCGTGATCGTGAATTCAGGCATGACAACCTTTTCGACCATCAGTTCGCCAAGATCTTTCATCAATTTATCAATCACGATCTGTTTTGCGTCTATTTCCACAGAAAAACGAGGGTCTATTGGTAATCCTTTAACAAAGATAGAAACGGCTTGCCAGTCCCATTTTCCTTTGGCGCTTCTGCCTAAAAGAGCTAAATTAGCCTTATATTTGGCATAGAGTTCTTGCTGCTTGGTTTTGGCCGTCGGGTCAGAATGCTTCATGATCTTAGTCACCTTTCCCAGTAAATTACCTAAAGCAATTACCGCTTCTTCAAAGATTTGCATGTTACTCATTTAATGACTCATTTATTTTATATGTGGCTTCTAACGCACCTAATGCCAACCCAATGTTAGGGCTGGTTATTTCTGGCTCACGGGGGTTAATGCGGGCCACAAAGGCGCCGTCTAAACCCAATCTTGTGCTTAAATTACGGATCGTTGGCACTGCTGTTCCCGCCCCGATTTCAATCACTACAATTTTATTCTTTTTGTGGCGCCTTTTAAATTCTTGGAACCTAGCTTCTTGGTTCTCGCTTCGTCCACTGAGCCAACTCCAATCACCAAACATAAGTATATTAGGCCTAGAGTCACCGCCACAAAATTTGCAAGCTGGTGGGTTTTTAGCCAACATTGTTGCCTCATCTACAGTAACGTTACAGCTATTTTCCCAGATTTCATGGGTGCAAGGCTTTAAACATTGACTATGGTGGATGCTCCCGTGGACCTCGAATATTTGCATTTCATTAAAACCAGCTCTTTGGAAATGTCCATCTACATTACTGGTTACCACAAAGGTCTCCAGCTTTAAAGCTTGTACCTCCCCCAATTTTAATAAGTGCCTAAAGCCAGCGTGGGGGGTAGTCTCACGGTAAAGGTTTAACCTATGCCCATAAAAGCCCCAGGCGAAATTAGGGTCTTGCTCAAATTGGGTAGGGTTGGCGGCCTCTACAAAGCTCAAACCTAATCTTTCATATAGAGGGTAAGCCCTCCAAAAGCCTTGGTCGCCTCTAAAGTCTGGTAATCCTGAGTCAACACCCATGCCTGCACCAGCAGCGATAATCAAGCCTGTGGCGTCTTTTAGCTCTGACGCTATCTTTTGAAATGCTTCATCCATAGCTGAAACCCATAGGCGAAAGTACCATTTAGGGGACTTTTGAGCAATTGCTTTTGTGATTTCACCTCTTAAAAGGCTGTAAAAGCAATCAAATGTAGTTTTTTTTGTTATTTTAGTTGTGGAATCAGACAATTTTTTATTATAATTTAAACTAGGCAGATTAATCCTTTTATTAGGCCCTGCCCCCCCTTACACAATAGGGGATTTTCAACCTTTTGACGGAGCAAAGTGAACGACTCTTCCTCGACTTCACCCTTGGCCCTAGTAAAGCAAAGTCTAACCGATTCAGACGGAGATCAAAAACCTCCTAGTCTCGAGGCGGTAAATTTACTTGAAAACTTCAAAGATTTTTTTACCGCCACAGCAGCTGAAACCATGGTGCCCCGAACTGAAATGGCCTCAGTCGAAGGTTCTACTACTGTGAGAGAAGCTCTCGAACACCACCATCAATCAGGTCATTCTCGTTTGCCTGTCCATGAAAGCCGACGTGATAACATCATTGGGATTCTTCATGCGATTGATCTTATGGCTTTTGTTTCCCGTGGGGAATTTGAAACGCCTGTTTCTGAGATCATGCGCAAGCCTTTTTTTATTTCCTACTCCCAACCTATCCACCAAGTTTTAAGTCTTTTTCGGGCTAAACGCACTCACATGGCTTTGGTCATTGATGAATATGGTGGGGTGGATGGTGTTTTAACCCTTTCTGACATTGTGGAAGAACTGGTCGGCGATATGCCCGATGAGTTTGATAAAGATCCAGAACCTTCTTTTGAAGAAGTGGAAGATGGGTTGATCGTGATGGACGCAAATTTTGCGTTAGAAGATTTTAATGATCATTTTCAAACAGAGTTTATAAAAGACGGTATCGAAACCATAGGCGGGTATGCCTGCCATGTTTTAGGGAAAATACCGGGTAATGCTGAAAAATTTACCATTGATCATATCCCCTTTTCTGTTGTAGAAAGTAACGAAAGAAGATTATTCAAATTAAAACTGCCTGCGCCTCCAAGTAAATAACATTACCAAATAAGTAAATGGTCAAATTTTCATATCCCCTGCTCGCTGGGGGGTTATTGGGTCTTTTAGGGCAACCCTTCGGTGGTTGGTGGTTGGGCTTTTTATGGGCTCCCTTTTACTATTTTACTCTTTTAAATTTTAAAAACCATTGGGCTATTTTTGCCTTTACCTGTGTTCATGCCTTTGTAGCCTCTTTTTGGGCTTGGAGCAGCCTCATGGCCTTAAGTCTTGGCCAAATCAGCAATCTTTTTCAAATTATAATAGGTAGCCTCTTAAGTGCGGTTCCCCTGTTCCTTGGGATTTTTGCGACCCACCAAGTAATAAATTTAATCAAAGCGAACCATAACCAAAAGGCCTTTTACCAGTTTGTAAGTTTTCCTTTGGCCCACTATTTAGGTGTGAAGCTTTTTCATCTTTTCCCTCTGGGTGAGGTGCCTTTGCCGGGGCTTTCGGCCCAAGCCTTTACCCTGGGATTTTTTGGGGATTCCTACCCCGTGATCGGCGAGTTGGGAACGGAGTCTTTGGTTTTAAGCTTTTTTTCTCTGGCCATGCTTCCCTTTATCAGTCGAGAAGACACTAGAAAGCTATTCTTCTTACCCTTTATTACAATTGCAGCCATCTTCTTTACTAATTTTACTGGCGATTTTTCTAAGGCCAAAGAATCTCAGTTGACTGTTGCTGCTCTGCCTTGGTCTGGTAAGTTAGGTGAAACACCAACTCGGGCCCAAGTGGAATGGGACTTAGAGACGAGGATCAGCTATTTGCAAAAAACCGAAAAGATAGATCTTTTTATAACGCCTGAAACGTCGCTGCCAGGTCTCGCTTCCCAAGGCCAGACCCAAGAACGCCTTCGAGAAACCCTAACATCAAATCAGGGTTTGGTTTTTGGTGCAATTGAGCAGCATTTACATGAATCTGAATTTCTTTATTACAATAGCTCTTTCTTGTTGCAAGCCCTGCCCAACACAAATGTGGCCCGAAGCCAAAAACAATTTCTGGCCCCCTTTGGTGAGCAATTGCCAAGTTGGGCTAAACTCTTGGGTTTCGATTTGTTAGTTAAGAGAGATATAACCTATTCTAGTGGTCTGCCTTCCAAATTGACCTTAAATCAGTTTAATTTCTACACAGCCATTTGCTTTGAAGAGTATTTAGATTCGTTTTATGTGACCAAAGATGCCGATGCTGATTTTTACCTTGTCCAGTCCCGTGAATTTGATCTGCCACTCTTTGCTAAAAGTGCCTTAAAGGGGGTTGGCAATGCCAAGGCGATGCAGAGTTACCGTACCATTATTAAAGTTAGCAATGGGCATCTTTCAGAGGTTGTGGCGGCTAGCTACAAATCACAAGCTGTCGGCAAGTGGATTCCATTGGCGTTAAGCGGAGTCTACCCTGTTTCTATAAACCGAAAGATTTCACTTTATTATAGCTGGGGCTTTGTTTTAACCCCCCTATTTTTAATGAGTTTGGTTTGGTTGTTGATTGGGGTTGCTTACAGCCCTTACTATAAAAAATATTAAAGCCTTGGGCATCACTGAATTCCCTTGCGCCGCCCCTAAGAAACCCCACTAACCTTTTATTTCGGCCTTAACCTTGGGCCTTCGTTTATTCTCTGCGTTTATTTCTATAGATGAAACCCTGTGACTTCGCTCCCATAAGCCCGCCCCGAGCCTTTAAGCCTATGGATTTTTATCTAAGATCAAAGGGTTACTTTTTTACTGTTAAAAACTGTAAGTATTTTATATGATGTGAGAAACTCTTGAACAGGATACTAATGTTTACACTTAATACTGATTATATTCTCTTAATTATTGGTGGTTTATTAACCACTATGTTTCTTGGGCCACTTGCCTTTGCTGGGTGGATTTACTGGAAAAACAGAAATCAAACCCAACATAGTTTGCTTCGAGGGAACCATTGGTTCTTAGGGATTCTTCGCTACTTAATTGAAGCCATCGGCCCTGAATTCCGCTTTTACATTACTGATGATGATAACAGCGGTAAGCCTATTAGTAGAATCAAATATATAACCATTGTTAAGGCTGCAAAATACCTTAAGACACTGATTTCTTTTGGTAGTAAACGAAATTTTAAGGAGCCTGGTTTTTACATTAAAAACTCCATGCTGCCTCTGTTGAATGAAGAGTTAAAATTAGACAACGCTGAAAAATTGAAAACTCACCGGTATATCATTGACGATGAAACACTCTTTTTTCGCCATGAACACCGTGAGGCCGTGGACGTTAACCCTTGGCTTTTACAAGATGAAGATGCCTTGACAGTAGGTGACGACCGCCGAAGCCCATGGAAATTAAAGGGTGTAGTTGGCATGAGTGGTATGAGTTATGGTGCACTTGGCAAAAGTGCTATCACCGCCCTTTCCAAGGGCATAGCTCTTGCTGGCGGCTCATGGATGAACACAGGTGAAGGCGGCTTGAGTGATCACCACTTGGCAGGTGGTTGTGATATCATTTTTCAAATTGGGCCTGGGATGTTTGGAATAAGGAACCCAGATGGCACGTTAAATAAAGAAAAATTAAGAGAAAAGGCTGCTATTCCAGAGGTCAAAGCCTTTGAAATTAAGCTGGCCCAAGGGGCTAAGGTTAGAGGCGGGCACGTAGAAGGTGCCAAGGTTAATGAAGAAATTGCAGCCA
>JASJGK010000129.1:0-7655 GCA_033791585.1 SAR324 cluster bacterium | reverse complement strand
CTGACAACCTAGGAAGGGTTAGAGCTTAACGTTGGTGTCTGGAGAAACCAAGGAAGGATTCTTAAAACAGTAACAAAGCTTTGATATTGCTCATGGATTGAGCTAAAGAGTAGTCCCTAAAACAAGCCAGCCCCTTAAAAGGCAGGTTCAAAAAGCTTAGTTTTCTAAGCTACACAGGGAGTAATCCGACAATGTCGGAGGTACTTCCGCAAGAGTGCTACTTTTATTAGTAGCATTTAACTAAGACTCCGCATGGATGGGGAGTTCATAGCACAAGAGTGCGAACACATCTACCACACAAGGATTGTGTGGTTTAACAAAACTTCAAGGAGGAAGTTATGTCCTTACGTGTCAACCACAATACCGCTGCGATCAACGCACACAGAAACTTACTACAAAACACAACTGCTGCTAACAAAACTTTAGAAAAGTTATCCAGTGGTTTAAAAGTAAATCGTGCCGCAGACGGACCCGCAACTTTGGTAATATCAGAGCAGATGCGGGGTCAAATTTCAGGTTTAACTCAAGCTATTGATAACAGTGAAGTTGGTGTAAGCATGGTGCAAACCATGGAAGCCAACCTACAAGAGATCAGTAACCAGTTAATTTCCATGAGGCAATTAGCTGTTCACGCTTCAAACGAAGGTGTGAATGATGAAACCATGTTACAAGCAGACCAAGATGAGTTGAACAACTCACTTGATACCATTACTCGAATCGCAACCCAAGCCCAGTTTGGTAATAAAAGATTACTAGATGGGTCAAACGGTGCCTCAGGTAGTACAACTGGTGAAGCTTTATCCTTTGTAGGTGCAAACCTTAAAACGAGAGATTCAGCAGAAAAAGGCTTCGATGTGAAGATCACTCAAAATGCAGCTAAAGCTTCTGTTACTGGTACAGCAGCCTTGACTGATGAAATGGTCCAAGGTGGTGAAACTTTAACCATCATCGAAAATGGTAAAACTGCAAACTATACCACTCGTGCAGATGACACCCTTCAAACAGCATTTAAGAACTTCAGTTCTGAAATGAAAAAGAACGGGTTGAACGTAGATGCAACGATGTCTGAGACAGGTGTAATGACCTTGACCCATAAAGAATATGGATCAGGTAACAGATTCCAGGTTTCAAGCTCAACAGCAGGTCTTTTGTCTCAAACGGCAGGGGAAATTGAAGTGAGTAAAGAAGGTCTGGATGTTAAAGGTACAATCAACGGGGAATCAGCCACAGGTAAAGGCCAGATTCTTAGAGGTATCGATGGTGCTGAAAACGTTGATGGCTTGCAAGTAAAAATCGCCGGTAAAATTGGTGGCGAAGAAGGAATACCAGATGATGGTCAAGGCATTGCTGTGGGACGGGTTTATGTTTCACAAAATAGCTTGAACTTTCAAGTTGGCGCAAACCATGGCCAAACTGTTGGTATCTCTGTTGACAGCATCCGTGCTGATAACATGGCCACTAATGTAGATAATGAGTCAGGTTATGGAAGCTTGGCTGATGTAGACGTTCGAAATTTTCAAGGCGCTCAAGATGCCATTAAAATGATCGACGACGCTGTTACCGCTGTTGCAGCTAAACGGGGTGAAATTGGAGCATTCCAGAAAAATACTTTGGAATCTAATCTTAACAACCTTCGGGTTGCGAATGAAAACCTTATCAGTTCTGAATCTGTTCTTCGTGATACAGATATGGCAGCTGAGATGGCCACTTACACCAAAACGCAGATTATGTCACAAGCTGCGACTGCAATGTTGGCTCAGGCCAATCAATCTCCAAGAAGCGTATTGGAGTTGTTGGGCTAAGCTGGCAAGCTTTATAAGTAGGGCGCAAGGAAAGCACCCTACTAATTCGCCCCTATAACGGGGCACCCTAACAAGGAGGTTGTTATGTCTTTAAGAATCAATCATAACACACCAGCGATGAATGCTCATCGTAATTTGCTACAGAATGATGGCGCCATGAATAAGACCCTTGAAAAACTTTCAAGTGGCCTCAAGGTGAATAGAGCTGCTGATGGACCAGCTACTCTTGTGATTTCAGAGCAAATGCGTGCGCAGGTCGCAGGATTATCACAAGCAATAGATAACTCAGAAACTGCTGTTTCTATGATCCAGACAACGGAAGCTAATTTAGCCGAAGTGAATAAGCTCTTGATCGGGATTCGGCAGCTTGCAATTCACGCCGCAAACGAAGGTGTGAATGATGAGAATATGCTACAAGCTGACCAAAGTGAAATTGCAAACGCTTTGGCCACAATTGACCGTATTTCGACACAGGCCCAATTTGGAGAAAAGAAGCTCCTTGATGGTACGAATGGCGCAAGCGGCTCAACTACGGGAATAGGCTTGCAGTTTCTTGATGCTAGTTTAAAAACAAAGGACTCTCGGGAGACTGGTTTTGAGGTGAGTATTACTCAAAATGCCACTAAATCGAGTGTTCGGGGTACAGCAGCACTGACAGACGAAATCGTGCAGGGAGGTGAAACTCTTACAGTCATTGAAGACGGTAAGACAGCAACCTATACTACCACTACAGATGACTCTGTTGAAACTGCGTATAAAAACTTCGCCACAGAAATTAAGAATAATGGTCTGGATATCGACCTTAAGCTTAGTGACTCTGGCACTTTTGAAGCAACTCACAAGGAATATGGATCGAGTCAATCTTTTCAAGTTCTGTCTTCTACAGCAGGGATTTTATCTGCTGGAGCAGGGGCAATTGCGAGCGCCGTCAAAGGTAGCGATGTAAAGGGTACAATTAACGGTGAATCAGCACAGGGTCAAGGCCAGATATTAACTGGTACAGGTCCAAGTGTTGCTGATTTAAGTGTTCGTTACACCGATCCAACTGGGGAAGATATTCCAGATGGTGGGAAAACAGTAGGTAGTGTGTATGTTTCTCAAAATAGCTTGAAATTTCAAGTGGGAGCAAACCATGGCCAAACTGTGGGTATGAACATCCGTGATATTAGTACTCGGATATTAGGTAAGGGTACAGAAAATGAGAGTAACTTCTCTGCACTTTCTGATGTTGATGTGACCAGTTTCCAAGGTTCACAAGATACTCTAGCCATTGTTGATAAAGCGATTAACGAGGTAACTTCTACTCGTGGTGAGTTGGGTGCATTCCAGAAAAATACTTTGGAATCTAACCTACAAAACTTACGAGTTGCCAGCGAGAACCTTGTTAGTTCAGAGTCTGTACTTCGTGATGTGGATATGGCCGCTGAAATGGCTAATTACACTCGTAACCAGATTATGTCCGAATCTGCTACAGCAATGCTTGCCCAAGCGAATCAAACCCCTAAGTCTGTACTTAGATTATTAGGCTAGCCCCTTAGGTTAGACTTTTAAACTAGGATACGATAAATGGGTAGGCTTTCGTTGAGTCTACTTGATAAAGGTGCGAATCAAAAGAGGGGCTCAGGTTTTTATAACTTGAGTCCCTTTTTCCTTTTGAGCTAAATAGCGCAAAGAGCGTGCTTCCACTCCCAGAAAAACCAACGGCATCTGCGCCTGTTCCCAGTAAGGTTTTTTCTACATCCCCTAATTCTTTATAGATCTCACTTAAAGGTAGAAAAAAATCATTGTCTTTGGTGGTGATTTTTTTTAAGTTTTCCAAGGTAAAATCTTCTGGCCTTAACTGCCGACCTGAATGCAAACAGTGGCGGTATGCTTCGCCTGTATTGATAGAAAGTTCAGGCTTGAATAGGATAAAATACAACTCTTGGGGCAGAGTGATTGGGGTTAATTTTTCACCTAGGCCTGTTGCTATGGAAGGTTTGGGGTCAATGAAAAAAGGAACATCAGCCCCTAAAATTAGAGCTAACTCCTTGAGTCTATCATCGGTGATTTTAAGATTAAAAATACGGTTTAAAACAACCAAGGTACAGGCGGCATTCCCACTGCCACCCCCTAAACCAGCGCCTGAAGGGATATTTTTTTCTAAGGTAATTTTTACGGGTAGAGGCTTTTTGGCTTCTTCTTCGAGTAACTTGTGTGCCTTGGAAATTAAATTGTCTTCAGCTGGAAAGTCGAGATCGGTGATCAGAGTAAAGGCTGTAGCTGGCTCAAAGGTCAAACTATCAAAAAGAGAAATGGGGATAAAATCTAAAGAGAGATTATGGTAACCATCGGCTCTTTTTGATTGCACAAAGAGCCTTAAGTTAAGTTTAGCGGGGCTTTGGTAAGTCTGTTTGGAAAAAGACATTTGCGGATACCTAAGGCTTTAGTATTGATTAAATGAGCTATAAATATCTTAGTTACAAATACTTTTGGATCACAGCTTTAAATTGCGCCTCAGGCAATGCGCCACTTAAGACTTCACCCTGAACTGTCCCTGTTTTAGCGTCATAGCGGCCAATCATAAAGGCTGGTGTGCCAGAAATACCGATGGATTGAGCATCGCTCATATCTATATTTAAACGGCCACGGTATTGGTCTTTTTTCACGCAAGACTCAAATTTACCTTGGTCTTTGATGCCGATTTTTTTCCCATATCCCAAAAGTTCATTGGGGCTTTGGCCGTGTTGGTTTTGAAAAAGAATGGCGTGCATTTCTTCAAATTTCCCTTGGTCACGTGCGCATTCAGCGGCAACGGCTGCTTCATCTGCGTCTGAGTGAAAGGGTAAAGGGTAATGCCTGTAACCAAAGAGAACCTTGCCCTTGTATTCTGTGCGTAATGCGGAAACGGTTGCTTGGGAACGGCTGCAAAAGGGGCATTGGTAATCAGAAAATTCTAAAAATACTACCTTTGCTTTTTCGCTACCCTTCCAAGTATAGGCCGAACCCATAGGCACACGAGTGGTGTAATCAGCAGGGGGAGTAAAGGATTCAGTGACCCATTTCTTTTTTACTGCTTCATCGTAAAAGGCTTGCATTTGCTTGGCCTTGTTTTCAGCAATAATATACAGTTTGATTTGGGGCTTTAGTTGTTCAAAGGTCGCCCGTTTTTGCAGTTTATTGGCTCGGTAGAAATTATTGGCTTCATGGTCTGAAACCTGTTTTTCTTTGATAATTCCCCAGCCCTTATGGGTTTTCTTTAGGCGCTCAATGGCTGCAAACTGAAAATTCTGGTAGCTTTTTTCAAAGAGTTTTTTGCGTAATTGATTGATTTCTCTATCTTCTATATCTTCAATATAAACAGCCTTGCCATTAATGGTGCCCAAAGAGTCAGCTCCAAATAGGCCAGATGTAAATAAGGTGGGGATTGCCAATAGGCTTAAGGAAAGGGTTAGAATTAGCTTCTTTACTCTTACTTTTGTCAGTTCTAACTTTGTCATTCGGCAAGTCCAGTGGGGTGAATTTTAGTCCATTTAAAAAAGGCATCGACACATTCTTCGCAGAGTTGTGAGCCTCGAATTTCTTCAATAATACCCCATGCCTTTTCAACTGCAAAGCCCTTTCGGTATGGGCGATCTGAAGTTAGGGCATCATAACAGTCGGCAACAGCGCAAATACGGGCCATTAGGGGGATCTCTGCCCCAGGCATTTTTCGAGGGTAACCTTGCCCGTCAATGCGTTCATGGTGTAACTCCACAATAGGAATCATCTTTTCTAAGCTGGGCACAGGGTTTAAAATACTAGCGCCAATGGTGGGATGGTGGTTGAATTTGGCGATTTCTTCGTCGGTAAGCTTCCCTGGTTTTAAAAGCATTCCATCGGGAATCCCAATCTTGCCCACATCATGTAACCTTGAGCCAATCTTTAATATTTCGAGGTCATCCTTGGGCATGCCCATGACCTTGGCTATGGCCATAGAATATTCAGAAACACGGCGAGAATGGCCACTAGTGTAGGGGTCTCTGGCTTCTAAAGCATTAATCAGGGCGGTAATGGTACTGAGCATAGAATGTTGTTCTAGCTCCAAACGCTTTTTTTCCGCATTGAGCATTCGAAATTGCTCAGTTAGTAATTTCTCTACAGTAATTACAAATTGCTCTGTGTGAAAGGGCTTGACCATGTAGGCACTAGCGCCTTCGGCAATCATTTTTCTCATCACAGATTGCTCGGAATTAGCAGACATGATCATAAAGGGAATTTCTTTCAGCAATGGGTCTTCACTGAGTCTTTTGCAAAATTCCATGCCATCCATGACAGGCATATCTAAATCACTGATAATCAAATCAGGCTTAAAAAACTTTAGTTTTTCTAAGGCCTCAGCTCCATTTTCAGCAGAGCTAACCTCAAAGCCAGACTTTCGCAACCCAGCTTCTGCCAGTTTCACAATGGTAACTGAGTCATCTACAATGAAAACTTTGCTTACCTTTCGTTCTTTACTTTCATTTAAAATCTGGGTGATGATTTTCTCTAAATCCGTGTCATTTCCCGTTTGGGTCAGAACCGCTGCCGCACCGGCATCAAAGCATTCCTTAGTTCTAGCTGAGGAGCCAAGAGTATTGATGATGATAACAGGGATGGAATTAAGGTCGTGATCGTTTTTAATGCGGGAGGTCAGGGTAGGGCCATCAAGCTCAGAGAGTGAGCTATCGGCAAAAACAAGATCAAATCTTTCTTCCCTGAGCCTTTGCAATGCATCAATCCCACTACTTTCCTCAGCAATTGACGCACCTGTTTTGGCAAGTCTAGAGGCAAGCATTTTTCTGATTGCAATGGATTCAATTACAACTAAAAAATTGTGGGCTGAATTGTTCATTTATCCTTGGGATTTAAGCTTCTAACTCCCAAGAAGCGATGGTTTGTGCTTCTTTTCCATCTACCTTACCAGATTCAGCCAGATATGCAAAAAGGCTTTTCATGGATAAGTGCATGGAGCTTAAATCTTCTGGGGTTGGGTTCATCGTTCTAGTAAACCAACCAGTTACAAAGCGCTGGACTTTAGAAGCTGAGATCTCACTTAACTCTGTGATCTCTTTTTCTTCAGCGAA
This sequence comes from SAR324 cluster bacterium, assembly GCA_033791585.1. Taxonomy (GTDB): domain Bacteria; phylum SAR324; class SAR324; order XYD2-FULL-50-16; family XYD2-FULL-50-16; genus JASJGK01. The sequence goes on along the minus strand of JASJGK010000129.1, from coordinate 769 downwards.
GTCTACCAATAGAACTTCTGCATCTTCTACAATGCGTTCTTGTTCCTCTGTTGTTTTATCGCCTTTTGCAAGATGAGCTTCCAAATCGGCCAGTAAACTTGCAAAGACAGAATCTTCAACAGCTTCAACCTCGCCTTCTATTACTTCACCTTCAACGGTTCCACCAGCAGGCATCCCTTCAGCATCTCCCATATGGGCCTGTGCTTTTTCTTCTAGGTAGTCTGCCCAAGTTTCATCGTACTGGTCTAGGGCCTCTGTTAGGTTATCAAAGGTAACCTCAGCTCCAGATTCAGTAATTTCATTGGTGTAGAACAGAGCTACAACAATTTGGTTCATGCAAGGGGGTGCAGGCTGGTCTAAAAAGTAAGCCATTGCCTGAGTCAAGAAAACTTTTTCTTGGTCGCCTTCTTGTTTGTAGCGAATATCTAACTCAGTCATTTTCTCTTTAAGAGAGGTCATAAAGGCCTCATCTGCAAGAGCATCAACTGCGTCAGGAGTTTTTTCATTGGCAGTAATTGCTGCTTTTTGGGCAGCCTTATCAAAAGCCAAAGCTGCTATTTCAGGTTCTAATGCCAGAGCAGGAATATTCTTTAGTAATTTTTTAACCTTTCCAGGCTTCATTTGTCGTTGTGGAGCGGCAGCTTTTGCGGCAACTCTTTTTTGGGCGACTCGTTTTTGAGTTTTAGCGGCTTGTTTTTTTGCTAGCCCGCCTTTTTTTTGTTTTTTCTTTTTGGCCATTGTTGCTTGATTTGTTAGAACCCTTTAAAAC
>JASJGK010000128.1:0-10962 GCA_033791585.1 SAR324 cluster bacterium | reverse complement strand
CTCAAATTTCTTTAAACTTTTAAAGGCAAGGCCAATATTATTGTTGTAGGTGGCGATTTGTTGGTGCTTGCCGCCTAAAATGCGCAAATCAATTTCCAAGGCTTTTTCATATAGTTCAATGGCCTTTTCAAATTCTTGTTTTTCATCCATCAAAAAAGCTAGGTTGGCATAAGTGATAGCGACCTGTGCCTCTTCTTCTGGCCCCGCTTTGAGGTAGATCTCTAAGGCTTTTTCATAGTTTAAAGCGGCCTGATCTGGTTCCTCTGCCATCTCTAAAGCCGTAGCTAAGCTGCTATAATCCAAGGCCACATCAATATGTTCTGCGCCTAGGGCCGTTAAATCTAATTCAAGCCCTTTGGTGAAAGCAGCTACGGCAGGTTGGGCCTCTTCTTGCTCCAGATACATAACCCCTAAATTACTATAAAGAATTGCTAGATCAGGGTCTTGCGAGCCTGATTTTTGAACCTCAGCCTCTTTTTCTAGTGCTGCAATCTCTTTTTTTAATTCTTCTAATTCGGTATTTTCCATTTTAGGGGTTTCCTTTACTTCTTTTATTATTTTGTCTCAAATTTTTTGTAAATCCAAGCGATTACCAGGCCGCCAAAGGCCTGCTCTACAAGATGCCAGAGGCTATTTTTAAATACATAAACCAACGGTTCACCGTGCGCGCCAGCCATTGCCAGGCCGTGAGGGAAAACCCAAAGCACCCCTATCAAACCACCGAAGATTAGGCCCTTTTTTACAAAACCGCCAGAATAAGTAAATCTAGGATAGAGGTAGGCCATCAATAAACCCAAAATCAAATAGGCTAAGGCAATAATTCCTGTGCCTTCATGCTCGGTTTTCGCTGCCACTTCGTAAAATTGGGGTTGGATCACCCCGTGCCAGAGGCCAGCTAGCAGCCACATGGCTATTGCACTTGTTAGAGTAGCGCTCAAAAAAGATTTCATAGTCTGCCTTCCCCTATGGAGCTTTACTGGCTCTACTTTTTTACTTTATAGTGGCTGGACACAAAACCGTTGGCATAAGAATTGGTATTCAGGTGCTCAAGCTTCACATCAGCGGTTAAGGGGCCAAAAAGGGGGATGCCTGACCCTATGATCACAGGGATTTTGTTGATAGAGATTTCATCAATCAAACCAGCATTTAAAAAACTTTGGATCGTTTTGCCACCATCAATATAAAGGTGCTTTCTCCCCGCTCGCTCTAAGTTTTCATAGATTTCAAGGGGGCTGCTGCTAGAAAAATCAATATCTAAACCTTTCCCCGCGAAAACTTCAGGTAATTTTTTTAAAGTACTAGTGATGACCGTGACAGGCATGGGGTAAGGCCATTCGCCAAAAGATACCACTAGCTCAAAGGTATTGCGGCCCATCACCAAATGATCAACAGAATTCATAAAGGCGACGAAGCCAAAGTCTTCAGGCTCCTCGGTTGTGCCGACCTTCATCAAGACACCAGATTCAGGCTCTTTGCCATCGGCACCTGGTAGCCAGTCTAAGCCGCCATCAAGGCGTGCGATGAATCCATCTAGGCTAGTTGCGATTTGTACTGATGCTTTCATATTATTTTCCTAATTTAGCAACTTTTTCTTTCATGCTGGCTTCCACAACTTGGGAAAAATCAGCAACAAATTTAGCTGTTTTGCCTGCTTCAACTCCACAGGTTTTATTGATCTGGCCTTGGGCCTTATATAGAACCTTGGCCTTATACTGGGCCATAGACTGGCAATGGGGGCAGTCCTTTTTTGCAGGTTCTTCAATTTGGGTTGCAAAAAATTGCAACAGTGGGCCGATGATTTCTGTTATATCTAGCAAACACTGTCGGTTGCGATAGTTAGAAATATTGTCCCCTTTAAAATCGTAACTTTGTACCAATACCTTCCTTAGTACAATCTGCTTGCAACTGGGGCTGGACAAAAAGATGATGCCTTTACCCTCGGGTGTGTTGTAGCTGGAAAGTTTTTTTCCTTTCACAGGGTAGTCACAAAGTTCAAAGGGAACCAGGGTGCTTACGCCCAAACCCAATGGGTTACTCAATATGGTGTTTCTGGTGTAGGCGAAAAATTGATCCTTACTAATTTTTAAAGTCTTTAACTCAATGCGGTCAGCCGTTAAGGCTTTATAGCCGATCTGGGCGAACAACGAGTTTGCTAGAAAAAAAACAGAATAAAAAATAAGCATAAATGCCTTCATGAAAACCTCCGAGATTCATTCATTTAAGGTTAGCAATGAATGGCTAGTTGGACAAGGAAACAGGTTGGGAAAGTAGCTTTTTTAGTAATGCTCTTACTAACTTTTAATTTGAGGGCTGTATATAGGAGGGGCGTAAAGGGGCAAAGGCTAGGTTTTTAACCAGCCTTTGCTAACTAAGCGGCGGTTTGGGCGCCGACCTTGGCAATAATTTCTTCCACTACTTTTTTGTTAATGGGTTTAGAAAGAAAAAAGTTACAACCCAGTTCTTGCAACTTGGCTTCTGTTTTTGCTGATTTTAATGCTGTTAAGGCTACAATAGTGAGGGGTTTACTACTTTTTTCTTTTTTCCCGACAGCAAGCTTTTCTGCTTGCCTGATTTTTTTAATCACGGCAAAGCCGTCTAAATTCCCAGGCATGATCATATCACAAAATAAAAGGTCAAAGGGTTCAAAATCCCTTTCCGCCTGTTCAATGAACTCTAAAGCCTCTACTGATCGTATTGTAGAAGTTGCTGGAATGTTGATTTTTAAGAGCAACCTTTCTAAAAGCAGGTTATTCATCTTATTATCGTCTAGTAGTAAAACTTTCATTGGGGCAATTTGCAATATAAATTAAGTCTAAACTCCCTATAAAGAGGGGAGACCTAAGTATAATGCAAAAAAGGTGCTCAAGTTTGTAGGGCGAAAGCCTTAATTTTTGGCTAATTTACCTGTTACTTCCTTCATCAGTTTTTCCAATACAAATTTGTTGATTGGTTTGGTGATAAAAAAATCTGCTCCTAAATCCCTGATCATGGTTTCTGATTTGGCAGAAGCCATCGATGTGAGAGAGACAATGGTTAGGGGATGATCCAATTTAGCTAAAGGGTTCAGGCTCTGCCCCTTGGGCTTTTCTGAGGCCCGAATTCTTTTGATCACGTCATCGCCATTCAGATTCCCTGGCATAATTACATCACAAAAAAGTACATCAAAGGCATCACCCTTGGCCCTCTCGGCTGCAATTTGGTCTAGGGCCTCTTGGCTTTTTGTGAATGAGACTGATGAAAACCCAAGAGCCTTTAGGACACGGCCTAAAAGCAGGTTGTTCATTTTGTTATCGTCTAAGAGTAAAATCTTCATGGTAGCTGCCAAAATTTGCATATCTAAAGCCCTTAAAAGGCGGGAGATCTAAGTATAATGCAATATTTAGGGTAAGTCTGTAGGGTGAAAGACTTAGTTCTTAGTTAACTTTTTTGCCACGTCTTTCATCAATGTTTCTAAAGTCAATTTTTCGATGGGTTTGGTGACAAAAAAATCAGCGCCTAGATCCATTAGTTTCTCTTCCGACTTAGCCGAATGCATAGCTGTTAAAGAAATAATGATTAGGGCCTTGGGGGCTTTGTGGAGGGGGTTAGAGGATTCTCTGGTTTTTTCTGAGGCTCGAATGCGTTTTACCATTTCAAACCCATCAGGGCCACCAGGCATAATCACATCGCAGAATAGCACATCAAAGGGCTGGCCCTTTTTCTTGTCATTGTCCAAAAGCGCCAATGTTTTCTCACCACTGGTGAGACAGGTGATATCTGTGAATTTTTGGGTATTTAAAAATCTCATTAACAAAGAGTTATTCATCTCTTTGTCGTCTAAAAGCAGGATTTTCATCTTAGTTGCCCATCATCTCTTCAAGGTCTTTTATTTCTTTGGGGATACCTTTACTTAAAACCTCACAACCCCTTTCATTGAGTAAAACATCGTCTTCAATACGAATGCCTATACCCTCGTTAGGTAAATAAAGCCCAGGCTCAATGGTGATCACAGCGTTAATAGGCAAAATGGAATCGGCCTTTTGCAAGTCGTGAACATCTAAACCTAAAGAATGACCAATGCGGTGGAGGCTAACTTTCTGGTGTTCTGTAGAGTCTTTGATGATCTTGGCTTTTTTGTAGACTTGGCCCTGTACGTAAGAGGCCTTTTCCGCCACTTCTTTCCAAGAAAAACCAGCTTGCACCCAGTCTGTCATTTCTTTATTCACTTCCAAAACAGCTTGGTAGTATTTTTTTTGTTTCGCCGTAAACTTACCTGAAACAGGAAAAACACGGGTGATATCGCCTGAATACATGCCATATTCTCCGCCTGTATCGATCAAAACCATATCCTGCTTTTTTAATTTACAGTGGTTGGTCACATAATGCAGGGTTGCTGCATTTTTGCCACCTGCCACAATGGTATCAAAGCCCAACCTATCGCAGCCTTCCCAAAGGTACTGGCGGGCGATTTCTGCTTCAATCTGGTACTCAAATAAATTAGGGCTGAGCACAGAAGAAACTCTGCCATAGGCTCGCTCGATGATACCCAAAGACTCTTTGATTCTATTGATCTCAGGCTTTTGTTTCTTGGCGCGAAGGGGCACGATAAAGGGGTCGATTTTTTTAATTTGCAGGTGGGGTAACCTTAGATTCAAATCTCGCAAAAAGACCTGAAAGCTAGAGATGTGGCCTTTAGCAAAGACTTGGTTGACTTCTGTGTATAAAACCTCCGCTTCCTTTTGCAGGCCGAAGAGATGTTGTTCAAAGTCAGTGGTTAAAAATATGGATTTGCAGCCAGAAAGCTTGGTCGCCTCGGCTAGGCCCAACATTTTTCCTTCCCACTGTTCTTTTGTAAGGTCCACAGGGGGGATGTAGATCTTTTCCCCCTGTTTCCCTGCTGATTCAGGTAGCAAGATGAGCATAGCCCCAGGCGTTTCTAAGCCTGTGAGGTAGAAAAAATTAGAGTCAACCCGAAATGGGTGCTTCTGGTCATGATTTCTAACCTGCTCTTCACCAGAAAAAATTAATCCGAGGGAACCATCAGGCAGGGCTTCACGCAATGCTTGTCGGTTCTTTGTGAAAAAACTACTGGGGAAGGGTTTTGCTCTCATACTTCCTTTATATATTTCACCTAAGAGTTATTTTTTAGTGAACCTTTCACCAAAAGTTGGCTGCTTAGTGCTTACTTGCTAATGGTTAAAGTGTCTCAAACCAGTAAAGGCCATGCTTAGGCCCAACTCGTTGCAAGCCTTAATAGAATCTTCATCCCTCATGCTGCCACCAGGCTGCACAATGTTTTTGATTCCTAAGCCTGCCGCTTCTCTTACTGTATCATCAAAGGGTAAAAAGGCATCTGAAGCCAAGACCATTTTAGATAACTCATCATTAAAGAAGTCCTCAAAGCTGCCCTGTGAGCCTGCGAATTCCCATTCTCGTTTTAAGTTTTCGCGTGCTTTTGGCCAAGCAAGTTTTCTCATGGAGTCCACTCGGTTTGGCTGGCCTGCGCCCATGCCGATCACTTGAAACTGGCCAGGGGCAAATTCACGGCCTAAAACAATTGCGTTTGATTTTGTGTGCTTGCAAGCTACCATAGTAAATTCTGCTAGGGCCTTTAAGTTTCCATCAAATTCTTTTTCTGTTTTAACTTCGAATTTATCCATTAATTGACTGTCTTTATCTTGAACCAAAAAACCACCTGTAATGGCCTTGTAGGTCTTTTTATCAACAGCGCCTTGTGGCGAAACCTTAAGCAAGCGAATCATTTTACTTTTACGCTTTAAAAATTCCATTGCCTCGTCAGTAAAGTCAGGGGCAATTACCACTTCCACAAATTTACCTGTTTTCACAGGGCTTGGGATGTATTCGCCATCTTTTACCATAAAAGAGTAGTGAGTAACTGTGTCGCCCTTTAAGAATTCGGCAAATTCCATGTCGACAATCTTATTGGAGGCTATAACACCGCCAAAGGCTGAAATTGGATCACCTTCCCAAGCACGGGCCAAGGCATCGGCTGCCGTTTTACCTGTAGCTAGTCCACAGGGGTTGGTGTGCTTGATAACAGCAACCGCAGGGGTTGCAGGGTCAATGTCTTTTACTATTTCGTAAGCTGCGTTTGCATCCACATAGTTATTGTAACTCATGGCCTTACCGTTTAAAATTTCGGCTTTAGCAACGGAAGTTTCTTTTGAGGCTGGGTCGGCAAAGAAGATAGCACCTTGGTGGCTGTTTTCGCCATATCTAAGGACTTCACCATTTTCAAAATGCAAATGTAGTTTCTCTTGCTCTAAAACTCGCTTGCTTAGGTAAGTATCAATGGCTGCATCATACTTGGCAGTGGTAGAAAAAACCTTAATGGCTAACATTTCTTTGGTTCTAATATCTACTTCACCAGTGGCTTTTAGCTGTTCGATTACAGTTGCGTAATCTTCTGGGTCAGTAACAACGGCAACATCACGGTAGTTTTTGGCTGCCGCACGAAGCATAGAAGGCCCTCCGATATCAATATTTTCAATGGCATCTTCTAGGGTAATATCTTTTTTGATCACCTCTACAAAGGGGTAAAGGTTGACTACCACTAGATCGATAGTCTCGATGGAGTTATCTTTTAAGGCCTGCATGTGAGCCTCATTGGCTCTAACAGCAAGCAAGCCACCGTGAATTTTGGGGTGCAGAGTTTTGACTCTTCCATCCATGATTTCAGGGAAGCCAGTAACCTCGCTCACGTCGGTAACGGGTATGCCGCTATCTCGTATCGCTTTTGCGGTTCCGCCTGTACTTAAGATTTGAATATCTAGCTTGTGGAGTTCTTTTGCAAAGTCTATAATGCCTGTTTTATCAGACAGACTAATTAATGCCCTTTTGACGCTCATTGTCTCTATTTGAATATGTTAAAAAAGTTAAAACTCAGTTTATCCCCTAGCGGGCATTCCAGCAAGGCACAAATATGAGAAAATTTTGAGAAAGTCATTCCAGTTGGTGAGTGACTATACGCCTTCAGGCGATCAGGCTTCGGCAATCAAGCAAATGATGGCTGGTTTAAGCGCCAAAGAAAAATACCAGATTTTGCTAGGGGTTACTGGGAGTGGTAAAACCTTTTCTATGGCCAATGTAATTGCCCAAGTCAATCGGCCCACTCTGATCATGACCCATAACAAGACCTTAGCCACCCAGCTTTACCACGAGTTCAAGGAATTTTTTCCGAACAACGCTGTGGAATACTTTGTTTCTTACTATGATTATTACCAGCCTGAAGCCTACATGGCGGCCCGTGATCTGTTTATAGAGAAAGACACTAGTATCAATGATGAACTGGATAAGTTGCGCTTGGCGGCCACTCGCTCCCTATTTGAAAGAGAAGATGTAATTATTATCTCCAGCGTTTCTTGTATCTACGGACTAGGCTCACCAGAAGCCTACTCAGGTATGTTGCTTTTTGTGACTGTCGGCGAAGTGCGAACTCGTGAATCCATCATGAAAAAATTGATAGAGATCCAATACCAGCGCAACGACTTTGACTTCCACCGTGGTTCTTTTCGGGTGCGTGGGGATACAGTTGAGGTCTTCCCTGCTTACGAAGATTTTGGAATTCGTATTGAGATGTTTGGTGATGATGTAGAAGGAATTTACGAGATCGACCCCTTGACAGGTAAATCGACTGCTGAACTTTCAAAAATTGCTATCTACCCTTCTAGCCACTATGTGACAAAAGAAGAAGACCTGCCTCTGACTATTAAAATGATCCGAGAGGAGTTAGAAATCCGCTTGCAGCAATTTCGTGATGAAGGGAAATTAGTTGAGGCCCAAAGGCTAGAGCAACGGACAAGATTTGATATCGAGATGTTAGAAGAAACAGGCCGCTGCACAGGGATTGAAAATTATTCCCGAATTATGACCCGTCGGAAGGAGGGTGAAGCCCCGCCGACCTTAATTGATTATTTTCCAAAAGATGCACTGGTTTTTTTAGACGAGTCCCACGTGACCTTACCCCAAATTGGCGGTATGTATAAAGGTGACCGCAGCCGCAAAGAAAATTTGGTTGGCTATGGCTTTCGCTTGCCCTCAGCTATGGACAATCGGCCACTGCAATACGAAGAATTTGATAACATTGTTTCACGAGTCATCTATGTTTCTGCAACCCCTGGTGACAGGGAGATGCTCCAAACTGAAGGCAAGGTGATCGAACAGGTGATTCGCCCAACGGGCCTACTGGACCCACCGATTGAGATTCGGCCCATTGCAGGTCAGGTGGAAGAAATGTATGGCTTGATTCGAGATGCTGTTATGGAGGGCGACCGAGTTTTGCTCACCACTTTAACCAAGCGCATGGCCGAAGACCTAACCGATTACTACGCAGAGTTGGGTGTCAAGGTGAAGTATTTGCACTCAGATATCGATACCATTGAACGGAGCGAAATCATTCGTGACCTAAGGCTCGGTGAGTTTGATGTGCTTGTGGGTATCAACTTGCTTAGAGAAGGGTTAGACCTACCTGAGGTGTCACTGATCGGGATTTTTGATGCTGATAAAGAAGGCTTTTTGCGAAGTTACCGAAGCTTGATCCAGACGGCTGGCCGAGCTGCGAGAAATGCCAAGGGCAGGGTGATTATGTTTGCTGACCGCATCACCAAGTCCATGCAACAGTGTTTGGACGAGACGGCGAGACGGCGAGAAATCCAGATGGCCTTTAATAAGGAACATGGAATTACTCCAACGACCATCATCAAGAAAATCCAAGGGAAGATGGTAGAAGACGAGCTGAAAGAAGAAAAGAAAAAATTTGAAAGGCTGGTACCCAAGGATATCCACAAAGAAATTCGCACCTTGGAAAAAGAGATGAAAAAGGCTGCGGCAGATTTAAACTTCGAAAAGGCTGCAGAGTTGCGGGATGAAGTGAAATACTTAAAGGATGTCCACCTTGGTTTACGCTAAGTGGCCCCAAATTATATAAATATTAAAGTAAAGATCGATTCAGGGAAATAAATGAAATTAAGAATTCTACAAATTTTGGCTCTAATGCTGGTCTGCTTCTTACCGTTACAGGCAGTGGCAGGGAGAAAGTTAAAGGTGGTAACCAGTCACTACCCCTTAACCTTTGTAGCAAATGAACTGTTAGAAAAAACTAGAGGCAGGGCTATCCAGTTAACCCCTATGGGAATCGAACCACACGACTATCGCCCCAGACCCAGTGACATTAAGGCCTTGTATCGTGCTGATCTGATTATTTACCATGGCCCCTCCATGGAACCTTGGATTGAAAAACACAAAAAAGACCTCCTCGCCAAGGGCATTGCTATGGTTTCTTTACAGGAGCTTTTTCAAAAAACAGAGGCTACTGACCACGACCACGGCTATGACCCTCACATCTGGCTGGAACCTGTTTTGTTCCACAGGGCAATCCAAACTATTGCCGCCAAGATGACAGAAATTGACCCTAAAAATGGCTCTGATTACAAACGGCGTTCGGTCTTTTTGGGGCAATCTCTGGGCACAATGGGCTATGACTATACGAATGTACTACAACGCTGCAAATCAAAAATGATAGTCACAGAACACGCCTCCTTTGCCCGCATGGCTAAACTATATGGGTTGAAAAATGTGGCACTTCGTGGCACCTCACCCCATAAAATTCCCACACCAAAAAGCTTAGCTAGGTTGTCTCGCTTGTTGAAAGAAAAAGGCACAAAGTATATTTTTTATGAGCTTGGAACCTCTTCAAAATATGTTAAATCCTTAGGCAAAGACTTAAAAATAGAGGTTTTACCCCTGCATAATTTGGCTTCTTTGACCACAGTTGAGGTAAAGCAAAAAAAGAGCTACTTTCATTTAATGAACTTTAACTTGGGCCAGCTAGAAAAGGGACTTTCATGTTACAAGTAGGGCAGATAAAAACCAATAGAGCCTCTTTAGAGGGTGGGCCTAAGCTGATTGTGACTGCTGAAGACCTTTGTTTTTCCTACGGCAATCACGCTATTATAGAAGAGGTGAGCTTTAACTTGTTCCAAGGGGATTATGTTGCCTTGGTTGGCCCCAATGGTGGCGGTAAGACTACCTTAGTTAAGTTGTTATTGGGCTTACTTAAACCAGATAGCGGTTCTGTTACCCTCTTTGACGGAAAAGGGCCTAAAGGTGGGCAAATTGGGTATATCCCCCAAATTCAAGGTTCTAAGGTTTTTGATTTTCCAGCCAACGTGTTTGAAGTTGTGAAAAGTGGTTTGGGGTCGGGTTTAAGTTTTTTTAAGGGTTTGACTGCCGCCCAAAAAGATAAGATTGCCTCGGTCATGGAGCTTTGTGGTGTAACAAATTTAAAGGACCAGCTCATTGGCGAGCTATCGGGGGGCCAGCGCCAACGAGTGTTTATCGCTCGGGCCTTAGTCGATGACCCAGCGCTTTTGATATTAGATGAACCAACAGCAGGGGTAGACCCACCTGCGCAAGAAAGATTTTATAATCTGCTGAATCAGTTAAATCTGGACCTAAAAATGACTCTGCTTTTTATCAGTCATGATGTGGGGGTCATGTCAGAAAAGGCGAATCGATTTTTGTGTTTGAATAAAAATATCCATTGCCACGAAAGCCCTGAAAATTTTTTAAAAGAAGAATTTATGGATCAGGTATATGGTAACCACCTTAGCCCCATCACCCACAGGCACTAGGCGCAACTACGATGAAAAGTAAAAAATGTTAGAGATGTTAGGACTAGATATGTTTGAATTCGCCTTTATGCAACGTGCATGGGTGGCAGGCCTGATTTTAGCTATTTTAAGCCCCTTGATCGGTTTCTTTTTAGTGGTGCGTCGCTACTCTTTACTTGCCGATTGCTTGGCTCATGTTTCTTTGGCAGGTGTAGCTGTTGGTTTGTTGACTAAAATCAATCCTGTGATCACAGCCCTTGGCGTTTCTACTATCACAGGCTTGGTGATTGAAAAAATCCGCCAACGAAATAAGGGCTTTACTGATGGCCTTCTGGCCCTGTTTTTATGGGCG
>JASJGK010000127.1:0-42120 GCA_033791585.1 SAR324 cluster bacterium | reverse complement strand
CCCACAAACGCATTAAGTAGAGTCGATTTTCCTACATTTGGCCTACCTACAAAAGACACCAAACCCATTTTTTTTAAACTCATAACTTAACCTAGCCCTTGCCAAAGTAATTTTCCTGTCCTACAAGAAAAGCTCTTGTGTAAGTTTTTTTTTAGTTTATCAAATTAGGATTGACAAGGTTTATCTTTGTGAATAAAGTTTCTTATTCAGTTACTTTTTTTGTGCTGGCTTAGCTCAGTTGGTAGAGCAACTGATTTGTAATCAGTAGGTCGGGAGTTCGATTCCTCCAGCCAGCACCAGAAAATAAGAAACTAAGGGACTTTAGTAAGATAAAGAGACTTTATAAATTGGGGAGATTCCCGAGTGGTCAAAGGGATCAGACTGTAAATCTGACGGCATCGCCTTCGAAGGTTCGACTCCTTCTCTCCCCACCACCCAAGTTTATGGGCCCGGGTAGCTCAGTGGTAGAGCGTTTCATTGGTAATGAAGAGGTCGGCAGTTCAATCCTGCTTCCAGGCTCCAGAGCTATAGGCTACATATTTTAAAGACCAAAAACCGGTTAAAGAAAAAACATGAGAGATATCATTCAGTTACAGTGTTCAGACTGCAAGCGTAGAAACTACAGCAAAACACGAAATAAAAAAGCAAAACCAGCTAAGTTAGAGTTGAAAAAGTATTGCAAGTTTTGCCGCAAGCACCTTGTTCACAAAGAAACTAAGTAGATTTTTTTTTGTAGGCCAGTAGCTCCAATTGGTAGAGCACCGGTCTCCAAAACCGGGTGTTGTGGGTTCGAATCCCCCCTGGCCTGCCAAAATTTTAGAACATGGCAGCGGCTTTTAGAGTTAGGTTTACAAAACTTTAAAGCTGGCCAAGACACAAGATATAGGCAACGAGATTTAAGGACGTGTTAATATAACACTTAAACTTCGGCCAAAAAAAACATCACTAAAACCAATTATGATTGCTAGTATTAAAAAATTTTTAAACGATGTTAGAAACGAGTTCAAAAAGGTAACTTGGCCGACACGTGAACTAACCATTAAGCATACTGGCGTTGTATTGGCTCTTTCTGGAGCTACTGCAGTGTTTTTAGGCGCTGTGGATTATGGCCTAAGTGAAGTAGTAAAACTTGTAATTGGATAAATTGTGACTGAACTAACACCTAAATGGTACGCATTACAAGCTTATGCAGGGCATGAGCAAAAAGTGAAACTGTTGATTCTAGAACAACTAGAACTAACAGGTTTAACTTCAATGGTAGAAGAGATTTTTATCCCTACAGAAGAAGTTACTACCAAAAAGAAAGATAAAATAAGGGTAAGTAATGTAACCTATTACCCAGGTTACATCTTTATTAGAGCTAGACTAAGTGATGAGCTATCTCATGTACTTCGCTCAGTGCCCCGTGTCTCAGGTTTTATCGGCCAAGACCAAGCACACCCTTTACCTGTTGCTGAAAAAGAAATTAACGCAATCCGTGGTCAAATTGACCAAGGCGTTAAACAGCAAGAGATTGACAGTACCTATACTATAGGACAAAAAGTTTTTGTTGTAGAAGGGCCATTTGCTGACTTTAGCGGCATCATCGACAAGGTTGACCCTGAACATAATAAATTATCTGTCTTGGTAAGCATTTTTGGACGTTCAACTCCATTAGAGCTCACCTTTGACAAAGTTAAACTAGAAGAATAACGAGTTTCTAAACTAAACTAACTAGAACGAACATAAAAAAAGGGGCTAAGGCTCCCAAAGGTAATCATGGCTAAAAAGATAACAGGGTATATTAAACTGCAAATTCCAGCAGGGAAAGCAAACCCAGCACCACCAATTGGACCCGCATTGGGCCAGCACGGTGTTAACATTATGGAATTTTGTAAAAGTTTTAACTCAGCTACTCAGGCTAACGCAGGGACAATTACTCCTGTTGTAATCACTGTTTATGCTGACAGAAGCTTTACTTTCATTACCAAAACGCCTCCAACACCTGTTTTAATTAAGAAGGCCTTAAACCTTGAAAAGGGTTCACCTGAGCCTAACGTGATCAAGGTTGGGAAACTGACAGATGCACAGGTTGAAGAAATCGCTAAGATCAAGCTTCCTGACTTAAACTGTTACGAACTTGAGTCAGCAAAAGAATTAGTTCGTGGAACTGCAAAAAGCATGGGCGTTGAATTAGCTTAGGCTTTTTATACCCCAAGGGACTTAAAGTTTAAACTCTAAGCCCATTTTTATTAACATCGTTTGAACTACAAAGGAGTAGGAGATGGCTAAATATAGCAAAAGAAAGAAAGACTGGTCAAAAGAAGTCAGTCGAGAGCAAAAGGTAACTTTAGACGAGGCCATTGCCCTTTGTAAAAAATATGCCAGTACAACTTTTGGCGAAAGATTAGACGTTTCTATCCGCTTAGGAATTGACGCTAGAAAATCTGACCAAAATGTTAGAGGGTCTGTTGTCCTTCCACACGGAACCGGTAAGACCTTAACGGTTGCTGTTTTCGCAAAAGGCGATAAAGAAAAAGAAGCTTTAGACGCTGGCGCTGACTTTGTTGGTGGCGACGACCTTGCAGAAAAATTTGCAGCTGGTTGGTCTGATGTGGATCGTGTTGTTGCTACACCTGACATGATGGCTGTAGTTGGTAAAATTGGTAAGCTTTTAGGCCCTAAGGGTTTAATGCCTAACCCTAAGACTGGAACTGTAACCGCTGATGTTGCTCATGCAATTTCTCAGATTAAAAAAGGTCAAGTTCAGTTTAGAAATGATAAGGGTGCTAACATTCACTGTACTTTAGGTTTAATGTCTTTTGAAGCTAGCCAGCTTGTAGACAACTTAACTGCAGTAATTGAAACTCTAGTTAAGTTAAAGCCTTCTAACGCAAAGGGTACCTACATTAAAGGTATTTCTATCAACAGTACCCAAGGACCTGGTGTTAGAGTTGACGAAAATATGTTCCGTTAGGAACCAAATATTTTCAATTCGTTAAGATAATTTCGAAACAGAATTGAAACAAGATTAAAGCTATCCCGCCCGCGGGATGGCCTTAAGACCTCAAAGGGCTTTAAGCCCATTGATCCCAAGATTGTCTGAGACCGTAGGGGATTAGCTGTTAAAAGTTACTCTTAATTATCCTACCGAGATAGATCAGGATTAAGCTAAGTTTGTTTTTTTCAAAGCAAATTTCTCCTCATCGTTTCCCTCAAATAATCTATTTAATAAAATTAACCCTTATAGGGTTTATTGTAAACTTTTGCACAGGATACTCATGGAACGCTCCCACAAGGAAGCACTCATTGCCGAGTTTCAAGAGATCTTTAACAAAGCTCAGTCAGCTGTCTTGGTTAATTTCCAAGGGATGACTGTAGATGAGTTAACAGCCATTAGAAAAAATCTTTGGGCTAAGGACGCAAGATTTCGCGTACTTAAAAATCGCCTTGCCAGAATTGCGGCAACGGGGACTCCCTTTGAAACTTTGACTGATGATTTTGTTCATACTCGTGCCTTAGTCTATAGTGAAACAGATGCAGTTGGCACCGCTAAGGTGATGACTGAAGCTGCAAAAAAGAATGAAAAGCTAGAAATTATTGGCGGCGTTCTTGTCACTTCAGGCTCAGGTCAAAAGTTAGATCTTTCAGGCATAAAAGAGTTAGGCGATTTGCCGAGCAAAGAAGAATTGGTTGCCAAGTTACTATACGTAATGAACGCACCTATCACAAATTTTGTACGTACCTTAAACGAGGTACCTGCTAGTTTCGTCCGAACTGTCCAGGCAGTTGCGGATTCCAAACAATAATCAATCATTAGGAGAATTTAAATGGCTGTAACTAAAGAGCAAGTTGTTGAGTTTATCGAAACAATGTCCGTACTTGAACTAAGTCAATTAGTTAAAGAATTAGAAGAAAAATTTGGCGTATCTGCAGCTGCTGCTGGTGAAGCTGCTGAAGCACAAACTGAATTTGACGTAATCATGTCTAGCTTCGGTGCTAACAAGATTGCTGTTATTAAAGAAGTTCGTGGCTTAACTGGTCTTGGGCTTAAAGAAGCAAAAGAATTGGTTGAATCTGCAGGCGCTGATTGCAAAATCAAAGAAGCAGTTTCTAAAACTGAAGCTGACGAAGTTGTTGAGAAGCTTAAAGCAGCTGGTGCTGACGCAGCAGTTAAGTAATTAATTACTTTTCTTAAGTACTAAAGGGACCCTCGGGTCCCTTTTTTTTTGTTTAAAAATCATGACTCGCAGCTTAAGGAATATACATTATTCAAAAACCTTGGTAATTTAATACTTTCGGAATTAACAAGGTAGCAATGGAATCTTTTTTCTCAGAATTAAGCCAAGAACAAATAATTTGGTATGGCAAACTCCTTGTTAAGGTCGTTTTAGCCGATCAGATTATCACTCCTTCAGAATTAAAATACATTAAGTCTGTGCTTTCTCGTGTTGAAGACCAAGGCCAGAGAAAAACCCTAGTTTCCTTTTTAGAAAAAAGCGTTGAGCCTCCCCTGGAGCAACCAAAAGACCTCAGCCCCAAATTAAGGGCTAAAATTTTTATCCTCCTCACTAAAGTTGTCATTAGTGACAATGAATTTGAAGAAACAGAAAAAGACCTCTTAAAAAAAATCGGTGCTATTTTTGATTTTTACCCCAGTTACACCAATGAAGTGATCGAGTGGGCCGTTGACGGCGTACAAATTAAAGAGATCCAGCAGGAATTAGCAAAACGAAGAATCACCGATGAGAGCAGCATTGTCCCCTTAACCAAGCTCAATACAGATCAAAAAAAGTGGTACATTGATGCCATTATTGCAGCCTTGATCCATGAAGGGATTAAAGAAGAAAAAGAAATCAACATTTTAAAGGCTATCTTTGCTTCAACTGAAAGCAAAGAAGACCAGATCGCACTAAGAAACCACATGATGCTCCAGCATAGGCCACCGATCAAACGTGCACCACCCATGCATGAGCAGGCTTTGATTATGATCCTTATGGAAGTAATTATGATTTCTGTCTCCCGAGGTGATTTATCCTACGCTGCCCAACAGCATATTAAACTGCTCACAGATGTGAGTCGTATGAAGGCTGAAGCTTACAATAAGCTAATGGACTGGATGAACAAACGCCTTTCTTGGAAAAAAAGAGAGATGGACCTCATTGAAAATGTGCGACTCAACACAAGCCTTGAAGATGAAGCCGACAGAGCCAAAGGCATCTTGACCACACACCCAGACAATAACTCAATCCAAATCAGAAAAGTTCATTGTTTTGTTTGTGGGTCCGCCGCAGATATCCCCATGTTCCAACTCAAGCATTTGAGCCAAAAAATCACCTCCAATATTTTTGGGGTCCCTAGTTACCATGGCCCTAATGAAGGTTTTGATGCCATTGATTACAACCTAGCAAGGGTTATTGTTTGCCCTACTTGCCTCTTTGCCTCGGTTCACAAAGAAGATTTTGCCACAAGCCCCACATCGAAAACTCCACCTGAATTAAATGACTCTAGATTCAAAGATGGCTGGCTCAATACCACTTTAGAGCGTGAAGATTTTGTAGTAAAATACAAAGACTCTATGCTTCGAATAGACCGCAGCCCTGAGGGCGCTATTGTAAGCTTTAAATTAGCCTACCAGGCTTTGGTAGCCGTTAATGCTCATAACCCTACTGAGGCTTCCCAGGCGAAGTTGATTAATTTATTGCTGCAAATGTCTGACATTCAAATGCATTACAAAAATGTGGTTGAAGCAGAAGAAGAGTTGGATGAAGCCTGCCGCATAGGCAAGAATTTATTTATTAAGGGCCGAGACGACAAGATTGCTGCACGTGCCACAAGAGTCTTACTACTCGGTGCACTCTACAACAATAAAGAAGAGGAAATGGGTAACTACATCGACTATTTCCACAACTACGCCAAGGATAAAGTCGACCTTTTACCCATGAAAGACAGGCAAGAATTCCAGAGAGTTTATACAGATGTGCTAAATATATTTGATAAAAGAGAGTTCTATAAAAGGGAAGCCCTAAAGGGATTCCACCTAAATACTAAAATCGAGAAAAAGCCAAAGGAAGAGCAAGGAACTGACTCTGAAGGCGGCCAAGAAAAAAAATAGTGGCTTAAAGAAACTGTAAAAAGCTCAAAACCTTACTCTTTGAGTTTTCCCCTTTAAGCTTTTTTGCCTTTCCAAAAAGGTCAAAAAGCTTCATATTTATAGATTAATTAAACAGATTAAAGTAAAAAATCTATGAAAGACATCCTAGTCATCGGTCACAAAAACCCTGATACCGACTCTGTAGTTAGCGCCCATTGCTACGCTGCCTTAAAAAACCGCATCAACCCTGAGAATAACTATACTCCTGCTCGCTGTGGCAGTATGATGGCCCAAACCAAATTTATTTTTGATGCCACCAAGGTTACAGCCCCAAGCTTTGTTAAGGATGTCTACGCCAAGGTTGGTGATGTTATGACCAAGATGCCAAAAACCATTCAGGCAGAGTCGCCTCTTTCTGTTTGTTTTAAGATGATGGAAGATTTCAAAATCAAAAACACCCCTGTAACAGACAAAGAGGGTAAACTCTTAGGCATGGTGGGCACGCCTGAATTGACTCACTTTTACCTAAGCGGCACCAATTCCCAAATGCCTGAATATTTAATTCGGCCTGAAAATTTAAATGAAGTGTTGCAGGGTGAATTTATTAAAAGAGGCACTGCGAAAGAGTTCCCTGCAAGGGTTCTCGTTGGGGCTATGAGCTTAGAAAGCTTCCAAGGTAGGCTGACTGAGCAAGACACCTCTAAAATTGCCCTCGTTGTGGGCCGCCGTGAAAATTTAATTCGCATTGCTGTGGCAAAAAAAATCCCTCTGTTGGTTTTGACAGGCTTAGAAGTTGGCGAAGATGTGGGCATTGATTTTTCCGATTACGATGGTTGGGTATTTATCAGCCGCCATGATTCGGCAGAATCCATGCGCCGTGTTATCTTAAGTGTTCCCGCCAAATTTATTATGGCCGACAACCCTAAGTCTTTTCACATTGAAGACGACCTTGAAGAAGCAAACGCCATGCTTTCTAAAGAAGAAGCAGGGGCGTTACCTGTTGTGGACCACGATGGGGTTTTAAAAGGGATTTTGACCAAGTCGGACATCTTAAAAAAGCAGGCCCCGAACCTAATCTTAATGGACCATAATGAACCTGCCCAAGCGGTAGAAGGTGCTGAAACAGCTGAAATTTTAGAAATTTTAGACCACCATAGATTGGGTGTATTTAACACTAAAAACCCTGTATTTTACTACGCTAAACCTGTCGGTGCCACCTGCACTTTAGTCGTCCAGCAATACCAAATG
Source organism: SAR324 cluster bacterium (assembly GCA_033791585.1). Taxonomy (GTDB): domain Bacteria; phylum SAR324; class SAR324; order XYD2-FULL-50-16; family XYD2-FULL-50-16; genus JASJGK01. The sequence goes on along the minus strand of JASJGK010000127.1, from coordinate 34,799 downwards.
AACGGGGTGGAGCTTGCCAATGATATTGCCAAGCTTTTGCTCAGCGGTATCTTAACAGACACGGTAATTTTAAAATCACCGACCACAACAGATGAAGATAGACTGGCAGTTGAGCAGCTTTCTACTCAGCTGGGAATTGACCCCCAAGAATGGGGAATTCAAATATTTTCCAGCACAGATTCTTTAAGTAGCAGAGCCTCAACGGACATCGTTAATGCCGATTTTAAAGCCTTTGAAGAAGGCCCCCATAAGGTTGGGATTGGACAAGTAGAAGTTGTTACCCTAGATGAGTTGCCTTCCAAAGAAGCTGAGCTTTATGCCGAATTAGATAGAGTAAAAACGGAAAAAGGACTCAACTGGGCAATGTTGCTCGTAACAGATATCATTAAAGAGGATTCCCTGTTGCTCTGCACTGAGTTTGGGCCTGGTGAAGGGGTGATCAGTTATAAAAAAATCGCTGCTCACAAATTCCATTTACCTGGGGTTTTGAGCCGCAAAAAACAATTACTCCCTGAAGTTTTACGTTGTTTAGAAGAGATCTCTTCTTAAAAGCATTATTAGGCAGACCTAACATAATCTTAGCTCAAAGCAGGCAATGTATAAGTACCCAAAGGCGAAAATTTTAGTTGTTGATGATTCCGCCATCCTCCGTAGGGGGCTAATCAAGCTTCTTACTAAGCTCGAAATTAACCAGATCACCGAGGCCGAAGACGGCCAAATTGCTTTGGATATCCTGCAACAAGAAAGCTTTGATATGGTTTTATTGGATTGGGAAATGCCTAATATGACTGGCATTGAACTTTTGGAAATAATCAAAGGGGATGAGAAGTTAAAGTCCACCCCTGTGATCATGATCACTGCCAAAGGGGATGAGCTTTTAAGGGCAATTAAACTGGGCGTTGATCGCTTTATTATGAAGCCCGTTTCAGAAAGCGTGACCCTAACAAAGATTGCAGAAATCTTAGAGAAAAACAAAGGCTTAAGCCCTTAAGACCTGTTCCTTTAAGACAAAAAATAGTTATTTATTTTTTGACTTTAGCCCTCATTTTTTTTAGTCTTAGAGTTTACTTTTCCAGTTTGCCCTTTTAACCCAACCCAACCGCCAAGACCCCAAGCAATGAACGATTCCAGAGAGCTTAGCAACCAAGGCATCCCGCAGGATTTTGAAGCAGAACAGGCGGTATTGGGTAGTATCATCTACCGTAACGATTTACTGGTGGAAGTGGCATCCATGCTTACTTCCCTCTCTTTTTATTCCAAATCACACCAGCAGATTTTTCGGGCTATGTTGGAATTGGAAGAGGAAGCCCAACCGATTGATGAAGTTTTAATCGGCGATAAGTTAAAATCATGGGAACAACTGGAAGTGGCAGGAGGTTATGCCTACCTTGCTGAATTAGTTGACTGTGTGCCAGCCAGCGGCAATGCTGCCCAATATGCTAAGATCGTTTTAGAGCATTCTACCCTCCGAGATTTAATCAGCATTTCGACTGAAATTGCTAAAAAAAGCCATAGCCCAGACCGTAACATTGGTAATTTGTTGGCTGAGGCAGAAAGTAAACTCTCTGAAATCGCCACTCGCTCGACGCAAAAAAGCTATGCCCACATTAAAAATATCCTGGCTACCAGCTTTGAGATTTTAGAAAAAAACTCGGCAAACCATGATGAAGTTACGGGCCTGCCCACAGGTTTTACCGATCTAGATAAACTGACCAGTGGCCTGCAACCTTCTGATTTAATTATTTTAGCCGCTAGACCTTCCATGGGAAAAACGGCATTTGCCCTAAACCTAATGAAGTATGCAGCCCTCAAGGCCCCACAAAAGGGTGCGGTCTTGTTTTTTAGTTTAGAGATGTCCAAAGAGCAACTGGCAACTCGACTTTTGTCGTCAGAAGCTAAGGTAGACTCCACTAAACTCAGAACCGGTAATTTGGACCCTGAAGATTGGGATAAGTTGGCTCTAGCTACAGATACCTTAAGCCAGGCCCCTATTTACATTAACGATACCCCGGGCTTAAGCCCCTATGAGCTTGTAAGTATCTGCAAGCAGTTAAATAAGGAATTAGAAAATGGGGTTTCTATGGTAATGGTGGATTACCTCCAGTTGATGCGTGGGAACAGGCCAAACCTGCCGAGGGAACAAGAGATTTCTGAGATCTCCAGAAACCTAAAAGGCCTTGCTAAGGATCTGGCTGTGCCTGTTGTCGCTCTTTCCCAGCTCAATCGTTCTTTGGAAAGTCGTGCAGAAAAAAGACCTGTCCTTTCTGATTTGCGTGAATCTGGTGCCATCGAGCAGGATGCAGATATTATCATGTTCATCTACCGAGACGAGGTCTATAACGAAGATACCGCCGACAAGGGCATTGCCGAAATCCTCATTGAAAAACACAGAAATGGTGCCACTGGAAAAATCCCCCTCGCATTTATTGGCAAGTACACTGCCTTTGGCAATCTAGCCAAGCGGGAACAGTATGAGTGAGAAGGTCTTTAAAACCAAAAACGTAATTGCTCGGGTTTTAACCGATAATAACTTGGGAGATATCCTCCACCTTTCTCGCCTGATTCATAACTGGGAGGTGATTATTGGCGGGCCTTTGGCAAAAAAAACAAAACCTAAGACCCTGCATTATAAAGAATTAGTGATTCAAGTTCTCGAACCCGCCTATGCACAACATCTAAAATACTACATCCCACAAATTTTAGAGATCATTGCCACAAAGGATGTTTGCGGCGAAGGCGTGGTTAACCGCATTCGCTTTGAAACTGGCCAATTTCAGCCCCTACCTGAGCCAACTGCAAAAATTGAATCCAAGGCTGTAAAACGGGGCCTGACAAAAGACAATGCCCTAAAAGAGGCGGAAGAGAGAACTATCCAGATCAAAGACCCTAGGTTGCAGCGGGCTTTGAGCAGGGCCATGGCCCAGTCCTTACGGAATCAAGAAACGAAAGATAAAACAGAATAAACATTTAATAAATAAAAGAACAAAAATGGGAAAAACAAAAAAGCGCTTCGGCCAACATTTTCTGATTAATGAGCAGGTCTTAGGCGATATTATCTATGCAGGCAACCCAGACTCTAGCGACCATGTGATAGAAATTGGCCCAGGCCAAGGGGTGCTGACAGATCTGCTGCTAAAGAGTGGCGCTAAGGTAACAGCCATCGAGATTGACCGTGATTTGATAAAAAGTCTCAATGTTAGATTTGGCCACCTGCCCAATTTCACCCTGCTCAACCAAGATGCCCTACAGATGGATTGGTTTGAATTTTTAAAGGGCCAGACGGGAGTTAAGCTCATTGCCAACCTCCCCTATAATATTTCATCCCCTCTATTTTTGACTTTGATGCGGGTTAGAAAACACTTTGCCAGCTGGACAGTGATGCTGCAAAAAGAAGTAGCACTACGCCTGACTGCGGCCCCAAGCAGCGGTAAGGCCTACGGCAGTTTATCAATTTCAGCAGGTTTATTTTTTGAAGGAAAGTGGATTGTAGACGTGCCACCTGAATCCTTTTCGCCTGCCCCAAAGGTAGACAGTGCTGTGATTCAGTTGATACCTAATACACAAGAAGTGACTGATTTAAAACCGCTTTTGAGGTTTTTCCAGCAAGCCTTTACCACGAGACGCAAAAAACTGGCAGGGCGCATCAAACAACTATACCCAGATTGTAAACCAGAGTTATTAGAGTCTCTCGGCAACCGAAGGCCAGAAGAATTAGGCCCCAAAGAGTTTTTGCAACTCTATGAAGACCTAGAAAAGCCCGAAAATACTTAATGCCTATAGGCATTAGGGAAACTTAAAAGCTGCAGCTACATATTTTTAATGCATAAAGGCATTAGGGAAACTTAAAAGCTGCGCTTTTAATTAATATTTACTAAAAACACCAGCGAGATCAGAGACCATAAAGGGTTCTAATTTAATGCCCACGGCACCTTTTCTAATCCAGATTTTACCAAGCATGTAAGACTGGCCATCGCCAGAAATGGACTTTAATTCTTCTGCAAAAAGCACATCTTTCTTTTGAAACTCAAGCATGCTTGAGTTATTAGAAAGGGGATCAAGCAGCAAAAAAACCTTATCTTCGTCGTTTTTATGCTGTTTGAGCTGGCCTTGGTAAGGCACAGCATCTTTTTTCAAATCATCGCCATCTTGATAGCGTTCTATGTCACGTTGTGTTATTTTTATTATGTCGAATGGCAAGGTGACCTCTTTTAATGTGTGTTACAATTCTGCCCTATTTTGACAAAAAAATCTAATTTGTTCAATCAATAAGCTTAAATATTCCTTTAGTGAAAAAGTCTCCTTCAAGGCCTTTTAAACTGATTGCATTTTAGGTTCATTGTTTTACGTTTGCTACGTTTTATGACTTCTGTGTTTTATGTCTACTGAGAATTGCTATCTTTGTTCCAAAAGCCTACCTAGTGGGCAATCCTATTACGAGGGCCAAGGCCAGACCGTTTGCCTTTCCTGCTACCGAGTCCATGCCCGTTGTAAAAAGTGTAATTTCCCAGGTAAGGAACTATTAGAAACGCCACCTCACGGGGTGCTTTGTGAATTTTGCCGTGTTACTGTGAAGGCAGAGCCTTCCATGACCTGTCTTTTATGCTCGGCCTCGATACCTGCCGGCAGTTCTCATTATTCAGGGCAAAACCAAACCGTTTGCCTTAGCTGCTTTAAAGATGCCAAAAAGCGCTGTTTCACCTGCCGATTTCCCCAAGTCAAAATGACCACCACCAGTGGCCCTGGGGTTTGCTCTTTTTGTAAACCGAGCATCATCACTGATAAAAGCGACCTGCATTCCATCGTAGCACCGTTAGACCCTTTCCTTGCAAGCCTAGGCCACCGAGCACCAAAAGAAATTAAAGGGGTTTTTCTGCCCACTCTGCTTATTTTAGGCATGCAAGATAGCACACCACCACCTGCACCTATTGAGTTTTTTGAAGAATTTGTTTTATTTGCCATGCCTGTTGTCTATTTACGAGGTGTTTATTACATGCTTCCTGCCATCCCGCGAGACTGGTTCGTTGCTAGTATGGTGGGCCAAATGGCTGCCTTTGATATCTGCCGCACATACGGCCTAGAAGGTTTAGCAGGCGACACCCCTTTTCACAAAATGGCCCAAGGCTGGGTGCACTTTGTGAGCTACCTTTGCGCCCAAAGGCTCAAGTACACACTTGTAGAAAGAAGGTTAGAGCGCATAGGGGCCAATATGCTGGTAGGGGATTTTAACAAGTTTTTAGGTATGCATGAACACCGCAAACCGAAAGATGTGATCAACTATGCCAAGCTGAACATTGCCCAACTGGCTAAAAAATACCTTTAAAGGCACGTTGCAATATTCAAAAACTTTTAAAAGTTGGTTTGACGCAAGGCAGACAAAGAGGCTATAACTAGTCTTCAAGCAAATACACCAATAGCATGCACTGGTAAAGGTGAACTAAGCTAGAAAGCAGCTTAGGCAAAATTTAAGAATGCAACTTTACCTCACAATGAGTTTAAAGGCATGAGCGAACTAGCTATCCCACTGGCGAAATGACTGACGATACACAACCAAAAGGTAAGGACGCCTCTCAATTGATCAAGGCATTTGATGCCATGGGCGATATGGAAGGCTATAATGAGCGAGAAGCCTTGCCCCTTACTCCTGACGAAATCCCAGAGTCCACAGCTAGCGAAGTCATTACAGAGGCAGGTGAGTCTGCACCTGACTTGGCTTTACAAGTAGACAAAATGATTGAGCCTGAAGGTTACAGTGAATCCACTGCACAAGAAGTTGCGGTAGCTGATGAAGTTGCAGCAACAGAAGAAACTGTTGTAGAGGGTGACTCTGAGCCTGATACTCTAGAAGAAATGGCTGCCGATATTACCGCAGAAGAGGAGGCTGATGAAGCTCTGGCACAAAAGGAACAAGACCTTTTAGATAAAGAAGAAATGGCTGATGAAGTTGCAGCAACAGAAGACGTAGATAAAAATGTAACCAATGAAGCTCTGGCGCAAAAGGACCAAGAACTTTCGGATAAAGAACAAATGATTGCTACAAAAGAGCAGGAACTTACCAGCAAAGACCAAGAACTGGCGGAAGCTAAAACAAGACTATCCCAAGCAGAAGCTAAACTTGCAGAAGCAGAATCAGCACAGGCCAACCTGACAGAGAAAGAAGAAGAACTTACCAGCAAAGACCAAGAACTGGCAGAAGCTAAAACAAGCCTAACGGAAGCCGAAGCAAACTTAGCTGCCACAGAAACAAAATTGGCAGCAGCAGAAGAACTCGCCAAAGAAGAGCCGATTTTACTCAACAACCTCGAAGGAAAAATTCCAGGCGCCCTCCAGCAAGTGGTGGCCCACTCCAAACAAAGCTTTTTAGCCTTTGATAAAGATTGTAAAGTCGTCCCTATCTATTCAGGTTCACACCCTCTTTTTGGTGAAGTTTCTGGTGAGGAAGATGCAATGGATCTGCTTTTTCACAAGCTTAAACCTTCGAACAGGGATGCCGCCTCCTTTAACAATACTGAGGCAGATATTCCCTTGGTTAAAGAATTAATGGCCACGGTTTTTATGCGCATCACTGATTTAGAAGTGATTGTGGAAATGCTCCCAACCGAGCTGCAAGATGAAACCAGATACCTTGAGTTAGATTACCAATATCTTAAAGCTGCCAAGGGGGATGACGACTGCATCCTCGTACGCTTTACCAATATGAGTTTCGAGAAGGAGCTTAAGGCCGAAATCGAAAGAGAGAAAGTTCACTCCAATATGATTATCAAGGTAGCCGTTGATATAGAAGGCTATGTGAGTTTTTACAACGCCAGCCAAGATGCTCTTGGGGTGATGTTGATGGAGCTAGACCAAGAGGCTGCCGATGTAAATATCTCGGGGCTATTAAACTCTATGGACCTACTTTGTAGCGGTGCCGAGCTATATGAAATGGGCAAACTCAATGAGACAGCCCGCAGGATTGAAGATAAATTAGAAGCCCTGCACCAGTCCACTGAGCCTTTAGCTGAGATGGACCAAGACGAATTACTACAAAGGGTTGATGGGATCAAAGACCAATTTTCACAAATCCACAACCACTATTTAAAAACCCTAGTGGACCACCAAACCCAAGGAGAAAGCGCTTTGGTGATGGTTGAAACAGGCAGAATTGATGACATTAAAATTGGCATTACTAAAGAGATCAAGGGGCTATTTACTACTCTTGAGACCATGTTTGAAAAAAACTACACCCCCTTTACCAAACTGCCACAACTGGCTGAGATCACCACTCACCGCCTGGCAAAAATAAAAACTTTTCTTTGGGAACAGGTTTACCAGAGGGCAGAAGATACCATTGGGGCACAGTTACATGAGCTACAAAAACAAAAGCTTACTCAGACTTTTAAACGATACAATTTGATTGCTGAGTCCTTAAGCAACCGCCTACACAAGCAACTGGTCATCGAAATAAGTGGTGCTGACATTGACGTACCTCTAGATAGACTGCACAATCTTTTTTCCAGTGTTACTCATTTGATTCGTAATTCTGTGGAACATGGAATTGAATCCATGGAAGAACGAGTTGCCCAAGGCAAAGACTTAGACGGACACTTAGCAATATCAGCCGAGATTTCAGGTAGTGACCTTATTCTCAAAGTCACAGACGATGGCCGAGGAATCAACACAGAAAAGTTAAAATCCAGCTTGGTTGCTAAGGGTGTCTACTCTGCTGAAGAGGTGGAAAGGCTTGGTGAACAAGAGATTTTACTTTCTCTGTTTAAATCTGAATTTTCCTCAAAAGAAAATTTAGCAGGCGTAAGCCACGGCGTTGGGCTTGAAACAGTGCAAACCCAAACAGAAGCTGTCAATGGTACCATCACTGTGACAAGTAAACAAAATGAAGGAACCTCTTTTATCATTCAGGTTCCACTCTAAGAATAGTACTAAAAATTAAAACCACCACATCGACTAAATCAAAGACTAAAACATAGATATATCATGAACAAAGAATTAACAGTTGTAGAAGCTTATGAAGCTATCCAATCAAACCAAAGCCTCCAACTCATTGACGTTAGAAGTGCTGTTGAATTTGAAAAAGATGCCTTACAAGGCTTTACTAACATCCCGCTTTCAGAAATCAGTCAGGCTATGCCGAAGCTAGATGGAAAGAAAAAAACCATTTTGATTTGCAGCGATGGCACCCAAAGCCACCAAGCTCAAACTCTATTGGAAGCCTGTGGCTATGAGCCTTTAACTGTTCGTGGTGGCATTCGGGATTGGAAATTAGTCATTGAAGCCTAGTAATCCTCCCTCACTGACCATTACCTGCCCTCAGGGAATCTCAGAGCTATTAGTTGAAGAATTAAAATCCTTCGGCCTGCCTGCTAGCCAATGCAGAAGAGGCGCATCCCTGCCTTTAAATCTAGAAAACGCCTACACGGTTATTTTACGTTCCCAATTGGCAAGCCGTTGCTTCTGGCCCCTCGGTGAATTTGAGGTGGACACAGAAGACGAGCTTTATAAGGCTGCAAAATCAATCCCTTGGCACAAAAAGATTAAAGAGGGTAAGACCTTTACTATCTCGAGTAACATTGCCCCAAGTAGCAATATTAAAGACAATCGATTTGCCTCGTTGCGAGTTAAAGATGCCATAACAGATACCTTTGCCGATGCAGGCAAAGACCGACCTGAAAGCATGGGCCGAGAGGCTGACTTTAATCTATCCATAAACCTAAGTGGTAATCTTGCTGTTTTTGAAGTTGACCTAGCTGGCACGGGCCTACATAAACGTGGCTACCGTGCAAGCGGCTCCCAAGCCCCTTTACGTGAAAACCTAGCGGCAGGCTTACTTGCAAAAATGCGCTGGCCTGAACTTTACAAACAGGGTTATAGCCTACTCGACCCTTTCTGCGGTGCCGGCACCATCGCCATTGAAGCCCTCTTTATGGCTGCAGACATTGCCCCTGGTTTGTTTCGTGATCACCCCGGTTTTGCTGGTTGGACAGGCCATGAATTTGCAGTTTGGGATAAACTCTACAAGGTTGCCGAAGCAAAGAAAAATGATGCAAAAGAAAACTATCCTATCTTTGGCTGCGACCCAGATGGATTCTCTTTAAGCATTGCCGAAGAAGGCTTAGCCAATATGGGCCTACTAGGAAAGGTGTACTTTAGAAAGTCATCCATTCGTGACCTTGTTAAGCCAGTAAATGCCAACCAAGAAAAAGGCATTATCGTAACCAACCCCCCTTACGGCGAGCGCATTGGCGCAGACCAAGACCTAACCCCTCTTTATGCTGATTTAGGTGACGCGCTAAAACAAGAGTTCCAAGGTTGGAACCTAGGTTTATTCACCCAAAAAGATGAGCTTGCTCGTGCCACAGGCTTAAGAGCCAAGAAAAAGCATTTCTTTTTTAATGGGCCTTTAGAATGTCATCTCTACCGATTTGACATCACCCCTGAGCAATTGATTAAGCCCAAGGCACAGTTTTGGTTAGACCATGAACCGAGCGAAGAGGCCGTTGCCTTTGCCAATCGGTTAAAGAAAAACCTAAAAAAATTAAAGCCTTGGCTGAAAAACAACCCTCTTGATTGCTACCGTATCTATGACAAAGACTTACCTCAGTATGCCTTTGCCGTTGATCGTTACCAAGATAATCTTGTGGTTTACGAATATGAACCGCCTGAAGAAATTGAACCTGAAAAAACCCGACAGCGCAGGCTGGATGCCCTATCATTATTGGCTCCAACCCTTGATATGGACCCCAAAAAGATCTTTTTTAAGTCCAGAAAAAAGCAACGAGGCAAGGCGCAATATGAAGCAGGCAAAACAGACTACCCCTTGGTAGTTGCTGAAAATAATTTAAAATTCCATGTGGATTTAACGACCTACCTTGATACTGGCCTATTTTTAGACCATCGAGACATCAGAGAGTTAATCCAAGACCTAGCCATGGACAAAAGCTTTTTAAATTTATTTTGTTACACAGGTTCTGTCACTGTAGCCGCCACCAAAGGTGGAGCGGAAAGCAGCTTGAGTTTGGATCTTTCCCAAACCTATTTGGATTGGGCGGAGCGAAATATGATCTTAAATGGCCTGAGTTCTGAGCAGCATAAATTTGAACAAACAGACTGCTTGCAATGGCTGGAAAAGGGTAAGGGAAAGTATGACCTGATCTTTTTAGACCCCCCAAGCTTTTCTAATTCAAAGTCCATGGATACCTTTTTAGATATCCAGCGTGATCATGTGGAATTGATCAAAAACTCCACCCGACTTTTAACGGCAGATGGAATTTTAATTTTCTCTACCAATAAAAAGGGATTTAAACTGGACGAGGCCAACCTTGGTCATTACCAGATTGAAGACCTGACCCAAAAAACCATGCCTTTAGATTTCCAGAGGCCCAGTGTGATTCATAAGGTTTACCAGATTACTAACATCTAGTGCCTTCTGACTCTTAGAAATTGGAGAGTCTAATAGCTATTTCACGAGCAATACTCTTCACCTCATGGCAAGGCTATTTAGAGTAGAGCTAAATTTCGACAAAAAAAAACCTGCCTTAGATTCCTCTAAGGCAGGTTTTTTTGTTTGTAGGTCTCTCGCCTATAATTATAATCCTAGCGCCAACCAATCATTGCCTCTAGCATTAATTTAGTTTTTAGTGCTTAATTTGAGTTACAATAAATCTACTCAAGAACACCAACTCTCAAGTTGTAAAGCCAATCGATAAATTGCTTGACCATTTTCCCTTCAAATACCAACCCATGTTGGGGGCATAAAAAGTCAATGTCCATCGCGCCAACCGTTTCACACCACTGATTTTTATGGTCATTACTACCAAACCAACGTTTGTGGAATCCCTCCATATGGGGGATATGAGCATCAAAATCCTTAACCAAAAAGCCTTCTGGGTCACCTGTCATAGCGGCCCCTGTATCACCTGTGAATAAAACCTTAGCAATAGGGTCATAGAGGTGAAAGTTACCAGAAGAATGCAGATAGTGAGCGGGCAAAGCCTGCAAAGCTAATCCAGACAAATTAATGGTGGTTCCAAGGTCTTGGATCCCTTCAAAATTTGATAATTTACCGCCAAAGTGCAGCATAAAACCAATCCAGATCGCAGGAAGGTGAATCTTTAATTCTGGTTTCATCATAAACCACAAGGCACAGGCAGAAAAAATATCTGGGTCTTGGTGAGAACAAAAAACCTGATCAATTTCGTTGATATCAGCCACTTCAGACACAGCAGCAATGATCTCTGGAAATACTTCCGTCCCGCCTGGATCAGTCAATATAGCCTTACCTTTGTTTTGGATAAGGTACTCATTGGTGCCAATTAAGTAGTCTGCTTTGTGGGCATCATGGTAAAATACTGTCCATTTGTGATCCCCTTTTTCAAAAAGAGTTGCATATTTTTTCATCTTATTTGCCCCTATTTCTTGTATTGCCAACGGATAATTTACTCAGCCATTCAATAAATTCCCCGATCTGGTCCCCAGTGTAAATTGCGCCATGTTGTGGGCAAAGGGCGCTGATTTCAAGCTCTTGAACTCGTTCGCACCAAGATTGTTTGTGTCCATTTGAGCCAAACCAACGGCGATGGAAACCTTCGATAAAAGGGATGTGGTCCTCAAAATTATCTACAAATAAATATCTGTTATCGACAGGCAAGAATGCAGCACCTGTATCGCCGGTAAACAGAATTTTTGCCTCAGGGTCGTAGAGGTGAAAGTTACCGGCTGAATGCATGTGGTGCGCAGGAAAGGCAATGAGTTTCAAACCATTATGGATGATCTCCATACCTTCGTCTGGAATAGGAATAAAGGTATCGCCCTTCCCACCAAAGTGCGGCATGAAGGTAGACCAAAGCCAAGAAACATAGACTTTAATATCAGGGTTAATCTGCTGCCAAAGAGTCAAACTACTGGCAATATCAGGGTCTTGGTGAGAAGCGAAAATATTTTCAATGTCATTTGGATCTAAGATCTGCACCAATGCGCTAAGCACCGCTGGGAAAATAGCAAAGCCACCTGGATCAAGCAAAAGATGTTTGTCTTTATAGCTAATCACATATTCATTAGTGTCTAATAGCCCTTCTGGCTTTTTTGGGTCACGATGAACAACAGACCATTTATGGTCATCTTTTTCAAAAAGGGTATGGATCTGCTTCATTTTTAAATTTCCTCAGCACGAACATTACTAAAAAGGCTTCGAATTACACCGAACTCAACGCTGATGGATTCTAAAAGGACAAAGAGTCTTTCAATGGATTCTTGCATAGTCTCAGTAATGATTCTAAATTTTTCTTCACTGCCTGCAATATAAACAGCCTTGATTTTTCCACCGATGGCCATTGTTTTTCCAATGTTCACCAGTTGCACCAAATTATCTAAGGCACGAGACATTTGGGTTGTGTTTCTCTTAAGGACGCCGATATCAAAATTTAATATCCTCTGCTCCACAATATCAACATAATCAGCCATTAAATCCTGTTGTTGCTTAGCCCTTACAAAAAGTGGATTGAACCTGAGCATAGTCAACAAGGTGCCGTAAGCTTGGGTCGTCTCATCGAGGCAAACAAAAGCCTGCTCACGCCCTTTATTGGCGGATTCGGTAGCTTCTAGAGACATGATTTGAATCTCACTAGACAGCTTTAAAAATGAGTCGTTATTTGCTTGCTTGGAGGCAATCCCAGCATTGATGGCAATAAATTCTAGACTTGCACACTCGTCTACCAGTTCATCGTATTGACGAGCGATTGAAACATAGCTCTGGGAGGCTATTTTTAATTCTTCCAGCATAAAATTCCTAAAGTAAAAATACTATCAGTTACAATCTAGCAAGCCTTACCCTAATAGGCAAGATTGAACTAACTGGATTCCTTGTTTTTTTTATATGATTTTACAAGGGAAATCAGTTCATTTTTATTATTTATATGGGGTGTTTCCCTTACTCTTTCTAATAAATTTCTCTGTACTTCTCCGATACTTTTCCCAGAAAAACCTAGGCCAATTAGATCTTTCGCTTTAATGGCCAAGTCTTCTAGGCGAAAAGCCTCTTTATTTTTTAAAATTGCTAAAATCTCTGCCTCCACAGCAACAGATAATAATTGTTTTACAGGTTGGATGGCATCTTTTTCTTCACCTGGCTTAAGTTGAGCCAAAAAGGCCTTTAGAACCACTGTATCTTTTAGGTTTTGGCCCTTAAACGCCAAAAGCAAAGAAGCTAATTTTAAAGTTTTTTTAGGCAGGCGAAAATCATTGACCCCACCTTTAAAGTGAGCCATTGCATAAAAAGGAATGGCCACTAAATCCCGCAAGGTGAAAAGCTTTTCTAACATTTCCCTTTCTACTTCGCCAGCAACCGCAAATGCTGAGAAAAGGCCAAATCCCCGTAACTCGTGAACTAAAAAGCATACATCAATTTTGTCGATTAAAAAAACCTTTTGGAATTCGTCGTAAATCCGCTCCACAGAAAGGTGGCTAGGGTCAAATACCAGTTTGGCAGCGTTTAGATCAGCATCATTATAAGTAAAACCCAAGGGCTTAAACTTGGTTATAAATCGCAAAAACCTCAAATAGCGTAGGTGGTCTTCTTTTACGCGGGAGGAAGCCGAGCCAACAAAACAGATGACCTTATTTTTAAAGTCTTCCATAGCGCCTTGGCTATCAAAGACTTCACCTGTACTGGGGTTATAACCTAAAGCATTGATGGTTAAGTCCCTACGTTCTTGGTCTTCAATCCAAGTGGCACCAAATTCAACTTCGGCCTTGCGGCCAAAATTTTTCACGTCTTTGCGGAATAGGGTCACCTCAAATGGATAGCCCTTATGCAAAATGGTAACTGTTCCATGGTCGACCCCTGTGGGTATTACCTTAGGGAATAGTCTTTGGCTGGTTTCAATGGGGCAATTAGTGGCAATGTCAATGTCTTTGGGAACCAAACCTAAAACCAAGTCACGCAAAGAGCCACCGACCACAATACACTCAAAACCCGCCTCTTGGTAAGTCTGGCAAAGGCTAGCTACAGCGGCCTGGAGGCCAGTGGGGAGAAGGCAAAATTTTTCTTTTATCATGGCGCTAAACTTGACTGACCCAAGGGGCAACAGTAGTCTTTCAATTGAATATATTACTCAGGTATAAAGGTTGATGACCAAAAAAGAAAGCATACAAACTAAAGTGCCCAAAGAAAGAATTGATAAACTTTTGGTGCAAATAGGCTTGGCTGAATCTAGGGAAAAGGCCCAAGCCTTTTTACTCTCAGGTATCGTTTTGGTCCAAGACCAACCTGTTACCAAGGCGGGGACCAAGGTTTCTGTTGATGCAAAAATCCGCCTTAAAGGCGAGCAGTTGGCCTTTGTTGGCCGTGGTGGATTGAAGGTGGAGCATGCCCTAGAGCATTTTAACATCAACCCCTTACACAAACTCTGCTTGGATGTTGGTGCCAGCACTGGTGGTTTTACAGATTGCTTGCTGCAAGCGGGTGCCAGCTTTGTCTGGGCTGTGGATGTAGGAACTAACCAACTGCATTTTAGATTGCGTCAGCATAAGCAAGTTATGTCGCTAGAAGGGGTAAACTTTCGTCATGTTGATTTGGGGCTAACAGGTAGCTTTGTAGATATAATTGTTATTGATGTGAGCTTTATTTCTTTAAAATTAATTCTACCTAAGGCGTGCGAGTTCTTAACTCGTGGAGGTAGCATTATAGCTTTAGTAAAACCTCAATTTGAAGTTGGCCCAGATAAGTTGCAACGAGGTGGCACGGTTGCGAAAGAAAAAGACCGTCTTGCCGCAATTGAAGAAATCAAACGGTTTTCTCACGAGATCGGGCTGGTTGTTGCTGGTGAGGTAGACTCGCCTATTGAAGGGAAAAAGAGCGGTAATTTGGAATACCTGCTGCAATTAGTTAAACAGTAAATTTAAATTGAGTTGTCTTTAGCTAAGACTAGAAAAATCATCTCACACAAGAGCCAACAGAACCCTTTTTACACAAACGGCCATCAACCCAGTGAGCACCAACCAGCAAGGCTTGGTGATAGGTCACCATAATCATTTGAGCATCACCCAACCTAGCGCCCCTTAAATCAGCACCATTTAGGGTGGTTTCTTCTATTAAGGCCCCAACCAAACGAGCATTGGTCAAATCGGCCAGATCCATCTTTGCCCAAACAAGGTGAGCATCGTCAAAAATCGCATCTTTAAATTCCGACCTTTCCATTTTTGCATAGGTAAAGTTGGCAGATGTAAAGTTTGCCCCTTCGGCCTTCACTCCTTGCATATTGGTCAGGCGAAGTCGTGCTTTTTTAAAGGAGGTTTTGACTAGGATTGCGCCAGCAAGGTTTGCACCTTCTAAGCTGGCCCCATCAAAATTAGCGCCACTTAAATCAGCCCCGCTGAGGTCGCAATAGTCGAGGTTGGCTTTGGCGAGATTCGCGCCACGTAAGTTGGCGCCACGGAGGTCTGAGCTTTCAAGATTGGCTTTTTCCAAGTTGCTGCCTTGGAGTTCCGCATCAGCAAGGTTGGTAAATTGCAATTGGCTTTGCGCCAATTGGCAACCATTGCATGCGTTATCTGCCTTCAAACGGTCTATATCACCGCCATAAGCAAGACTTGCTGGCAAAAATCCCAAAATTAAAATAAGCCGATTCAGCTTACCCATTCTCCATCCCCGAAAAAATAAACTATCAACCAATGTTTTAAACCCATTGATCGACAGTAAAAACAGTGTATAAAATAAATAGCCTAACTTTAAGACCAGGGTCTAATATAGACAGCGCCCTTTAGACTCTTCTAAACACATGGAACCTTCAACCCACAAAGCACCGTTTAAATCAGCGCCCCGCAAATCCGTTCGAAATAACAAGGCACCTGTTAAATTGGCATCCTTAAGGTCTGCCTGAAACAAGGTGGCTTCGCTAAAGTTGGCAAAACTTAAATCCGCTTTAGAAAGGTTTGCACCTCCAACCTCAGCAAAACTAAAATCAGCGCCAGATAACTTTGCCTCACTTAAATTTGCTCTTGTGAGCAGGGATTTTTTGAATATAGCCCCGTGCAAATCGGCTTTACTCAAATCCACACCTCGCAAAACAAGATTCGACATATCTAAACCTGAAAGATCGCAACCAACACAAGAGTTAGTATGGATCAATCGATCTAAATCTGCTTTTTCCCCACCAAAGGCGGTTGAAAAACAAAGCAGTAATAAAAGTAATATTGAAAGTTTTTTTTCAATCATTTCAGCAATTTATACAAGCACGTTTACACATAAATATCTTTTAAAACTTATCACAAGACCAAACCAGATACAACAGAACAATCTCAGAAATCACCTCAAACCTCATTTTGCAAAGGCATAGGGATTTTTTTTTATTTCTCATGGGCAAAGTGCGAATCCCCAATTATGCTTAAAACATGAAACGACTAAAAAATCACTTTACACCAGAAAGCGCCAAGCACATTGGGGTGGGAAATCCACGCCTAATTCACTGGTTCCCCGGCCATATGGCCAAGGCTCTAAAGCAGTTTAGAGAAAAAATTAAACTGGTGGATATCCTCCTTGAAGTCCGAGACGCAAGGGCGCCCCTCACCTCGACCAACCATGAGCTTTTAAAAGAGCTAGGTGCCAAGGGCAGAGTCATCCTACTTAATAAAACAGATTTAGCTGACCCTGATAACTTGGCACATTGGATTGCCTATTTACGTAGCCAAGGTGAAACGGTTCTTTCAATTGAGGCCTTAGGGGCCAAGGGCATTCAGGCCATTGAGCAGACTGCCAAATCCATCATGGCTCCAAAGCATGAACGCCTAAAAAGAAAAGGCATCCGCCCGCCGCCAATTCGTTTGATTGTAGCAGGCTTACCCAACACAGGTAAATCAACCTTAATCAACCGTCTGGCAAAGAAAAAGGCCACAAAAACGGGGCCAAGGCCAGGGATCACCCAACACACACTTTGGACAGTGATCGGTAAGAATATGGAGCTTTTAGATACTCCAGGTATCATGCCACCAAAGATTGCTAACCTAGAAGATGGCCTGTGCCTAACTGCCATTCACTGTATTAAAGATGAAATTCCAGGCGCTCGCAGAACTGCGGTGCATCTTTTAAAGCAATACATTGAACAAAAACCTGAGGCTTTACGAAAGCGTTACGATATTGAAGAAGAGCTAGACCCAGAAATTACTTTAGAATTGATCGGCCTAAGGCATGGCTTTTTAAAAAGCCAAGGCGTTGTTAACGAAGAACAGGCTTCTTACCGTGTCCTAAAAGACTTTCGAGATGGTTATTTAGAGGCAATCGTTTGGGAAAGACCTCCGAAGATTGGTGAATCTGTTGGTGAGACACCAACAGACCTAACCCATGCTGCGGCAGCTGAGGCTGATGCTAAATTTGTAGAGACTACACTGAAAGGCGCAGAGGCTAAGAAGAACCCCACTGAACTTTCTAAGAAAGACTTAGAATTTATGGACGACGACGAGGATTAAACGCCTCATTTGTCAACCAATCTTCTAACGTAGCTAGCCTTCTATTGTAAGGTCTGGTGACCACCATCACAAAAGGGAAACAAGTTGCTCTGCCCACAGCGGCAAACGAGCAATTCTTTTTCTACTTCAAAGTTTCTAATTTCAGGTTCTATCCCTGTGCCCTTGTGACGCCCGTCACAGATGGCACCCTTTTCTGATTTCCCACAGGCGCAGAATAAAACCTTTTTGCCTGCTTCAAATTTCATTTTTTGTGGTTCTTTTTCCCAAGCCATTTTTTCTCCTACTAGGGTATTTGAAATTTATTTTAATGCTTTTGCCCTTGTAAAGGCAATAAAAATGGTTTTTGGGTGTCTAGTTAAAAGAAAACAAACCTCTTTATCAAATCTAAGAATCAAGGTAGCCTTTTACAAAACGGACCTGAGACTAAGTTTTAGGTTGAGCAAAAAAGATTAAGGGAAAAAGGGAAGCGAACGATGGAACGTAGACATTTTGTAAAGGCAGGCCTTGGTGCCGCTGCAGCAGCGGTTGCGCTTGCTGGTTGTGAGAAAAAAGGCGAAGAATCAAAGATAGGCGCACCTGCGGTTCACACCCAAAAAACCTTAAAGTGGAAGATGGTCACAACTTGGCCCAAAAACTTCCCCGCTCTGGGCACAGGTGCCAACTTTTTAGCTGAAACCATCACCAAAATGTCTGGCGGTCGGATCGAAGTCAAGGTTTACGGCGCTGGTGAACTTGTCCCTGCTTTTGAGTGCTTTGATGCCGTTTCCAAGGGCACGGCTGAAATGGGCCACGGCTCCCCTTACTACTGGAAAGGGAAAAACCCGACCTTTCAATTTTTCTCTTCTGTCCCCTTTGGCCTCACAGCTTTAGAAATGGGTGGCTGGATGAATCACGGCGGTGGCCAAGAACTCTGGGACCAAGCCTATAGCGATTTCAATCTCAAACCCTTTGCCGCTGGCAACACAGGTGCCCAGATGGGTGGTTGGTTCAACCGAGAAATCAACGAGCTAAAAGACTTTAAAGGCTTAAAAATGCGCATGCCTGGCCTTGGTGCCGAGGTGATTAGCGAGCTTGGGGCGACCCCTGTAAGCCTACCTGGTGGTGAGATTTTCCAATCCCTACAAACGGGGGCCATTGATGCCACAGAGTGGGTTGGGCCATACAACGACTTAGCTTTTGGTTTCCACAAAATTGCCAAGTATTATTACTGGCCAGGTTGGCATGAGCCAGGGACTATTCTAGAAGCCTTTGTGAATAAAACAACCTATGAAGGTCTGCCTAGTGATTTACAAGAGATCATCCGTGCCGCATGCCGAATGGCTATGGACCAGATGCTCACAGAATTTAATGCCAAGAACAACCAAGCCCTGATCACACTAGTAAAAACCCACAAGGTGAACTTACGTAAATTCAGTGATGAATCTTTAGAGAAATTAGGTGTGATTAGCCAGAAAGTGGTAGAAGAATTAGGCGCAAGGGATGCCTTTTCTAAAAAGGTTTACGCCTCCTTTAATGGCTTTCGTGATGCCGCTGTTGGGTGGGATGAAATTGCAGAAACTGGCTTTAGCTTAGCCCGCTCTTTGACCTTTAAAGGCTAATGGCCCATTTGCTTCGCATTTCTCGCTACATAGACGAGACCAATAAAAAAATGGGCGATTTCGCCGGCTGGTTGATTTTAGCAATGGCGATTGTGACCTTTATTGTGGTCATCTTGCGCTATTTTTTTAACCTCGGTTGGGTCTGGATTCAAGATTCTGTCAGCTATATGCATGGCGCTAGTTTTATGCTTGCCGCCGCCTACACCCTTCTTAACAATGAACATGTGCGGGTAGACATCCTCTACCAGCCTTTAAGTGAGGCCAAAAAAGCCAAGGTCAATATCATTGGCACCAGTCTTTTGTTGTTCCCCTTTTGTTTTTTGATTTGGTTTTATGGCTTTGAATATGTCGCCAATTCTTGGGCTGTCTTTGAAGGCTCCAAAGAAACGGGGGGCCTTGGTGGGGTTTATATTGTAAAATCCTTGGTGATCATCTTCCCCACCCTCTTATTTTTGCAGGGCGTTAGTGAAATCATTAAAGCCGTAGAGATCATTAAAAAGTCAGGCGACCTTCAAACACAAACCACAAAGCAGGTCGGGCCAGATGTTTGAAGCCTTTCCCCTTTTGATGTTTGTCTTGGCCATAGGCATACTACTGCTAGGCTACCCTGTAGCCTTTAGTTTAGCTGGCTCTGCCTTGGCTTTTGGTGGTTTCGCTTTTTCAATTGGCCTTTTTGACATCTCTTTTTTTTCAGCCCTGCCCGCTAGAATCTACGGTATCATGGGGAACCAAACCCTAATCGCCGTGCCCCTGTTTATTTTTATGGGGGTCATGTTAGAGCGTTCAAAGATCTCTGAAGAATTGCTCACCACCTTGGGCCTACTCTTTGGGCAGATCAAGGGTGGCATTGGCGTTTCCATCTTTTTAGTCGGCGCTTTGCTGGCCGCTTCCACTGGCATTGTGGGGGCCACAGTAGTGACCATGGGTTTAATCTCTCTGCCTGTTATGTTGCGCTACAACTACAAACCCAGTTTTTCGGCAGGCATCATTTGCGCCTCGGGCACCTTGGGCCAAATCATCCCCCCAAGTATTATTCTGGTGCTTTTAGGTGATGTGATTAGTTCCGCCTACCAGCAAGCCCAACTGAACTTAGGTAACTTTGCCCCAGGCTCAGTTAGTGTGGGCGACCTTTTTTTAGGGGCCTTGTTTCCTGGTTTTGTTTTGGTTGGCTGTTATATTATCTATATCCTAGTCGCTTCTTACTTTAATCCCAATTTAGCGCCTGCCATACCTGCTGCTGAAGTTGAAAAAGCCTATAGTGATGGCATGTTTTTGCGAGTCTTGCAGGTTTTAATCCCGCCACTGCTTTTGATTATGGGGGTTTTAGGTAGCATCCTCGCAGGCATGGCAACGCCAACGGAAGCCGCTTCCGTCGGTTGTATCGGCGCTATCATCTTGACTAAAATCAAGGGACAATTAAAAAAAGAAATTCTGAAAAGTGTTTTGGATAAGGTGGTACAAATCAACGCCATGGTTTTTATCATTCTCATTGGGTCTTCCATGTTTTCTTTGGTCTTTCGGGGCCTCGGTGGCGATGAGGTTATAGCTAGGTATTTGCAGAACCTGCCTGGTGGCGTGGTAGCGGCATTTCTGTTGGTGATGTTGGTTATTTTTATCTTGGGCTTTTTCTTAGATTTTTTCGAGATAACCTTCGTCGTTGTTCCTATCGTTGGCCCCATCTTATTAATGATGGGCCTCGACCCCATTTGGCTGGGCATTATGATCGCCATGAACTTGCAAACCAGCTTCTTAACCCCTCCCTTTGGATTTGCCCTTTTTTACCTCCGTGGAGTTGCCCCAGATCACATTTCAACAAAAGAAATTTACCAAGGCGTGATCCCCTTTATCGCCATTCAAATCTTAGTTATGGGGCTTCTGGCCCTTTTCCCCGAAATAGTGACTTGGTTGCCCCATTACATTTATGGTTCATAGAACTTGCAAACCCTTTGATTATGCGGTAAATGTCATTACCAATTACTTAAAAAAAAGTTAGATGGAGTCTAATGTCGTCCAATAATAAACTTCTGTTTATCGCAGTCCTTATCACTGCCCTACTGCTTACCCCCATTTCTTTGGCATTTATCTCAATTAGTGGACTCAATGAAAGTCATGCCACTCTAGATAAAGCTTTCACCGAAAAGCTACGGTCAGACAATTTAGTTCCCCAAGAATTACTCAAGCTACAAGCCCAAGAAGAAGAGCTTTTAGAGGAATTGGCACATAAATCTGAAGTCTATTTGATCTTCAGCTTTATTGCAGGCCTAGCAGGTGTTGGCTTGTTGACCTTTTTTGTCTCCAGCAGCATTACAGGGCCGCTAGGTAGTTTTAGAGCTAAATTAAAAATCGCTGTCACCGGTGGTGAAGACGATGGTCATAGCTCTTTTGGCTGTACTGGAGAAGTGGCAGAACTAGACAAATTGCTAGATGCCCACTTTGCTCGCACAGAAAAAATTGTCAAGGATCTGCTTGAGCAAAATGAAAGATTGGATCTTTCAAGTAAGATTTTTTCGATCAACTCGAAATGTATATCCAACAACACGGCTAAAATTTCAGAAAATAGCAACAGGGACTTCCAGGCCATTGCCCAATCTTCCACGGCTCTGCAAGAAATTACTGAAACCACCAAGGAAATTGCTAAGCAACTCCACACTATGGAAGAGCTAACTGGTGGCGCAGAACAAAAGACCACTACTGGTAGTAGAAGTGTAGAGACTGCAATCCAAACAATGAAAACCATTGAAAAGGGCAGCCATGAGATCAGTAGAATAGTAACCACCATTTCTGAAATTGCAAACCAAACCAACTTACTCAGCTTGAATGCTGCCATTGAATCAGCCAAGGCTGGCGAACATGGTAAGGGTTTTGCTGTGGTTGCTGATGAAGTGCGAACCTTAGCTGGCAGGTGTAACGCTGCTGCAAGTGAGATCAACCAGTTGATTGACACCAGCCAAAAAGAAGTGGCCCAAGGGACAAAAGTCGTTAACCAAGTGGGTACGGATTTAAGTGAGATTGTGTCTCAGGTACGTAGTATCTCTACAGAAATGCAGTCTTTAAGCAGTGGCATGGACGAACAAGAAAAGGGCATCCAGGAAATAGCCCAGATGACCCATGAAATTAGCTCTAGTGGCGAAAGTAACTTGGTTCACTTGAACGAATTACAGCAGGTTGTGGATTGCTCTTTTGCAGGGACTAAAACCTTGGCCAGAGCAACAGAATACCTTGAAAAGATTATTGATGAGTTGAACCTAACTGAAATCAAAACACAACCTGAATTGATTGTTTGGGATTCCACCTTTAGCGTGAATATTGCTGAAATTGATGACCAACATGCCTGCTTGGTTAAATTTATCAACATGATTCACCAAGCGAACGAAGAAAAAAGGGCTGTCACAGATTTCGATGACCTACTAGATGCCTTGGTGAACTACACGGTAGCTCACTTTAACTATGAAGAAGATTTGATGGTCAAAGGTAACTACCAAAACTTCGCAGCTCACAAGCAAGTGCATGTGGCTTTCTTAGATGGCGTCGGTGCCTTTTTAGAGGATTTTAAAAAAGGAAAATCCACAGTTGATGACCTATTAAAGATCTTAAAATCATGGTTAGTGGAACACATCCAAAAAACGGACAAGGAATACACTACCATCTTAAATCAAGCTGGTATCTCTTAAAGCTTTTTGTTTTTTTACACTCTCTTAGCAATCCTCTGCTTTTTTGCAAGGCAGAGGCCCCCCTTTTTTTCTTTCTCACCTAAAATAGTAAAACTCACCTTTTGTCTAATTTCTTTGTCTATATAATAGGCCAAAAATGCAGCTAAAGGGGTTTTCCGTAATCAGACCTACACAACCTACCAAACTGAAGTCCCGCAGGTAAATTCTCCTATTCAAATTTAAAAAGTTAAAAAAGGTCGAATAGTTAAAAAAAAATTTGCCAAAGGCTTTTAAACTCTATATATCACAAGTACCTTTTGTATCAAGATAGCAAGCTTGATTACAAAACCGTAACAATGAATAACTACAAAAAAGGGAAAATTAACATGAAAAAGCTTATGCGAATCATGCTGCCCTCTATGGCGCTGGTCCTTATGACCGCAGCACCTGTGATGGCTGAAGACGGAAAAAGAATTTTTAACCGCAAGGGCTGTACATCTTGTCACGGTGTAGATGCTAAAACTACTGTAAGCGGTGCATACCCAAAACTTGCGGGTCAGCACAAAGATTATATCGTAGGTCAACTGCAAGCATTCCAGTCTGCTGCTCGTAGTAGCAACAGATCAAAAGAAATGATTCCTTTTGCTCGTAGCTTAAGTGCTGAGCAAGTTGAAGCAGTTGCATCTTACATTTCTTCTCTTTAATTGAGAATATAACTGTAATTTTGGTTGAACCTCTACCCTGAGGTTCAATTAATTTCTAACTGGAATGTTTTTTATCTCACCTCCATTTAGATTTTTTACGTTTTAGGCTTAAGAAGTAGTTGAAATAGATTAAAATAGAAAAGATTGGAAAGGTTTATTTAGTTAAGCAAAGCAAAAGCTTTCACAGAAAATAAACAGCCCCCGCCCGCAGAACACCCCTATAATATTCAAATCGTCTGATAGTTTTGTATGAGCCAGTTTAGCGAAAGTGAAATTGAACTTATGCAGATGGAGATGGCCAGACAGGGCCACCCCGATCACAGACTCAAGCTTGAAGCTTTGATTTTATTCGCTAAAACAGCCAATAAAGCCATGGTTGCCAAGGAGTTGAATATCACAGAAGAGCAATTGAGCAGATGGGTTCATTGTTATGTTGAAGAAGGTTTAAGTGACCTGCTTTCAGATAATGCCCCCCAAGCCGCAACTTCAGATTTCCTCTTCTTTGAGCAAGCTGAAAATTATGAATTTCTTTTTTTACAGTTAAAAAAGCTTGCCAATTCGCTCCCACCGCAGAGCCTTGACTCAGGCCTAGGCCAGTGGTTACAAAATTTACAAAGCCACAGCCAGAAAATGCATGACACCTTTGAAAAAATCAAAGAAAATAAGGACTAAACCCAATTGAGACTTGACCCATGAAACACTCCTTCGACTTCACCAAATCAAAAATTCTTTGCACCCTAGGACCTGCCTCCAACGCAGAAGAAAAAATTCTTGAACTGGTCAAAAATGGTATGAACTGCGTGAGAATTAACTTTTCTCATGGTGACGATAGGGGAAAGACTGAAATCTTTGATCGTGTCAAAAAAGTGGCACCTAATATTGCCATTCTCTGTGACATCCAAGGGCCAAAATTAAGAATCGGCTTTGTAAAAGATGGCGTAGTGGTTAGGCGTGGTGGGCCATTCATACTAACGACAGAAGAAGTGGAAGGGGATTGGGACAGAGTTACTGTAAGCTATAAAAACTTACCCCAAGAAGTGAAGCCTGGGGAGTTGATTTTTATTAATGACGGTATTGTTTGTGTCGAAGTGATCAAGATTGAAGGAACAGAAATTCATTGTACTGTTGTCACAGGCGGTGAACTTTTTACTCGCAAGGGCTTAAATTTACCTCACACAGAATTGGGTTTGCGTGTTCCAACTGAAAAAGATTTACACGATCTAAAACTGATTGCCAAACTAAACCCCGCCTTTGTTGCTGCTAGTTTTGTTGGGAGCGCTGATGATGTTCACACTATTCGCCAGCTTTTAGAAACCTATGGTAATCCTGATATCAAGATTATCTCTAAAATAGAACGCCCTATTGCTGTTACAAACTTTGAAGAAATCCTAGAAGCCTCTGACGGGATTATGGTTGCCCGTGGGGATTTAGGTGTTGAGCTGGCGGCTGAAGAAGTGCCACCTGTGCAAAAGGCTATGATCAAACGCTGTAACATCGTCGGTAAGCCTGTAATTGTGGCCACCCAGATGCTAGAATCTATGGTTAAGGCACCCATCGCCACTAGAGCCGAGGTTTCTGATGTTTACAACGCCATTGAAGATGGTGCCGATTGTGTAATGCTCTCAGCAGAAACAGCCAGTGGGGATTTCCCAGTGGAAGCTGTGGAAGTAATGCACAGAATCATTAAAAACTCAGAATCTCACTTGCCACCTCGAGATGCCGATCTTTTTGATTCTCCCTCCCGTGCAACTGCTGAAACCATGGGCCACTTGGTTCACTCGGCATGTGAGCAGTTAAAGAGGCAAAACATTAAAAAGGTTAAGATCTTGTGTCTAACCAAGTCGGGCTTTTCAGCCAGAATGATCAGCAAGTACAGACCTCCATTCCCCCTACTGGCAGTGACTTATGTCCCTCGTGCCTCTTGGGAAATGAACTTTTTATGGGGCGTTACCCCAGTATTAATCCCTGAACTGGAAGAGGCACAAAAAACCTGGCAAAGGGTTAAGGTGGCGACGGAAGAATGTATGAAAAAAGGCATTATTGAAAAGAATGACACCATCGTTTTAGTAGGTGATTTTTTCAATCTACCCCATTCAACCAACATGATTTCCATCTTTCAGGCGGACCAAATAATTAATATGGCTTAAATCCTGCAAATCTTTCTAATGTAGGCTAAAGTTAGCTAAAGTAAGCTCCACAAGAGGAATAAAGGGTAAAACTCTCCTCTTTTTTGAATATATTAAATGTTTCAAAGGTAAAAATGTCTCAGGTACTTTCACAAGATGAAGTC
The DNA here is from genome assembly GCA_033791585.1 of SAR324 cluster bacterium. Classification (GTDB taxonomy): domain Bacteria; phylum SAR324; class SAR324; order XYD2-FULL-50-16; family XYD2-FULL-50-16; genus JASJGK01. The sequence continues at coordinate 9,106 of JASJGK010000127.1, read as the reverse complement.
GATTCCCTGTTAAAGGATATTAGCGGGTCATCTGATGATGACTTTGAAATGCCAGATATGGATGCCGAAGCCGTCATCCCCTACGATTTAACCAGTCAGGATAGAATTATTCGTGGTCGAATGCCGACCTTGGAAATTATCCATGATCGTTTTGTGAGAATGTTCCGCCTTACCCTTTCTTCTGCTTTAAGAAAGGTGGTGGATATTTCTGTGCGTTCTACCGAATTGATTAAGTTTGGTGAATTTTTGAAAACGTTGCCTGTCCCCTCAAGTTTGAACCTATTTCGCATGAACCCACTTCGTGGTAATGCTATTTTGGTTTTGGAAACACGTCTTGTGTTTACCCTCATTGATATCTTTTTTGGTGGAACAGGCGAATTGGAGGTTAAGGCTGAAGGCCGTGACTTTACCGCTATCGAGCAAAAGATGGTGAAACGTGTGGTTATTAGTGCTTTAGAAGATTTACAAAATGCTTGGAAACCTGTGTTTCCCTTGCAAGTAGCTTACACCAGAACCGAGATCAACCCCCAGTTTGTGGCCATTGTGCCCCATTCCGAAGTTGTGGTTGTGGTTACCTTTGATGTGGAAATGGGTAAAGCACCTATGATGCTAACCATTTGCATCCCTTACTCCATGGTAGAACCTATCAGGGGCAAGTTGGATTCAGGTTTTCAGTCTGACCAGAACGAAGAAGATCATGTTTGGGGAAAGAGATTCCGTGACAACTTAGCCGAGGCTAAAATTGATTTACTGGTTGCCTTAGGGTCCACAGAAATTACTGTGGAAGATTTTTTACGCCTGCAAATTGGCGACATCATCAATCTAGACCATGAAGCGGCACAGCCACTGGATATTAAAGTAGAAGATGTTACAAAATACCGTGGTTATCAGGGAAGTTATAAGGGCAAACAGGCCATCAAAGTGACTGAGCTTGTTTACGTTCCGCCTATTGCCGATGAGTTTGAATAAATCTTATTCTAATAACTCTTCCACCCTTCAAATATTGAAAAAAGCAGCGATACCCCCTACCCAAAAAAGCAGCACACTGCTATCTATATCTTTTACTTTGAAGGATTTATGAGGGTACACCGCGAACTTTTTAAACTGATTTTAGCTCACCGAATGCGCCTTATTTTTGGCGTTATTTCCATGGTGACCTTTGCTATTTTTGCAGTGGCCCCTGCTAAATTTATGAAGGACATCATTGATGCCTTAGGCTCTGGCAAAGTTCCAGCTTTAAATCAATTTATCTACGTTGCCTTTGGCATCATCCTCCTTTATTTTTTAAAAGGCATAACTTTTTACTTCCAAAGTTACCTCATGGGTAGTTTTGGTCTGATTCTAGTAAAAGAACTTCGGGCTCGGTTATTTCAAAAAATTATCCACCTTCCTTTAGCTTTTTTTAATAAGAAAAAAACTGGTGATTTAATCAGTAGCTTTACAACTGATTTGAACATCCTCAATGAAGCCATTACCATGGGCATCACTGGCCCTGTTCGTGACTTACCGCAGATTGCACTACTTTTATATTTGATGTTTGCCCGCTCTTGGCAATTGGCTATAATCACCCTAGCCTTGATCCCCCTTTCTGGTTTGGTGATCAATAAATTTGGGAAAAAGAACAAAAAATTCACCTCCCAAAGACTCCAGCAATATAGCAATCTAACCAGTTTGCTCAACGAAGTTGTGATGGGTATAAGAGTCGTCAAAGCCTTCCGTATGGAATCTTATGAGCAGGAACGATTCCAAAAAGAAAACAGACGCCTATTTCACTACTTTGTAAAAAGCGTGAAAATAGAGGCCTACTCCTACCCAATTTTGGAATTGATGGGCGGGGTCTTCGCTGCTGTGATTTTAACCTATGGTGGTTACTTGGTGATCCATGATGAAATGACAGGCGGTGATTTTGCCAGCTTTATCATGGCATTTTTTATGCTCTATGATCCGATCAAAAAGTTTAATGGTTTTGCCCTTAAAATCCAAGAGGGTGTCGCCGCCTCCCATCGAATTTTTGGGGTCTTAAAGTCAGAGCTTAAAATCCAAAATAAAGAGGGTGCTGTTCCACTTAAAACCCTAGAAAATGAAATTCATATCAAGCTCGATCGCTTTAAATACGATGAAACGGAAGTGCTCCATAATATTGATATTAAAGTTAAAAAAGGTGAAATTATTGCTTTTGTTGGCAGTAGCGGAAGCGGAAAATCGACCCTTGTTAATCTTATCCCTAGATTTTACGATATCCCCCCTGAAGATGGCCGTATACTAATCGACGGTTGCGACATTGCCGATGCCACCTTGGATTCTCTTAGGAGCCAAATTGCAGTGGTAACCCAAGAGGTTGTGCTCTTCGATAACACCGTGAAATCCAATATCATCTATGGTGATCCTGACTCGGATGATAACCAAGAAAAAATTGAACAGGCCGCCAAGGCTGGGAATGCTCATGAGTTTATTATCCGCTTGCCTGAAGAATATGAAGAAGAAATTGGCGTTTCTGGCGGTAATCTTTCGGGGGGCCAAAAACAAAGGCTTTCTATTTCCAGAGCCTTGATTAAAAATTCCAGTATTTTAATTTTAGATGAAGCGACCAGCGCTTTAGACAACGAGTCTGAGCAGGAAGTCCAACTGGCTATAGAAAATCTTATGGTCAACCGTACGACCTTTGTCATTGCCCACCGCCTTTCCACTATTTTAAATGCAGACCGAATTTACGTGATGAAGCACGGGAATATTGTTGAACAGGGCAAACATGAAGAACTTCTAAAGCTAGAGGGAGAGTATAAAAATCTCTTTGAAAGTCAATTCCAAGAAGAGATTCTCAATGACTGATTGGATGTTAGTTGCTGGCGGATTTGCCTTGGGCGGCTTTTTCTTAGGCCTTTGGGCCATGGTCCCTCTGCGCAAATTAGCTTTTGAACGTGCCTGCATTGGGCTAAACCGAAACTTTGCTAAAGAAATTTTCCCCACTAATATCCCCGATGACGAAGTAAAATTTTTACTCATCGGCGACCAAGGTTCAGGTAACAAATTCCAAAAACATGTAGCTGCTTCCAGTTTTAAAACAGCAGAAGACTTGGGATGTGATTTTACGCTTTTACTTGGCGATAACTTCATCCAGCATGGAGTCCAAGCCATTGACGACCCTCAATTTAAAAATAAGTTTGAAGACATGTACCAACATGACATGCCCTTCTATGCCGTTTTAGGAAACCATGACCTTAGAAATTCATGGACAAGTATCATCGACTATACTGGTGTTTCTAAAAGGTGGAATTTGCCTGCTGCCGACTATGAATTTGAGGCTGGCCCTGTGAAGTTTCACGCATTTAATTCTACCTGCACAGTCTGTAGCGTCTGGCCCCTCTTTAAAAAAACAGAAAAACCCTGGAAGATTTCCTTTGGTCACCATCCCGTGCTATCCAGTGGTCGTCATGGCCATATGACCTGGCTAGAACGCTGGATTTATTTAAGAAGCGGGTCTGACTTTCTTATCTCTGGTCACAATCACTTGATGGAACACTTGCAACTTAAGGGTGTGGAGTTGATCACCAGCGGTGGAGGCGGTAGCCCTTTGCACCCAGAAGACCTAAAACAACTGCCCCAATCAATTTACCTTAATGAAGCCTATGGCTATGCTTGGGCCCACTTTACGCCGAGTAAAGCTGTGATTAAATTCTTTGATGACCAAGGGGCTGAAGTCTACGAATACCAAAAAGACCGTTAATCGCGCAGCGATTAAGTTTCCTTAAGCGATTTAGTGCTTACACATAAACACACAGCAGCCATTTAGTTTCCTTAAGCGATTTAGCGCTTACACATAAACACACAGCAGCCATTTAGTTTCCTTAAGCGATTTAGTGCTTACACATAAACACACAGCAGCCATTTAGTTTCCCTAAGCGATTTAGCGCTTACACATAAACACACAGCAGCGATTTAGTGCTTTGATTTTGAGCAAATGAAGATTTTTTAGTAAATATGAGGTGATTAAGAGCTTTTGAATGCTTCACCTTTAAGAAAAAACCTCTCTGGAAGGAAAAGTTTTTAAGTCGCCCTTAAATCGTAAAGCGGTTAAGTTTTCCCAAGCGATTGATCGCTTTTAATTGCAGAGCTAGTGAGTATCCCCAAAAGATTTAACTCTTACTTATTAAAGGAAAGCCCAAGGCTCTTACTAATAAAAGGAACCCGTAAGCTTTATCGAGAGGTAGCCTGAGAGGCTTGTGTAGAGGGGGCAGGCGCTTTATCTTTGCGCATAAAAGAAAAGGTCTTTTCTTTTTTAACCGAGGATTTACCAGCAGTTGTTTCGTTTTTGGACTTCACCCAATCCTTCCCATCACCGCAAGCGTACGCAGCTGGCCAATAGAAAAGACCTACTACAGCAAACAAAATAAGTTGTTTCATAATCTACCCTTTTAATTTGAACATGGGCTAATTATATCATCCTGCTTTTAAATGACAAGTATAAATCTCTTTTTAAGAAGATAAAACTTTTAATCCTGCCTCTTTTCTGGCTGTATAGGGTCATCTGGACGATGATACCAAAAAGGAAGTAGCTTGGAAGAATAGAGAACAAAGGGAAAAATAAAGATAATTGCCCACATTCTGGCAATTTGCCAGTTCGAATACCAATCTAATTTCCGCATAGAAGTTTCAATAGGGTGATCTTTAATGATGACAAATTTCAAGCCTTGCTTGCGGCCGATGCGCTTAATTTTTTTTGAAAAATTGATCTCTTCACCAGCAAAAAGAAGAGTGGAAAAGCCACCGCTTTGTTGGTAAGCCTCACGACTCACAAAAATAAAACTCCCAGCGGCTAAATTTAAAGTTACAGAAACCCAATTCCACAGACGAACCCCCTTATTGGGTTTATCGCCTATTTTTACCCCTTCGCAAGTGAGTAGGCTTCCGCCGCCAATGGCTTTTTTGTGGGACAAAAGCTCTAGGCTTTTTTGTAACAGCTCGGGGCTGACAAGAGTATCAGAATCTAAGAAGACAAAATAACGACCTCTTGCCACCTCTGCACCCTTGTTTCTCGCTCTGGAGATCTGATTTATTTTTTCAAAGACAACAGTTGCACCTAGTTCTGAGGCAATCTGGGCTGTAAGGTCGGTGGAATTATTATCTACAACAATCACTTCCCCGCACAAATCAACTTGATCCATGGCGGCAAATAATCGGGGCAGAGAAAGAGGTAAAAACCCTTCTTCATTAAAGGCAGGGAGTATAACTGAGTAGTCAGGCTCCCCCATTTTTTGGCTCATTATTATTTTAATGGGGTCTTAAACTATAAACACCTAGTTAACATCTATCACAAAATAAATTACATAGACTCTAACAATGAAGTGAACCGCTAGAATTAGGCCTAAACCCTTTTCAAAATAACCATAAAAATCATCTTCTTTAGTATTTGTGAGTAGTTCTTTATTATGCATGGCAACCTCCTGTTTGTTTGTTATCTAAACTGTACAACAATATTCATATAAATTAAAGTGACTAAGTCACAGTCGTAGAAAAAAATGCCCTTGAACTGGGTGAAGACCCTAGCCTAAGGCAAACTTCAACTCTTCTAGTATTCTGGTAAATTCATTTAAATCAAAGGGCTTATGGAAAATTGCATTGGCCCCTGTTTCCATCAAGTTTTCTTGCTCTGTTTCTGGTTCTGCTGTGGACATAATGACGGGGATCTCAGCATAGGATGGGACAGAGCGGATCTTAGCAATGAAGTCGGTCCCCTTAAGGAAAGGCATATTCTGATCAATGATGATTAAGTCGATCAATTCCACCGACTTTAAAATAGCATAACCCTCTAGCCCATCGTTGGCTGTTACTGTTTGCACATTTTTGATCGACAGACACAAACGCTCTAATAGTTTTAAGTGAGACTTACTATCTTCAATAATTAAAACCTTCATTACTTTCCCCTCAAAAATTGTTTTATAATAGCATACCACAGAATTTTCTTCGAGACTAGGCTCCTTTTGCAAAACATAAGCAATGCTTGGCCTAGTTATTAGGCCAAAGTGGCCTAGTTGAAATTTAAAAGTTCTCCCTTAATTTTTATATCTAGCTGTTTTAATTTGAAAAATGAACTTTGGCATCCCTTTAGCAATAGTAAGGCTAAGAGTCAGGGCAAAAAAACAAATGAACAAGAATTCATTTGTCCCGATTTAAACAACAACAACTCAGGAGAAAATCATGTGGAACGAATTCGATAAAATGGTAAACCAAATTTTTACACTTAGCCAGCAATCCTGTGTGAATAACCCAAGCGCAACCCCATGGGCCTACCCCCAAACAGCGATAAAAGTTGATGGGGAAGAGGTTACCTTTACTGCTGAGATCCCAGGTGTAAAAAAAGAAGATTTAAGCCTAGATATCAAAAGTAACCATTTGCATTTAAAAGGCAGCAGGAAAGCCAAAAACCAAAAAGAAGAAGAAACCCTCCTTCATTCAGAACGAGCAAAAGTCGATTTCGATCAGACCTATAAGCTCCCCTTTGCCGTAGAGGCTACAAGTGCCAAGGCTAGTTTAGCCGATGGTGTTTTAGAAATTAAAATGACCCGAGCAGAAAGCGATAAGCCCCTTGCCGTGGAAATAAACTAACAAACAAAACTAAAAACCAACTAACAGGAGAAAAAATGACTACTACAGAAAAAACAGCCGACAAAGCCACCAACAAGGCGACCTTCCTTCCCCAAGTGGATGTAATAGAAACCAAACAAGGCTATAGGCTTCTTTTGGATGTGCCTGGGGTTACCAAGGAGGATGTAAAGATCTCCTTTGAAAAAGGGAAACTCATTGTTGCAGGGGATATCTCAAGAGGGTTAGACCAAGGCGCTAAATATTTACGCAAGATCAAACTCTCTGACGCTTTGGATACAGGCTCTATTAAAGCTAAGTTAGATGAAGGCGTTTTAGATGTGGCTATTGCTAAAAAACCTGAGGCTTTAGCTGTTCAGGTAGAAATCAATTAACAACCTTTAGATTAAAATAAATCAATGAACTAGATAAAAAACCTGAGGCTTTAGCTGTTCAGGTAGCAAATAACAAACTCGATTTAAAACCTTTTCTTAGGACAAAAAAAAGCCCCAGCTAAAAACGGGGGCTTTTTTTTGCCTAATTTTTCAAGTCACCAAAAACTTCTAGTTCTGGAGTTTTCTATATTTGAGACTCTACCAAAGATATAGAAATCTCAGGTTTTTCTGCCTCGAAAATATCCTTGCTGGTAATAGTAGCAACGGCTGCTGGCTCTTTAAGCCATTTGGTCGCCGCTTCCAGAATTTCCTCTCTGGTTGTCCCTAAAATCCCTTCACGGTAGGCTTGTCGCTCTTCTAATTTTTTGCCTCTTTGGTAGTGGCTCTTTTCCCGAATGGCCTTACCTGCTGGTGATAAAGGGGTATCGAGGTTACTCATGGTGATGCGAATGGCTTCTTCTAGATTTTCATCTGTGAAATTTCCATTCCTCACCCACTCTAAAGCACGATCATAAACCTTTAGGGTTCGGGCCACATGGGGGTCACGGTAACTTAAAAAAGTTATTGCGCCCTCAATAGCTTGAAAACTCGCCATCCCACCATAGGCACCACCCTTTTCTCTAATCTCCCCGTGTAAAAAACTGGATTTCATTAGATTGGCCATGACTAAAAATTTCGGACTTAAAGGGTCTTTTTCCAGGGGTGCAGGGAAGCTTTTGGCCACATAAGAAACGGGGGTAGTGGTAAACCAGACTTCCTTTTGGAAGTGGTCCTTAATACCCGCATCTAACTTGATATTTGTAGCCTTTTCACCACTAGGCAGGCTGTCGATAAAGCCTTTAATTTCAGTTTTGGCTAACTCCCATGCTCCAGCTGAACCAACTGCAAAAAGAGAAAAATTCTCTTTTACAAATATTCTCTTTAGGAGCTTTTTAAATGGGGCTATTTCTTTCAGCAAATCGGCACTGCTAAGCTTGCTCAGTGCTTTTAAAAATTGAACCTGACTAACGCCACTTTGAAGCTCGTCAATCTGCAAAGCAGGGGTGAGATTTCTCATGGCCAAGGAGGCTGCATATTGGTGCCCGCTGGCTAAAACAGAGTTGCTAGCGCTGCTGCTCTTTTGCTTGACCAGGCTTTGGATTCTTGTTTCCTCATCCAAACGCCAATGGAGCAACAATTCTTTTGCAATTGTAAAAAGCTCTGGGATTTTACTATCTAAGGCTTTGGATTTAAGACTAAATTCATTGCGGTAATCTTTGGACTGGGCCAACTTACTTAAGTTCACACCCAAGCTAAAACCGCCAGTATGCAAAGAAATCCGCCGTGACATGGCAGCATAATCCAACTCACCAGCGCCTGTGGCCGGGATCAAGGTACCCAAAAGGGGCAACCATTTATGCTCTTCCATAGTTAAGGTAGGAAGGGAAAAGGACCAATGACAGTAAAATATTCCATTGGTCGGCTGCTCGTAAAAGTCAACGCCAAGGCCTTCCCAGTTTAATTCTGTCGCTTTACAAACTTCTAAGGTTTTAGGAATATCAGAAATTTTTAGGTTAGGCAGGCAGGCCAAATCTTCTACTTCTTCTTGTTGCTTTTCTAGGGCTATGCCCCTTTCCACTACTGCTTTTTTCTCTTCTTCTGTTAAGTTTTTAGCAATGGCTGCCAATTTTGCTGTCTCTTCATTGGTTTCTCTGGTGCCCTGCTCGTGGTCTGGCTTTACAGTTAAGGTCACTCTGTGGGGGTTATCCACAAAGTATTCTTGCATCTTGGCTGTCAGGTAATTGGGGCTTTGCAACGCCTCTTTCAGACTTTGTAAGGAAGCATCAAAATCTAAGGCTTGCACAGGGTCACCGCCATGCATCCAAGGGCCAAAGAAGCGGAAAAGTAGATTTAAGCTGTAAGGGAAATGGCCCCCTGAAATCTCACGGGTATCTAATTCCATTTGGTGTAACGCTGCTTCTACCTCTTCATCGCTGATCCCATTTTTAATGATATCTTTGATACTAGTGTCTATTAACTCTTCTACAGCCTGAATATTGTCGGCGCTAACACCTTGTAAGCCTACGGCAAACCAGGTTTCACGGATGTCATCTTCAAAACCAGTTCCATCGGCTAAAGCCTTGCCCAAGTCG
>JASJGK010000126.1:0-14641 GCA_033791585.1 SAR324 cluster bacterium | reverse complement strand
ATATATAACTTTCAGTCCGATTCTATTTTCAATAAACTCTTTTTTCTCTTTACCGAAGTAAAAGAACATCATCTCTAAGATGATTATTTTCGTCAAGCTTTATTTTAATCTTTTTTGAATTAAATTCAAAATTGAATAATCTAAAAGCCCGTTCAGCGGGGGTTTAGGAACTTTCCTGTTTCCCAGCGAACTCCATCAGAATACCTGACTGAGATTTTATGGCAAGTACTTTTTTTACTTTTGTTGCTTTTAAGCTAACTTTTATTTAAAGGCCCGAAAAATAAGGGGTTGAGAATTTGCTCTGTTAGGCAATCTCACTGCAAAGGTAAAAACCACTACTAACAGAGCCTATTTTTCAAGAGCTTTTAGAACACAACATCCTAGTTTGCATATTTTCAGGCTCAATTAAAACTAGCCTGAGGATGGAAAGTGACAATAGCACCGGTCGAACCTGTTGGCTCAAACTCAGCAGCACCGGTTAATCTGATCCCCAAACCTGTATCCGCCTTTAAGAGATCAAAGATCACTTTGTTATTAAAGATATCAGTCATGGCTGGGTAACCAGGTGAGCAGCGCAGGCCTTTTGTGCCAGCAGTCAATTGCTCTTCCATGATCCCTTGGGTATATTCTGACAAATCCTCAGCAATACGGTCAGAAAGCCCTTGGACAATCCAAGCCGCCTCTTGGTCGTGTTCTTTCAGCTTATTGATGACATCGTCCACCTTGGGGCCTGCTGTGGAAAGTTGCAATCCAACAAAGTCGCCAGTTGGGTTAAAAAACTGCCCAAAGGTAAATTGGTCTTTTTTGCCTTGGCCGATCACAGGGTTAAAGTTCAAAGCCCCTATTTCATCTTCACCTTCGAAAATCACCACCCTATCAGCTAAGGTTTTTGTAGGTAATACTGAGTAAAGAGCGCTCAGATCAAACCAGCCTTCTTTTTCAATTCGATCAACCCATTCCACTAGCATTTGCTCTAATGACTCTTGGGTAACGCCTTTTTTCGCCCAGCCACCTTTGCCGCCAAACTTCCAGTTCAGAGTAAAGAGTAACTTCTGGTCAATGTAAGGTACAAAATCCCGAAGAGACATCTCAACCTTATGGATTTGATGGTCAGTCACGGTAAATGCCGCAGAGGGTGTAACGCTACGCAAAGGTAAGGTTTTAAATAGTTCTTTCTTGGCGGCAGCTTGTTTTTGTCCACGCTCCAGGGCCTGAGAAAGTTTTACAGTTGTATCTGCTAGTAATTTCTCACGTCGATTTGGGTCCATCCAAACATTGAGCAGATTAACCCCATCCATAGCAGAATTACAATAAAATACGTTAGAGCGCATTTGGCCCTTAGCTTCTTCGCCAGCCATGGCAACGTAGGCTGCATGTCTCCAGCTTACCGGGGCACCGCCTATCATAATTGGGGTGTCAGCAAGACCTTGTTCATTCATCATCTTAGCTAAGGTGATCATGTGATTGGAGGTTTGCACCAACAGGGCCGACATACCAATGGCATCGGCATTGTGTTCTTTTGCGGCATCGATAAATTTCTGTAAGGGTACTTGCACCCCTAGATCAATCACTTTAAAGCCATAATTTTCTAATAGAGTTTTGGCTAAGTCTTTACCGATGGAGTGCACATCTTGGTAAACAGTACCCAGTACCAATACTCCTTTGTATTCAATTTCGCCTGTGTCACCACCTTGGCCCTGCTTCATATAGCCTTCTAAGAAGCCCATAACCTGTTTCATAACGTCGGCGGACTTAAGTAAGTGCGGCAAAGAAACTAGACCCTCTGCAAAGCCATCACCTAATTCTTCCATAGCCTTCATTAAATGATCGTTGATCAAATCCAAAGGGGCAATGCCATCAAGCAAAATCTCTTTAACCTGAAACACAATACGATCTTGGTAGGGGTAATTATGGCCATCATATTCTATATTGCCCTTTTCTCTTTCTTTAAAGCCTTCTTTGATCTTTGCGCAAACAGAGTCTACTGCTGGCAATTCGTCAAAATTGGTTTTTTTCTTAACGGCTCCGCCCTTTTTCAACTCTGCGATTTCTTCCAGAAGAGTAAAGGCATCCATATCGCCCTCTAAAACAATTTTTAAGCCTAATTGGTAGTCAGCCTTAGGCAAAGATTCCACTGGTACGTAGTGATTGGGGTTAATAATGGCAGCATCCAAGCCCACCTTTCGGCCTTCATCCAAGAAAACGCTGGTCAAAACTCTACGCATGTAGGGTTTTTTAGCCAAGCCATTGGTCAAATTACCTACCCCGATGGTAACCTTCACCCCTGGTAAGGCTTTTTTGATCATAGGGATCGAGGTTAAGGATTCTTTCGCAAAGTTCATCCCTTCTTCTGATTCTGACCCAATCGGGAAGGCGTTGATATCAATTAATAGGCTTTCAAAAGGAATGCCATGCTTGTCTCTTGCCTTAGTTGCTATTTGGGTTGCCAGGTCTAGTTTTTCAGCAGCCGTTACTGCTGGCCCTTTTGGGCCTGTAGTTAGGGCTATATATAAAGGCGCATGGGCCTTGGTGACTTCAAGCACCGCATCAACCTTATCTACTCCCTCAGTGTACTCTTCCATGGAAATAGAATTTACTAACGGACGACCGGGGTAAACCTTTACAGCCTGAGCCAATGCGCCAACATCAAAGGAGTCCAAACAAAGGGCACCTGAAAAATCGACGGTCTGGCCTTTGATGACTGCGACAAGTGTTTCTGTAGTGTCCACTTGGTTAGAATCCATGCAAATATCTAAAATCTCTATCCCTAGGTCTCTGGTTTGCTCAGTGACAACCTCTTCTAAAGCATCTTGGTCAATTGGTTCATCGCTTTCTACGGCATCACGAACTTTTTTTGAGCCTCGAACGTTTAATCTTTCCCCAATACGGATTAAAGATTTAGAAGAATCCAACTCCACAAGGTTTTGTGGGCCAGAAAGAAACGTACCTTTAGTTGGGTTGCGTTTTTTTGGCTTCATACCCTTTACGGCATCAGCAATGGCTCGAATATGATCAGGGGTTGTGCCGCAGCAGCCACCTAAAATATTGGCCCCCATATCAGCAAAGCCTTTGGCAAAGACACCCATTTCGGCTGGAGTAAGTTTGAAGACCGTCTTGCCATTTTCTGATTGCGGTAAACCTGCATTAGGGATTACGGAAACGGGAATCTGGGAATGTTTGATGAGCTTTTCCACAGTGGGAGTCATCAAATCAGGGCCGATAGAGCAGTTGATGCCAAAGGCATCAATCCCAATATGCTGTAGTGTTTCTAGGGCAGCTAAGATATCAGTATTAAAAATCTGCATCTTAGAAAATTGATCTACCGTAACTTGGCAGATAATAGGAACGGTAACGCCCCTATTTTTCATGGCTTCTTTTGCGCCAAAGACAGCGGCTTTTAATTCCAACATATCCTGTTGGGTCTCAAAGAGTAGAATATCCACTCCGCCATCAATCAGACCTTCTACTTGGATCTTAAAGTTTTCTTGGATTTGCTCAAAGGTTCCCTTATTTAGGTCGGCATGGGTAGAAGATAAAACCCAGTTAGATGGGCCAATTGAGCCTAACACAAATAATTGCCTTCCGTCGTAACTGGGGTCTAGCTTGTATTCTTCAATAGCAGACTTAGCGCATTCCACAGCCTCTTGGTTCATCAATCTTGTGAACTCGTTTAGAGGTAGGTTGTTGATTTTTACCCCGTCTTTTCGAACAGGGAAGTCAGCTAAATCAATCCCACTTAAATCGAATTCGGCCAAACGCAGGGGGCTTGCCCCAAAGGTGTTGGTTTCAACGGCATTTGAGCCAGACTGGAAATATTTTAAATGGACATCTTTAATGGCATCAGGCTTAGAAAATACCAATAGATCAGAAAGCATTTGGTAGACTTCCCCACCATAGGTTTCAGGGCCAAACTCATAGGCCTGAATCATGGTCCCCATGGCTCCATCGATAATTAGTAAATTTTCTTCAAGAAACTTTTGAAATTCAGAAGGAGTCATAGTTTTTATGGGGTTGCGTCTGGTTGGTCCAAACGAGTTTTAAAATAAATTGGGAAGTACGCCCAAGCCCAGAGGCCAAAAGCGAAACACCACGTAAAGCCTGCGCCGAAAGCCCAGAAAGTATAAGAATAGTCTATCAAACCTGCAAGCTCGGCTGCAACACGGTAAAAAGCAGTAAACTGCAGCAACCAAAAAAGCCTGTCTTCAAATTTTGTTGTGTCTAATGATCTACCAGAGTGGCCAAGAGTCACTCTGGTTGTCATAGCGTAGATCATGGATGAGAAAAAACCGATTGCCCAAGAGTGCAAACCTGCAAGCTCAAAGATTGGGGGGTAAAAATCAGAATTAAAGGCTAAAGCACCACCGATGATAAAAAAGACCAAGCCAAGAGGAAACCAAGCGAGGGCTATATATAAGTAACTAAGTAGCATTTTGGGTTTAGGTGCGAAAAATCGCCAATGCTTAAATTGCCACAAGGTCACAAGTAGCAATAAAGAGTCAGAAAGAAGATACCATTCTTTAAGGTCTAAAAAATACAGAGACGCTTTCACGACCAGTAAAAAGCCCCAAGCCTTGAGTACCCAAGGGAAGCCCCGTAAGGCTTCATTCCCCAACAAGATATTTGTAAAAAAGGGGAGCATCCTAAAGGCAACGGACAAGATGACCAGAGGCAGATAAAGGTAAACGCCAAGGCCTATTGAAACTTGATAATAGAAGATTTGATCCATATCCCATGTATAGGCTACAAAATACGCCGAGCCAATACCGCCTGCTATAAAAGCACAAAGCGCCATAAAGGGCTGGGTTCTGTCGGGCATGTTAGACTTAAAATAGATAAAAACTAAATGTTGCGCCAGTAAAGCGAAGCCTAAGGAAACCATTGTCGACCCAGCGATCAAGGCTGGCTGGCCTAATTTTGTCCCGCTCCAAGCGACAATTCCGCCCACAGGGATCAGCGCCCAAAAAAATAATATTTTTGTCCGACCAATGGATTGCCCACCAAGCCACTTAGGGTAAACTGTCAAAATAAACCCTAGTATATAGGTGGTCAAGGTGACATAAATCATCAAAAGGCTATGGAGTAATTTTGGGTCAAAGGTATATTGAGGGATCACATGAAAGTATTTATGCCCTAAATAGGTCACCCACCAAAAAATGGTGGAGATCATCAACAGGGTGCCAGATGCAAAAAAAAGACGATGGGGCTGTGACGTGACCCAAAGAGCTTTTGTTTTTAAATTCACTTTAAACGCTCCATGGCCTTTTGAATTTCAGATTTAAAAGCATCATAATCCTGGGCAACTGGAAACTGAGGGAACTGTGCTGCTATGGATGCAGGGGGCTTGAAAAAGATTCCCTGGTCGGCAGCTTTGAGCATGCTCGTATCATTATAAGAGTCGCCTGCTGCAATAATTTTGTAATTTAACCCTTGGAAGGCTTCGACAGCTCTCCTTTTAGGGTCATCAATTCGGAGTTTGTAATCCTTGATATGGCCAGCCTCGTCGACAACCAAGCTGTGGCAAAAGATACAAGGCATGTTGAGTTGTCTCATAAAAGGTATGGCGAACTCTTCAAAAGTATCAGACAGAATCAAAACCTGACATTCTTCCCTGAGCCAAGCTAAAAATTCAACTGCCCCATCGAAAGGTTTTAGCGTGCTAATTACCTCTTGGATGTCTTGTAACGTTAATCCATGTTCTTCAACAATCTTTAAACGTAGTGTCATCAACTCATTATAGTCTACAATATCCCTTGTAGTCAGTTTGAGTTTTTCAATTCCAGTTTTTTCGGCTACATTGACCCAAACCTCTGGAATCAGTACACCTTCTAAATCAAGGCAAGCGGTAATCATATTTTGATCGCTAAAGTAGTTAACAGGCTCAAGTAGTAAGCTAGTATAAATTGTGGTGATCTTAAAAAATAACGAAATTAGACAGGAACGTAAAGCCTAAAGGCGTAAAAATTGATTAAAGAAATGGACGCAAAAGAGACCTTAAAAGAAAAATTAAAACTTTTACCCACCGATCCTGGGGTCTATCGCTATTATAGCGCCCAAAATAAGATCCTATATATAGGTAAGGCTAAGAACTTAAAAAATCGAGTTCGTACCTACTTTAATCCTGCTGGATTGTATGACCCGAGGATTGAAAATCTGGTTCCTTTGATTACGGACCTCGACTGGATCGTTACCAATACAGAAACAGAAGCTCTGATTTTAGAAGAACAGTTGATCAAAAGGCACAAGCCCAAGTTTAACATCGAACTAAAAGACGACAAAACCTACCCCTATTTTAAGATTACCATCAAAGAGCGATTTCCGAGATTGTTCCTTACCAGAGAGATCAAAAAAGACGGCAGTATTTATTTTGGCCCCTATGTTTCTGTAAAAGTTGCTCGGGCTGCGGAATATGTAATACGAAAGAATTTCCCCCTTCGTCGCTCGAAAATGAATCTTGATGGAACCAGAGACTACCGCCCCTGCTTAAATTATCAGATGAAACAATGTTTCGCCCCCTGCGCAAATAAAATTTCTGTTGAAGATTACGGGCAACTGGTCTCAAAGGTCATCCAACTTCTCAAAGGAAACGGCCAAGATTTAATTAAACTTTTAGAAGAGGAAATGAGTTTAAAATCAGAAGCTATGCTTTATGAGGAGGCAGGGGCCCTAAGGGACCAAATGGGTGCCGTTGAAAAAACCCTGCAAAAGCAACGGGTTTTAAGTAAGCATAAAATTGATCGAGATGTGATTGCTCTAACTCGACTGGGTGGCTTTGCAGGAATTCAGATCCTTTTTATTCGTGGTGGAATCTTACTTAGTGATGATTTTGTTTTTGTGAAAGACGGAGAGATGTATAATGACACAGAACTTTTAAGATCAGTGTTGAGTCGGCAATATGTTAAATCAGGAAGGCCTTTGCCGAGAGAAATCATTGTGCCTGAATCTGACGAGAGTCTGACCATTATTCAGGAATATTGTTCCCAGCTTAGGGGAACAAAAGTGGATTTATTAGTCCCTCAAAAGGGTGAGAAAAAAGAATTGCTCAAGTTGGCTTTTAAAAATGCGGAACAAAATATTAAGCTCAAAATGGAAGAGGCCCAGGCTGATGACATGATTTTAAAAGAGGTTCAGTCTTACCTGCATCTAAGAAACCTGCCCAACAAAGTAGAATGTTTTGATATCTCTAATATTTCAGGGACTAGCAACGTTGGTGGCATGATCGTCTGGGAGGGCAACGAACCTAAAAAAAGTGAATTTAGAAAATACAAAATTAAATCTTTTGAAGGGGCCAATGACTTTTTAGCTATGCAAGAGGTTCTAATCCGCAGGTATAGCAGAATGATTGAAGAAGACCAAACCCCACCTGACCTAATATTGATTGATGGTGGTAAGGGCCAAGTCTCAGCAGCAGTGGAAGTTTTAAATGAGTTACGCTTGGACTTTACCAAAACGGATGTCATTGGGCTGGCCAAAGGGAGATCGGAAAAAAGAAGGGGAGTGATAAAAGAGGAAGATTACGAATATGTCATTCGGCCTGGGCAAAAGAATCCAATTCCACTGAAAAAAAACTCAAAAACGCTCCATTTCTTGCAAAATATACGAGATGAAGTGCATAGATTTGCGATAACGTTCCACAGACAAGTTAGGGGAAAAGAGACCTTAAAGTCTGTAATGGAATCAATAGACGGCATTGGGCCCCAAAAAAGAAAATCTCTCTTGAAACACTTCGGGAGCCTTTCAAAAGTAAAAACAGCCAAAATAGAGGAATTAGAAAAGGTTTCAGGTATTTCTCAGAGAGATGCCTTGGAGATCGTACAGTTTTTTTCTGAAGATTTAACGGGTTGATTTAATTGAAACTAAGCCTAAAAACCCGAATTTAATCAAGGGAGCTAATGTTGGCTTTCTGCCAGGCCATAAAAATGGAATTCCCGTCTAAATGCAGAAATGTACCTCCATTATTTCTCCCGATTTTAGATAACTTCGCTTGGGTAGCTGCCATCAACAAGGCGACCGATTTGGGTGCTGTTCTGAGAGATAAATTTGATTTTCACCCCTTCCCTGAAGAAAGGGGCAATCATTTAAGCAAGTGCTTGTTTACGCATATAAAAGGCTAAAAAAATGATCCCTAAAGTAAATGGCAGGATCGTCCAATTGACCATAGTCCAACCCAAATGGGCCACCATAATACCAGCCATTGAGGTAGTAAAGGTATTGGTGCCTAAGATCATGACCTCGTTCACACCCTGGGCCATAGACATTTCTTTGGGTTCATAGGTCTTTGCAAGCAACCCAGTGGCGGCCACATAAGTTAAATTCCAACCTAGCCCCAAAAGGAATAGTCCGACCCAGTAATAGCTCAAACTTTGACCAGAAACATTGGCAGCAATAGCGCCGAGGGTTATTACTCCTCCCCAAAAAAGGGTTTTATGCCCACCCCATTTTTCCATGAGCTTCCCTGTAAAGAAGCTGGGGAGAAACATGCCTAGCATATGCCACTGAATCACTAAACTCACACCTTGGTAATTGATCCCTGAATGATGCATCGCCCCGGGGCTTGCGACCATAATAAAGGTCATGAGGTTGTAACTTAAAACTCCTGCTAAAATCGGCAGGTAGATTTTTCTTTTTTGTATCAAGCCTTTGAAAATAGTCATAGTAGGTTTGCTGGCTTCTATTTTAGGAAACTTCACGCAAAGAATAAATAGCAAAACTAAAAACTGTAAAGCTGAATAACCAGTAAAAAGTTGGTAAAAGCCATCTGCCTTCAAATAGATTCCAAAACTGGGTGCAAATAAAGCAGCTATTACACCACCTGCAAGAACCATTGATATTCCACGGCCAGCTTTTCCCTCGGGGCTAAGTTCTATGGCTGCAAATCTGTAATAAAATCCAGCCGCAAGCTGGATGCCTGTAAGCCCAAGCCCTGCGACCAATAAGGCAAAGTTTTTTGTAGTGATACTGTGCAGTATCATCAAGCCACCGATCGTGGAAATCCCTGATGCAAAGACAAACACTTTTTTTCTTCCAAACTTTTGCATGGCTAAAGAAAGTGGGAATGTTGCCAGAAGGGCAACAAAATACACAGCGCTAAAAGGCACAGAGTACAAACTATCATCCCCTGAGATTTCCATGGCTAAAAGTGGGATTGCTGTAAAGGCTAAAATTCTCAACGAATAATCACAAGCTAAGCTAAAGCTTAATAAAATTAGGCTTATATAATTTCTATTCACAAGTCCCCCGTAAAAAAATCAGGTGGAGCTTCTGTTACAATACGAGTTCTGACTGGTTTCAACGAGGCCTTAGGGTTAAATAAAAATAAAAGTAAAATCATGGTGAATCTCCTGTAAAAATTAGGCAAAAAAAAAGGCCACAGAGTTAACCTGTGGCCTTTTTTTTTGCCACAGGGTAATGCTGCGGCCTCAAAATTACAAACAATTAGACTACCTCAGCTATGAACCTTAATTGTGAGCGAAACCCGCCCTGCTCTAGAGACTAGGGCATGCAATCGGTGAGTTCTGGCTAAGTTTGGTTTCATAACTAAATCTAAAATTGTTTTGAACTGTAAGATTCCCCCTTTGTAAAAGTTCGGTCAAGAAAAAAGTAGATTGCTCAAGTGTCACAATCTTGCTTTCATAGCCTTCAAGGAGAAAAAATGCCCCCAAACTTTGTTTTTATAACCAATTCGAAAGTTCCAGAAACGCAAGCAGAGTGCGTTTTTTTGGCAAAGTTTTGCAGTAGAGCCTTTGGAAGTAAGGTGATTTTAACCTCAGATGTTAATTTTGAATCTGATTTACCAGCCCTTTTGGAGGCAAAAGGTAGCTTTTTTTACTGCCCTTTACTGCCTGATGATATAAAAATCCCTTGGGCTAGCTTAGGTAAGTATTTTTTGCTTGGTGGTCAAGCGCCTGCGACTGAGGTACTGGAAACGAACTACTTTGACTCTTTACTAGTGCAGTTCCCAGATCCAGACGCTTGGGGTAAAAGTTCCCGTCCCCACATCAGCGCATTAGGCAGTCAACTCTTCTTGGCTTTTTCTGGTGACCCTGAGGCTTTGCAGGAAGGAAGTCTATCACTAGCCTCTTTGAAAATATATTTTGAAAGGGTATTTGACCCAGAAGTATATGTCCAAGGGGGCGAAAACAACCAAGCAATATTGAGTGATTTTTCAGCAGCTCCTTTGGCCCGCATTAACTTAAAATCTTTCTCTTTAAAAATGTCGCAGGCCTTACGAGTCAAAGAGGTTTTAACTCAAATTAAGCATTGGGGGAGTTATAGTGTTGAGCAGATAGCTTATGGAGTGAATCGAGATCTTCCTAAATTCTTTTTGCCTGACTTGGAAAAACTGGCAGCTAATCTTATTAATGCCCATGCCTTTGCCTCCTTTGAGGTAGAGGTGCAGGCCGATGAAGGGGAACTCTTTTTTCCCAATGGTTATTTTCGTATTTCCTACGAAGCAGGCGATAAAAAAACTGGCCAGTTGGTCTTTGACTTAGAGTTGGAAAAAATTTGGTTGCAAGATGCCTTTGCTCTTACGCAACTTTTAAGCACTCTTGATTTTACCCCCTTCCAGATTGACATTACCCCCGAAGAGTATATCCCTCTAGAAGGTGTCATTGAGCGAGGCAAGGCTAGAGGGTTTGTCTTGGTTGCCAAGGGCGAAGGGAAGGTCACCCTCCAAAAAGATGATTTAGAGGTGGTATTGGAGGAGTTTCATATAATTTTAAGGTCTTCTCAGTTACATAAAATCCTGGCCGCAGAGCAAAAAATTCTGTCTATTTTAAATGATCTTTTGCCTTGGGGTTGATTTTGGCTTAATTTTTGGATTACTTATAGTTTGAGAACTCAATGATAACCTTAATAAATTTTTAAAAATGAGATCATACATTTCTAGCATCTTGATTTTATGCTTCTTTACAACTTTTTTTTATGGCCAAAGTGTATTTGGCTGGGAGCCACGTCTACGGCATTTAAGAGCCTATGATGTGCAGAAAAACCGTGCCCGCCTTTTAGAAACCAGGGAATGCCGTGGTTGTTTTTTAAGGGGCGCTATCTTAGTTGATTTTGACCTAAGAGATGTTGATATCCAGAATGCAGATTTGCAAGGCGCCATTTGGGTAGATGGGGAGACCTGTATCAAAGGCTCCATTGGCTATTGCAAAAAAGCCCCCAAACAAGGCGAGTCCCAGTAAAGCTTTATAATTACTTTTTAGCAAAAACTTGCTCCAGTGCTATTAAACCCTTAAGTTTTTCACTGAAAGCTTTTAAGTTTAAGTCCCCTTGGCGGACTTTAAAATTCCAAATCAACTTCTTGAAACCTGCTTGGTAGATTTTTAAGTCTCTCAAGGCAAAAGCTTGCTCTAATCCTTTTAAATTTTCCCTTTTAAACAGATCTAAAAAATATTTTTGCTTTAGATGGAAGTCTTGCGCTTGCTCCCAAGTGACGATTTGATTGACTTGGCTAGTTTGTATGACTTGAATAAAAAAGGAAATTCTTTTTTGAGGGTTTACTAATTCTTGTTCGTCGATAATAGGCAGGTGTGGAAATTTCTTTTTTAATACCCCTGTGAATATTCCTTCCGTTAGCCCTATTTGGTTATGCCTGTTTTTATCAGTGAAGACTTTGCAATCATCCACTGCGCAGCTAGGTGATTTTGACTTCACAATTGCACCGTCGAGTCCCGTCAGGTCTAACATTATTCTAAGCGCAGTACTAAACAATTGGCAGCTCAGGTCTCTGTTGCTTTCGTCCACTGCCAATTCAACTCTGTCGCTCTTTTGAATAAAAGTCATCTCTGGCCTAGGTGTTGTCATTCCTGCTTCTTGCTCAGGGCAAAGGGCAATGACTTCAAATAGATCATGAAACTTTTTCGACCAAAAAGGCTCAAGTGCCTCGCCATCGTAGCGGCAGGGAATTGCCTCTAAGCAGGCACTCACAAAAAGTTTAGGGGGATTGGTCATTAAATTTCAAGGTTTGACTTAGAGGCTAACTTATTAAGATGGCAGGCTTTTAAAAAAAACTCTAGCTTTTATTTAAAAAAACCTGCTAGTCTTCCTAGATAAGCAAAATTAATATCAAAGTATGACCTTTAAGAATTATACATCGGATAGGCAATGGCAACACTTTTTTTTCAAAGACGACAATTTATAACATCATTTAGTTTGTTCTTTATGGTTTTTACCTTCAGTTC
Source organism: SAR324 cluster bacterium (assembly GCA_033791585.1). Taxonomy (GTDB): domain Bacteria; phylum SAR324; class SAR324; order XYD2-FULL-50-16; family XYD2-FULL-50-16; genus JASJGK01. Next base: position 2,456 of record JASJGK010000126.1, on the reverse strand, counting down.
AATTGAGAAAATTGAGCCCGCTCCAATTGTGCAGCCACAAGCACTAAAGGGGTTTAGCAACGAAGAGCAAGGTGAAATAGGGCGTTTTTTCCCTTCCATTTCCAAGCATGCTCAGGACAATAAAATTTCAATTTCTTTGGTGATGGGGGTTATTAAAAGAGAGTCCGCCTTTGAACCCACTGCTGAAAGCATTAAGGGTGCTTTGGGGTTGATGCAGTTAATGCCTGCTACTGCGTGGGAGCTGTACCAAAAAAATGGTGGCAGATCAGATTTCCATAAGGTCAAAAAAAGCTTAACACAACATCCCGACCTTAACATCAAGCTAGGTGTTGATTATTTGGCTGAACTCACTCACCACACAAGAAAGATCAAGAGCAAGAGCAAACAGAAGGACATGATTTTGGCTTCCTACAATGCAGGTTATCGAAAAGTGAAAGAAGCCTTTGGCTGCCAATCGGGCCAATGTCTAGCCTACAAAATCAATAGGTATGGCAATGGTTTTTTTGAGGAGTCAGTTGCCAAGCTCCCCCTTGAGACCAAAAAATATATTGTCGCCGTAAGAAGAGCAGAGAGCACTTTTGCTAAAAAGTTAACCGTCGCTTCTAGCTTTTAGATTTCTACAGTAACCCTTTGGCTTTTAGTTCTTGGGCGAATAACTGATTTTGCTCTATAGCCCTCTGGCTTTGAAGCTCCTTCTTTTCCTTCTTCTTGATTTTTTTAGGAAGGCCTAACCCCTCAAGCAAACCGAAATTACTATTCATGGGTTGAAAATTGTCCGAATTCCCTTGGCTCATGTGCGCCATCAACCCTCCTAGCATAGTTTTGCGGTTCACCTCAATGGGCTCAAGCCCCTTCAGGTCGGCCATAACCTGTAATGCCACCCAAAGTCCAGAGGCGATGGACTCAACATAGCCTTCCACTCCTGCGATTTGGCCAGTTACATATATATAAGGTCTAATTTTAAGCGCAGACCTTTTATTGAGATGCAATGGGGCATTAATGTAACTGTTTCGATGCATGCTTCCTAGCCGAGAAAATTCAGCGTTTTCGAGACCGGGGATCAGCTTAAAAACTCTCTTTTGTTCGCTATATTTCATTCGAGTTTGGCAACCTACTAAGTTAAATAAAGTAGCCTCTGTGTTTTCTTGCCGCAACTGCACCACCGCATAGGGCTTTACTTTCCCTTCTTGCTCAAGGCCGACGGGTTTCATTGGACCAAAAGAAAGCGTTTCTCGGCCACGGGCTGCCATCACCTCTATGGGCAAGCAGCCCTCAAAGTGTTTGGCTTGTTCGTAGTCTTTAAAATCCACCTTATCTGAGTTCACCAACTCTTGCATTAAGACGTAATATTCTTCTTGGTTTAGGGGGCAGTTGATATAAGCCGCTTCACCCTTTCCATATCGACTGGCAAGATAAGCTATGTCAAAGTCAATTGAGTCCTTCTGTATGACTGGAGCAATTGCATCATAAAAGTATAAACCTTCTCCAAGTAGGTTGCTTAAGTTTTTCATCAAGCCTTCTGAAGTCAATGGACCCGAGGCAATTACCACCCTGTCAAAAGCACTATGCAAGGTTTCAGGGTCTAAGACTTCCTCTCGGACAAGCTTGATGTTCGGGGAGGAGGCAATTTTTTCTTCTACCAATTTAGAAAAATCTTTTGGGTCAACGGCCAGAGCCTCACCTGCTGGAACGCTGGCCCCTTTGGCTAGCTGTAAGAGGAGGCACCCTAAGCCATGCAGCTCGGCCTTCAAGAGGCCATGGGCATTTTGCGGGCTAATGCTTTTCATGCTATTACTGCAGACCAACTCCGCTAACCCTCCTGTTTTATGGGCGGGGGTAGGCCTAACGGGGCGCATTTCAAGAAGCGCAACATTTACATCCCGCTGTGCGAGTTGCAAAGCAAGTTCGCAACCAGCTAAGCCGCCGCCGATAATTGCCACTGAAAATTTGTCATTCATAATTGAAAGTTTGTGGAAGATTTTAGATTTATAAAAAGTCAGTTTCGATAATTTGAATTATTAAATAAACATAGCAAAACAGATTGTTGAGAAAATACACCGAGATTACTAAAAATTAACCTCTCAAATAAAAATTAATTTCTTGCATCTTATATGTAAATACTATAGTTACGAATAAACGAAAGTGCTATGCCTTGTTTTTTTTGGCTAGCATAGGCTGAAGATTAGTTTACTGCAAATTGCAGCTTTCTGCTTTTGAAGATCTTTTATCCTGCTCTATTTTTTTTGAGCAGGTAGAATTATTTTAGTATTGGACCCTCCGGGCCAAGTGAATACATACGAGCTAACACTCTAAAATAAGCCTTTTTTATAAAAAGGGAGGAAACAAATTATGTTTTATGGAATTTTGCCCCCTCAGGGCGGTACCTATGCCGGTAGTATGGATGAGTTACTACATCTTATTACCTATTTAATGCTTTTTGGCTTTGTAGTCTCATT
>JASJGK010000125.1:0-16958 GCA_033791585.1 SAR324 cluster bacterium | reverse complement strand
AGAGGATAGCAGCCAAAGTTTTGAGTTTAAAACCGCCTGATTTTAAATTAAAATTGATCTTCATGTTAGTTTACTCCAGTCAATTTATTTAGGGGTTTGTGTAGTTTTAACGTCATCTTTCTTATCATCTACTTTTGCGTCTTCCTCTTTTATGGATTCTTCCTCTTCAACCTCTGGCATAATCATGCCCACAGGCTCGGTAGGGTGAAAGAAAAGAGCTTTTTCACATAGTTTTGGTGACGGTGTGTTTTGGTTCGATTTTTTATTGATCTTGCCCTCAGGGGTCAAGTAAGGGTTCATAAAGCCTTTGTGGCCTCGAACTCTATTTTCCGCCATGTTGATCGAGTAAGTATCAAGTTCCTTAAACAGCTCACAGGCTAAAGGCTCTGCTTGCGTTTGGTAATAGGGAATTGCACTGGCTAAAGCCACTAAATGTAACCGTTTTACATAAAGATCTTTGCTAGCGTTTACTCCTGCAACTAATCGAGCAAGAAGGCTTTTTACTTTTTCGCCATTCTTTTTCAAACTAGCAAACGAGTCTGCGATCAACTGCAACCGTCTTGTTAATTCGGGCTGAGAGATAGCTTCTGTCTCGTCTAAGGAGTTTTTCAACAATGAGGCCAGGGATTTGGTCCCTGTGATTACATATCCTTGTTTCAAAGCCTTCAAGGAGTAGAAATATAAAATTTCCTTTTGCTCTACGCTTTCAGGGCTATCATCATAGCCTGCAAAAAAGAGCCAACCTACGGGGATTTCTTTTACCGAGCCAGTATTGTTATTAAACAATTGGTTTTCTAAAATAGGGCCTGCGTTGTTGATCCAGAAGTTTCTTTGGTTGAATTTCACCAAGCTTTTGTAGTTGGCGCTTCTTGTGAAACTGTTTGAATTTATTTTGACTTTAGAGCTAACTTTTTCAATATTGTTCCTGTTTTTTTCAAGCATTTTAGCCATAGTAATGGGGTCTACTGTGGTCCATTTATTGGTTTTTGCTTTAGATCTGCTAGTATCAGCTTTCTTCTTAAAGTTAGAAGTAAAGATATCAGGGTAGTAACTTTTTGCATTGTTCAGGGCAGCGTCTAAAAGCAATTTTCTCTCATCTGAGATAAACATGCTGCTGCTCATTTCATCAAGCGCCTTAATCTTTTCTTCAGGCACCTTTAAGTGGTCAGTCATGCCCACTGCCATGATTAATCTAGTGGCAACTTGGGGGCTTAGATCATTGTCTTCTAACAAGTCTCCAATGTTTGACATCAGTTCAACTTTTAGGTCTTCTTGTTTACTTTGGTCCCAGTCGCTGCAAATGAATCCTGAGGCAGAAACGGCTTCTTTCTTCTTGATTGTTGCAAGTGCAGTATCTGCGGTTAGGGTGTCACTGCTGGCATCAGAAGTTGTATCAGCAACAACAGCGGCTTTGTTGGCCGCTATAGCTTGTGCCGCCATTTTTTCTTTTTCAGCAGCAGACTTTGCATCTTCCCACTCTAAACAACGTTTTGGGTTTGCTAAAATTACAGAAAAGGCTCCTGCCATACGGTATTGCGACATCTCATTAGCATTCTCAAATCGATCCACTAGAAAGTCAACTGCCGCTTCTCTCTCGTTTGCTCCAGCCAATATAAAATCCAACTCTAAAGAGTTACTAAATAAACTAGTGTCTTTTTTGGTTAAACCTAAGTCACCTGTGGCTAAATCTCTCTGGGCGTTGATTACAGCCATTTGCAAAAATGGGCTACCATTAAAGAGAATCCAATCTAATCTGGATTCGGCTCGCTTGGTAACTTGATTGTCATCCCCAAACGCGGCTAAAAATACTAAACCCCTAACGGCTAATTCTTGTTTGCCTGGGTCATCAATGTGCTTTGAAATATGGCGTAAAGCCACAACAGCTTTATATTGTTCCTGGGTTGAGCCTTCCTCAACTGCTATTTTTAGCTCTTCTAGCGACTCAGAAAGCATTCTGTAATCTGCATTTTTGTATTCAAAAACTTCATGTGTTTTATTTGCTTGGCTAGCGCAAGATGTTAAACTTAAGAGCGCTACCGCAAAGATCAGCTTTGTAAATGTTTTCATATCCTGCTTGCTCAAAAGTTAATTGCTAATTGCAGAGACTTTCTTTTGTCTCTGTTACTACCACCATAGGTCCCAATCTCTTCACTCCATTCTGCATAGTCAATTGTAATAGGGATGTAAGGGGGGTTTAATGTCCAGCCCGTACTGGCGTAGCCACCCTTCATGCCTAGACGGGCGCTTAAAGTATGGTGACCATTGTTTCTCATATACATCCCAAATTCAGCACCGACATTAAAATTTCTTTGTAAACTTTTAGTGGGGGTGTTTTTAAAGGCGATATCAACAACGTCAGCAGCAACTAGCACATCTAGCCCAACAAATTCTGACTCACTGGCAACCCCTACATCAATGGTTGTGGGGAAAGTTCCTGTGGTGCCAAAATCCATACCACCGATATTTTTTACCACAGCACCAAATTTTGTTTGGTAGTTATAGAAGTCTTCCATGTGATAAATCAAACCTACATCAATGGCCTGCTGCTTTTTGCCATCAACAAAATCATCCTGAATGTTGCTGGAAAAATCATCATCTAAAAAATCCACAATATGAACTTCGGTTCTTATACCTGTGCGGCTAACTGACTTCAGGCCAACACCAACATCCAATAGTTGGTCCATAAAATTCATCGAAAAACCAACAGCTATCCCTGATTGAACAAATCCTGCCACGTCAAAGTAGGGTACAACCGGGTTATGGACACCAGGATCAATGACTAAACTACCAAAAAAGGACCACCCCCAACCAGGAGCCGTGAAGCTCAAAAGAGATGCGTTTGCTTCGCTGTAGATTTTTCCACCTGTGATGGTACCTAAGGTTGCAGTGGCGTCACTGCCATCGGCAGAGGCGATATCTAGTAAGTTTTGGTTGACCGTCGCCGCAAGACTGACTAGCTCGAAGGAATAGTTTTTGACAGACTCAAGCCCCGCGGGGTTGTAAAATAGTGCTGATTCATCATTTGCAACGGCTGTAAAAGCATTACCCATCCCCAATGCGCGGATAGAATGTCGTAAATGTTGTACCTCTTCAGCCTGAGCTGGTGGGGTAAAAATGCATGCTAGAACGCTTGCGCAGATCAGCCCTGTAAGTCTTTTTGTCCAGATTTTGCTTTTTTGTAGCGTCATTGGGAGTCTCAAAACAGATATTAGATTTGGGCGTTTTTAGATAGAAAAGAGAATTTTTCTTTAGTTATTATATTACAAACTTCTGCCCACCCAAGTCAAGATTTTTCCCCTGAAAGCTTTTACTATCAAAGGATAGGGAGAGGGGAGGACTTTAAAAAGTGAAGATAGGTGATTGGCAACCCTGAATAAATATAATAGTCTTGCAATTACATAGTCCAAGGTTGAAAAGCTAAGGGCCACAAGAAAAACTAAGATTACAGAAAAAATAAATTGGAGAAATGGGAATGATCATTCATTTGACCTCGGGCGAGCAAGAATTAGAGGCAGGCGCTACAGGTGTTGAGCTGAGTCGAAAATTAAAAAAAGAATTAAATGGCCCCGCTTTGGTGATGGAGGTAAATGGAACCTTGAAGGATCTAAAAACCCCTTTGGCAGATGGTGATAAGGTTACTATTTTTGATTTTGATTCAGAAACGGGAAAAGAGGTTTTTTGGCATTCTTCAGCACACTTACTTGCCCAAGCGGTTCAAAATTTATTTCCCGAGTCCCAAGCAACCATTGGCCCTGCTATTGAAGTAGGTTTTTATTACGATTTTGCCAACCTGGCACTGACAGAAGATGACCTATTAAAAATTGAAGAAGAAGCAGTTCGACTGTCTAAAAACAGAGATGAGCCAACAAGAATCGAATTTGCAAAAAAAGAGGATGCTCTAGCCCAATTTGGCGATAATCCCTTTAAAAAAGAAATGATTGAAAAATTGGATGAAGGCTTAAGCGCCTACTCCCAAGGGGAATTTATTGATTTGTGTCGTGGGCCACACATCCCCCATATGGGGTTGATCCAAGGGTTTAAGGTGATGAAAACCTCGGGCGCCTATTGGCGCGCCAATGCCGACAACGCTCAGCTTACTAGAATCTACGCTGTCGCTTACCCTGATAAAAAGCTGTTGAAAGCCTATTTGAACTTTTTAGAAGAAGCGCAAAAGCGGGATCATAGAGTTTTAGGTAAGAAGCTAAATTTATTCTCTTTCCACCCTGAAGGGCCAGGTATGCCTTTCTTTCATCCAAATGGCATGATCGTTTGGGATGAACTGATGACCTTTTGGGAAGAGTGCCATAAAGTGGCAGGCTACCATAAGATCAAAACCCCTATCATGCTTTCTCAAGAGCTGTGGGAAAAATCAGGGCATTGGGCCAATTATAAAGAGAATATGTATATCTCGACAATCGACGATAAGTCTTTTGCCATTAAACCTATGAATTGCCCGGGCGGGATGCTCTTTTTTAAAGAAGACCAATATTCATACAGGCAACTGCCTTTAAGAATCGGTGAAATTGGAAATGTACACAGACATGAAATGTCTGGTGCTCTTTCAGGGTTGTTTCGGGTGAGATCATTCCACCAAGATGATGCCCATATCTTTATGAAGCCAGAAGATATTCCTTCTGAGATCCAAGGGGTATTAGCCTTGGCAGACAAGATGTATAGCCTTTTTGGTTTAAAATATCATTTGGAACTTTCTACTAAGCCTGAAAAGGCCATTGGTACTGACGAACAATGGGATATCGCCACTAACGGCTTAAAGACTGCTTTGGATGACGGTGGTTATGAGTATGTAATCAACGAGGGCGACGGTGCTTTTTACGGCCCCAAAATAGACATGCACATCCGTGATGCCATTGGCAGAACATGGCAATGTGGAACCATACAGCTAGATATGATGTTACCTGAGCGCTTTGACTTGAATTATATTAATGCTGACGGTGAGAAAGAGCGACCTGTGATGATTCACCGTGTGGTTTACGGTTCCATTGAACGCTTTTTTGGTATTTTGATCGAGCATTACGCAGGGAAATTGCCTTTATGGCTTTCCCCCGTCCAAGTTAAAGTTTTAACTGTGACTGAAGACCATGATGAATGGGCTGTGGAAGTGGTAAAAACCTTTACTGATGCGGGCATAAGAGCAAGCTGTGACTTGGCCAACGAGTCTATTAATAAAAAAGTTCGCAACGCCCAGCTAGAACAGGCAAACTATATATTAGTGGTTGGTGGTCGTGAAGTAGAAGAAAAAACCGTGACCGTGAGAACAGGCAACAAGGTGACTGGTGCCTACCCACTGGCTCAAGTTGTGGAATCCTTGAAGGCTGAGTACAGCGCTCGTTCAGACCGACGGGATGCCATTGCTTAAAGGCTTGGTCAGCATTCTGCTCCCTGTTTACAATGGGGCAGAACGTTTGGCCCACGCCTTAGATTCCCTCTTTAATCAAACCTACCCCAATATAGAAATCATCGTCTGTGATGATGGTTCTACTGATGAGACTTTAGAAATTTTAAGGTCTTATCAAGCACAAAATTCTCCTTTAAAATTCCCTCTCAAAATCACCGAGCATCCTACAAATTTAGGGGTTGTGGCGGCAGCCAATACCTGCTTGAATGCGGCACAAGGCAAATTTACAGCTCGCATGGACCATGACGATGTAATGCTGCCGAAAAAAATTGCCAAACAAATGGAATTTGCATCAAGACTGGACGGTGACTATTTGATTGCCACCAGAATCGATATCAATGATATGATGGGCTTGAGGCCTGGGCAATGGCAGTATATCCATTGGCAAAATGCTTCCCTAACGCCTGTCGAACACGAGCGAGAGATCTATACTGAATGCCCTATGTGCCATCCTACCTTTTTGCTCAAACGAGAACTTCTGCTAAAAGTTGGCGGCTACCAGCAACAGAGCTGGAGTGAGGACTATGATATGTTGTTTCGGGCGCATATCCACGGGGTAAAGATGTATAAAATGCCTGAAAAGCTTTTAATAAAATCCCTGCACCCTGACCAAACCACATGGCGGGACCCTAGTAGCAAACGTGGGGAATTGATGAAGGCGAAAGCTCATTATTTTTTTCAAGATCAAAAGTGGATGGATAAAAGAAAGCTATATATAATGGGTACAGGCTCCACGGGAAAACTGGTGGCGGATGTACTATTAGCTGTGGGCATGCCGCCTATAGCCTTCTTAGATGACCGCATAGAAGAACCTAATCGAACCTTGCGGGGCATCAAGTGCCTACCACTGGACCAGGATTTTAAACCAAAATACTGGAATGATGAATCTTTGATATTGTTTGCTATAGCCGACCCAGCAGGGAAAATAAGAGCGAGAGAAGTTTTAGAGAAAAATGGGTTTGATTTTTATAAAGAGGTTTTACCATGGGTGTAGAAAGAGAAAAAAAAGAGCCACGGGTTAAATATTTCTGCGCTGTATTGTACTCAGGGGGCCAAGAGTTAGCCCCAACAAAAAAGGCCCTAGAGGCCAGATTTGGGCCAGTGGATTTTATCTCTAAAAATTACGAATTTAGGGGGACAGATTACTACGAGCAGGAAATGGGTCAGGGGTTAGTGCGTCAAATTTGGGGCTTTGAAAACCTAGCCAGCCCCTTAGAGTTAGCCCAAGGCAAATTGGATTGCATTAAAATAGAAACCGAACTGAGTGAGTCTGACAAAAGAAAGGTAAACCTAGATATAGGCTACCTCGATCTATTTAAGGTGATTTTAGCCTCTAGCAAGGAAAGGGTAAACAAGACTTACCTAGGAAGCGGAATCTGGGCTGATTGGGTAGCCCACTATGAATCAGGTTCATGGGAAGCCTTTTCTTGGGCATTCCCTGATTTTGCTGGGGGGCAGTATAACCCCGATTTTGAAAAATTACGGCTCGCCTTTAAGTTGGCCCGTCGGGCTGCGCTTTAATGGCTTAAGTTAAATACTTAAAGCCAAAACAAGCTAATTCAGCCAAAAATCATTGCGAGAAACAGGGTCAAAGTAACGATCATGACCATATAGGTTGATGATGGGGCCTAGAGGTTGGTCTGCCTCGTGAAAAAGTCGGTCGGCTGTCAGAAGAATCCCCCAAAAAGCGCCCTGTTTTTTTATAGCAAGCAGGCCATATGCTGACCCAGTAGGGTAGCTGGGGCTACGAGGCCCATCAAGGGGGCTGATAAAAACTTGAAAAAACCGAATCCCCACCTTTGCGGCTTCGGTCGATAACGAGGGCTCTTGCTGCGGTTTTGGCTGGGCTGGGTGTAAACTCACAGGTCCACGCATGCCAGCAAAGCTAGAATTTGGAAAGAGAAAGGGCAGGCAAAGAAGTAGGGATAGAAAAAAGAGGGCGGAGGCTAAATAATTAAAAAAATATGAGGCTGAGCAATTAGTTTTAATCATCCTACAAGCTAGATTTCTAAAATCTCAGCATAGGAAGTTAGCAGTAAAACTTCTCTAGGTTCAAAGATTTCGTCTGCTTCCATCACCAACTTCATTAAGTACAGTAGCCCTAGCTGCAATTCAGGGCGTAAAACATCACGGGCAATTTCCATAAATTTGCCCACATGCTGGTCAAAGGTCGGCGCAAAGTCGTATTCAGGAAATAAAAAATCAGAGAGTTTTTTATCAACCGCCTTTAAAAAGTTGGGCATGTCCCCAAAATCTGGATTCCAGTGGTTTTTTGCAAACTTATGGATTTCATCTGTTTCTAGATCGTCAATATAGTCATCAATGGAAGCCAGTAAAAAAGCTGCAAAGACTATATGGTCCATCTCATCCAAAGTATCAACCTTGAATTCTTCAATCGGTTGAATTCGGGCGAGGATTTTTTTATGTTGCTCTTCCATTATTATTTCTCAGTTTGGATAATGATTTCATCGGGATTAACTAACCCTAATTTTTCTCGTCCAATAGCCTCATAAAATGAGGTTCCATTTTTTAAAGCTTTCACCTTAGCCTCCCATTCTTCTCTTTCAGATTGAAGGCCTTGGATCTCGTGCGCCAGCTCGGCTTCTTGTGTCCTTAATTTTTGCAGGGCTATAAAGCCTTTATCCCCGAAAAAAGAAAGGAAAACAATGGTAAAACCAATGAACAGCAAAATACCCTGGAGTAATTTGCGTTCATTAATTTTTTTTTTAAGCTTTGCCATTTGCTAGTTAGAGATTGTAAAAAGCTCTATTGCCAGCATAAACTGCTTGGTCGCCTAACTCTTCTTCAATGCGTAAGAGCTGGTTGTATTTAGCAACACGGTCTGAACGACTCAAAGAACCAGTTTTAATTTGGCCCGCATTGGTTGCTACAGCGATATCAGCAATGGTTGAATCTTCTGTCTCGCCCGATCTATGACTGATGATATTTGTATAGCCAGCTTTTTTAGCCATCTCGATACATTCTAGTGTTTCTGTAAGGGTTCCAATCTGGTTCACCTTGATCAAAATACTATTCGCAATTTCCTTCTCGATTCCTTCGGCTAATTTCTTGGTATTGGTAACAAAAAGGTCATCACCTACCAGTTGAATTTGCTGGCCGAGTCTGGCAGTTAACTTGCGCCATCCATTCCAATCATCTTCAAAAAGACCATCTTCAATAGAGATAATAGGGTATTTGTTTACAAGATTTGCATAGAAGTCAGTCATTTCATCGGCATCATACTCTTTGCCTTCGCCAGCTAAAATGTATTTTCCGTCCTTGTAAAATTCACTTGCCGCAGCATCCAGGGCAATTTTAATGTCGTCTCCAGGCTTGTAGCCTGCAACTTCAATAGCTCGCATGATCATCTGCAAAGCTTCTTCGTTAGAGCCTAAATTTGGTGCAAATCCACCTTCATCACCTACGGCCGTATTATGGCCCTCTTTTTTCAGCACACCTTTTAATGCGTGGAATATTTCGGCACCCCAGCGTAAACCCGTTCTGAAATTAGGTGCGCCAACAGGCATAATCATAAATTCCTGGATATCAACTGTGTTGTCTGCATGAGAACCGCCATTGATGATATTCATCATCGGAAGTGGCATTTCTTTGGTGTTGGTTCCGCCTAAGTAGCGGTAAAGAGGCAAGCCATGAGCAGCAGCGGCGGCTTTAGCACAAGCTAAAGACACACCTAAAATTGCATTTGCACCTAATTTTGATTTGTTTTCCGTTCCATCCAATTCTAACATTAAATGATCAATCTCAAGTTGATCACTGACAATCATGCCTTCTAATTCTTCAGCAATAAGACCATTCACGTTTTCTACAGCGTTTAAAACACCCTTTCCATTATAGCGACCTGCATCGCCGTCTCTAAGTTCAACAGCTTCGTGAGCGCCTGTACTAGCACCGCTAGGAACCGCTGCACGGCCAACAACGCCGCTTTCTAAAACAACATCAACTTCAACAGTTGGGTTGCCTCTGGAATCTAAAATTTCTCTGGCGTGGATGCTATCGATCAATAGTTCTTGGTCGTACATATTGCTCCTCAAGGATGGGGTAGTTAAATTAATTCTTTGAATTTTAATTTAAAATATAAGATTCTAGTCTATAATGCAAACCAAAAACAAAGGCATTTATTCAGCTAATGACTTGACCAAATGACGTGGGAGCGGTACTTTTTTAATCTTGGGCCTATAGCTCAGTTGGTTAGAGCATCCGGCTCATAACCGGACGGTCTCTGGTTCGAGTCCAGGTGGGCCCACCATATTTCGATCACTTTATCAAGTTATGATAGCAGATAACAAAGCCGCATTTTTCATTGATACTACCAAAAATTACCCTTTTATTATAAGGACCTAGGAGTCATATGTCCGAAGCTACACAAGCCCTTTTAACGATTTCCCACGAAGACCGCCAAATACAACTCAACAACAAGAAGCTTGCTAAAATTCCACCTAAAAAAGCAATTCTCAGAAAGCCTTTAAACTTAATTGAAAAAAGATTAAATGAATTAAAGGCCAAGGTAGCTAAAATTCAAACGCAAATTGCCCTTCGCAATAAGTTGATTGCCGTAGAAAAAACGAAGCATGATCTCTCTAATGAAAAGATGATGGCCGTTAGCAATCAGAAAGAATACGGTGCCCTGCAAAAAGAACTTGATGCCGCCCAGAGGGTTATCAGACACACAGAGGATCAGATTTTAGCTTTAGAAGAAAGCATTACTCCGATCAATACAGAAGTGGCATCTGAGCAAGAAGCCTTTGATGCAGAAGAGGCAGATTTCAATGATAAGGCGAAAGATATTCATGCTTTAGAATCTGAATTGGAAGCTGCAATTAGCAATAGTCGAGTCGTTATCGCTAAAATCGGCCCCAAGATACCAAAAGATTTAAAGGCAAGGTATGATTTTTTGACTTCCAAGAATATCATTCCTGCTGCTTTAGAGATTAGTTCTGCCTCTTGCGCTGGTTGCGCAATGGCCATTCGCTTTCAGGTTTTTAATGATATCATTAGAGAAACAAAGGGCGACTGCCCAACCTGTGGACGTATACTGTTTTACAAGGCACCTGAGCCAGTACCTGAGCCAGAGCCTAAAAAGAAAGTTAAAAAACCGACCAAAGCTGCCTTGGCGAAATTAGCAAAAGCAGAAGCAGCCGAGTTAGCAGCAAAAGCAGCGAAAGAAGCTGAGTCCACACAGGATTCAGAGCCTTCAGCTGAGTAGAGAAATATTACCCTATAGGTCTTCTTGATAACAGGTTTTATAGTTTTAGGTCTTTTGCTTGTGCTTTCTGCCTTTTTTTCAGGGGTAGAGAGTGCTTTTATTAACCTTGGGGACCTTGAAATCCTTGAGATTGAAAAAGAAGAGACGAGAAACGCCAAGATATTGCTCAAGCTTTTAGAAAACAAAGAAAGGCTTTTGAGTGTCATTCTAATTGGCAATAATCTTAGTAATATTGGTGCTAGTTCCTTGGCTACTGCTATCGCGATCAGCTATAGTAAGACTTCAGACTTTAGTGAAGAAGCTACTGTGGCTATGGCCGCAGGAACCTTGACCCTCTTTATTTTGCTCTTTGGCGAGATCACACCTAAGTCCTTAGCCATCGCTCACAGCAGAAAAATCAGCCTCGACGCAGGCCCGATCATCCTCTTTTTATCTTGGGTTTTCTACCCCTTGGCTGTTATTTTAGATGTCATCAGTAGCGCGATTACTAAGATTTCCCGTGGAGGTGAAGAGGGAGAAGAGAATTTGATCAGTGAAGTTACTGTGATCAATGTGGTTAATAAGGGTGAAGAACAGGGTGCGATTAACGAGCGCGAAAAGACCATGATCGAAAATGTCTTTCTTTTTGACGATCGTGAAGTTTACCCCATTATGACACCTCGGCCGAAAGTATTCGCCTTAAATGAAGAAAGCACTCTTGATGAAGTGAAGGAAGAGTTACTGACTCATCAATTTAGCCGCATCCCAATTTTTAAAAAGAACATTGACCAAATCGACGGCGTTGTTCAGCTAACCACCCTGCTCCAAGCATTGTTAGCTGGTAAAGGTGGTGAGCAACTCAAAAATTTTGGTAATAAGCCTCTATTTGTCTATGAAACCCTTGCCATTTCCACTCTTTTAGAGCGGTTTCGTAATGAAGGGAATCACTTGGCTGTGGTTGTAGATGAATATGGCGGAATGGCTGGTATTGTAACTTTAGAAGATATCTTAGAGGAATTGGTAGGTGAAATTTTCGATGAAAAGGATACCATCCAAGACCCAATTCGGCCCATGGGATTCCAAAAATGGCTGGTAGCTGGTAGCACTGATTTAGTTGCTATCAACCGAGAAATTACAGGCGCTAATTTTAATGAAGACGGCTCATTTGAATCGATTCAAGGCTTAATTATGTCCAGCCTAGAGCGGTTGCCTAAAACAGGTGATCTGTTAAAAGTAGGCGAACATTTATTGACTGTGATGAAGATGAGACAAAATGAGATAATTAGCGTAATGATTGAATACCAAACGCCTAATGATTGAATTTTCTATACAGCCAAGTTAAAAATTGACCTCAACCCAAAGCCCTTACCCTAATAGAAGCGACAAGTTATGAATGCTCTTAAAACCATTATTATTGCTGTTTTAGTCTTCAATGGCTTTTACTCTATCAAAAGCTGGCTTAGCTCTGATTCGCCTCAAGGGAGTTATCAACTCCAATCTGCGCCAGATATACAAGCGGCTGAAGGTTTTGATTTAAAGGCACTTACAGCGGTAGCCAAAGAAGTTCGTGGTGGCCAAGAATTAGAACGAAAGTTAAACACTGAAGGTGGTATCAATAACCTAGATTTGAACGGTGATGACAAGGTTGACTATCTTTCTGTCAAAGAGTTTGGTGACCCTAAATCAGGCAAAATTGGCTTTGCTATTACAACGGAGCCTGAAAAAGGCGAAGTGCAAGAAATTGCAGAGGTAACAGTAGAAGAAAATGGAGATAGAGCTGAGATCCAAGTGGTTGGTAATGAGCAAATCTACGGCTCCCAAGCCATTTATAATGACTGGACCCCCATTGAGCGGGCTACACAGCCAGCACAGCCGACTGCCCAAGCAGGCGGAGCCTACCCAATGTATTCCAGCTTCTTTTACCCTCGACCTTTGTATATGAGTCCCTTTGGTTATGGTTACTATCCTCCTTTCTTTAGCCCTTTCTCTATGATGGCTATGGGCATGTATGGTAGTCGAATGTCTGGCTATAGAACCACCACTGTTCGGCAGGGGGCAAATAGCCACCAACGTAGTTCCAATAAATCTATAGCTAACCCAGACAAGGGTAAAAGCGCCAACAAGGGAATCAAGCGGAGCTTAAAAAGCCCCTCTAAAAGCCAGCGAGCCTTTAAAACCCAAAGCAATAAAAATGTGCGCTCTGGTGGATTTGGCCGCTCAAAAAGCCCTGGTGCCTCTGCAACTCGAAGGCAATTACCTTCTAGTAGAAGCACGGGTGGCTTTGGCAGCAGTCGTTCTCGGGCAACCAGCACTGGTTCTTTTCGTTCTTCTAGCTACGGCTCAAGAAGTTTCTCCTTTGGAAAGTAAATGAGCCACCCAAGTCTTGCCTCACTCTTAAGCGAACTAGAATCTTTTCAAATCGTAGGTGAGCGCCAAGTTGAAATTACAGGTATCGCCTGGGATTATGAAAAGGTTGCGCCCGGCTGTTTATACTTCTGTATCGAAGACGAAGAATTTTTAGAAGACCATATCCAAACCAATAGTCTTGATTACTACCAAGAAGCTATTAAGCGCGGGGCTGTAGCCATTGTCGCTACCACAGGGAAAATAGCTGATCTGCCAAAGGGCATAGCACTAGTAGAAACCGACCAACTCAATAAAGCTTTAGCCTTAATTAGCAAGGCTTTTTACCAAGACCCCTTTCACAAAATGAAGATGATTGGGATCACAGGGACAAACGGTAAAACCACAACCAGCCAGCTTTTAGATGCAATTTTTCAATATGCAAAAAGCCCAACAGGGATCATAGGGACCATAGGCACCTTTTACCCCACGGGCAAGGTTTCAGGCACGGGTCTTTCGAACCCCAAACCAACGGAATTGTTTCCCATAGGCCAGCGTATGGCACTTGAGGGGGTTGAACATTTGGTGATGGAAGTCACTAGTCACGCCTTAGCCTTTGAGCGGAATCATGCCCTAGAATTTGACGTGGCAATTTTTACCAACCTCAGCCAAGACCATTTGGATTTTCATGGGACATTTACTGAGTATAAAAAATCAAAATTAAAGCATTTCCAAGTTTTAGGTCAGGGAGTAAAAAAGGCTCATGCCGTCATCAACTTAGATGACCCTGTGGCAGAGGACTTTATAGAAGCCATTGACCCTAGAGTTAGAAAAACGGGCAAAGTTCAGATCTTAACCTACTCCATCCGTAATGCTGAAGCTGATTTGGTTGCTTACCCTGTTGAGCAAAAAGGGGGTTCTAGTAAGTTCGAAGTTAAGCTTCGGGGGCAAAGTCTAGATACAATTACCCTACCCATGGCAGGCCTTTTTAACATCCATAATGCCTTGGCAGCCATAGCCGCAAGCCTTTGTTTGGGGGTTGCTTTAGAGGATATTGTCCAGGGGTTAGAGTCGAGTCGCAGCGTAGAAGGCCGCTTTGAACGTCTAAAATTGCCAGCACCATTTTCTGTCTATGTGGATTATGCTCACACGCCTGATGGCTTGGAAAAAATCTTAACAGAAGTAAAAAACCTCACCACTGGAAGAGTTCTCGCTGTGTTTGGCTGTGGTGGCGATAGAGATAGAATAAAACGACCCATCATGGGGAAAATTGCAGCACAAGTGGCCGATCTCGCTATTTTGACAGCCGACAACCCCAGAAGCGAGCCTCTGACGCAAATAAATAAAGAGGTGACCAGTGGCGTCGCCCCTGACCGAAAAGAACGGCTGATTGAAATTGTAGACCGTAAAGAGGCAATTTTCTTTGCATTGGGCCAGGCAAAAGCAGGTGATGCTGTGGTGATTGCGGGGAAGGGTCACGAAACCACCCAGCATATCGGCTCAATCAAATACCCTTTTTCTGATCGCCAAGCGGTGTTTGGTTTTTTTAAAAATTACCAAAAAAATTATTCCCGTGCACGTTTAGAAATTGACTTAGTCCAACTGGCTAAAAATTGGAAGCTTGTCTATGCAGATGTACCTGAAGGCTTAAAAATTCTTCATGTAGTTAAGGATACTGCCTTAGGGATTGGGACCTGCGAAGCTGCTGAAGTTGCCATCAAAGCAGGGGTAGATTACCTTGGTGTTGCCTGCATGGAAGAGGCTTTGCTATTAAAACAGGGGGGCATAAATGCTTGCCCTATCTTGGTTTTCGGTGAGCGCAGTGAATCTGATTTAGAAACTGTGGTGCAACTGGGCTTGTCTGTACAGGTGCACTCCTTCGCTAAAGCTAGCAAGCTAAACCAGGTGGCAGCGGCTAAAAATAAGACCATTAAAGTACATTTTAAAGTGGACACAGGCATGGGTCGCTATGGAGTGCACTGGCACAAGGCGGCAGAAGAACTGGCCCAGTTTTCAAACTTGAATAATGTAGAAGTGGAAGGATTGATGACCCATTTTGCCCAGTCTGATGAGGCAGATAAAACCTTTGTGAATGTGCAAATTGACCGATTTAACCAGGTGATTGGCCAAATGAAGGCGAAACAGATTTTACCAACCCTTGTACACGCCTGCAATACCGGCGGCTATTTGGATTTACCTCATGCCCACTATGATATGGTTAGAGTGGGGATCTTGCCCACAGGAGTTTACCCTTCAAAGGTTTGCCGAAAAATTAAGATCGAGGGCAAAGAGCTAAAACCCCTTTTAACGCTAAAAGCCAAATTAGCTTGCGTGAAGGACCTGCAAATTGGCGATAATGTTGGTTATGGAATGCATTTTCACGCAACCAAACCTACAAAAATTGCGGTAATTGCCATGGGTTATGGCGATGGTTACCCCCGTTTGCGTAACATTGGCCATGTTTTAATTGCAGGTGAGATGTGCAAAATACTTGGGGGCAACTCCATGGACGCTATGATGGTCGATGTGAGTCATTTGCCAAAGGTTAAGCCTGAGGAAGAAGCTATTCTTTTAGGCAAACAAGGTGATTTAGAAATTACCGCAATGATGCTTGCCGACTGGGCCAAAACAGTAACTTACGATATTATGGCGCGTTGGACCAACCGCCTTGAACGCTTACACCAACGATAACATGTCTACCATTGCCTTAGCACAGGTTTGTGCCCAAGAAAATAAAGCCGCAAATTTAGAAAAGGCTTTTAAATTTATAGAAGAAGCTGCCGAGGCAGGAGCTGACATAATTGCTTTCCCTGAATCCTTTTTGCTTATTGGCAAAAAATCAGCCGATTATCTAGAAAACCTTGAGTCTTTAGATGGCCCCTTAATTTCGAGCTTTAAGGCTAAGGCTAAAGAGTGCAATATCTCGTTGCTTTTAGGTGGTATGATCACCCTTAATCCTGAAGCCCCACTCAAGCCTTTTAACACTGCAGTTTTAATTGATAGAGATGGTCAACTGGCGGGGAAATATAATAAGATCCACCTCTTTAATTCGGCCATCCCAAATTTGGGGCTTTGTGAGTCAAAAACAGTATCTGCTGGCAATGAAGTTGTTGTTGCTGACCATACACTAGGTAAAATTGGGCTTTCTATTTGCTATGATGTGCGCTTTCCTAGCCTCTTCCAAAAATTACGAGAAAAGGGTGCGGAAATGATTTTTGTTCCTGCAGCCTTTACAACTCAAACGGGCAAGTATCACTGGCATAGTCTTCTCAAAGCCAGAGCCATTGAGACCCAGTGCTATGTTTTTGCTCCCGCCCAAGTGGGGCAGCACAACCAAAAACGAAATTCTTACGGTCACACTGTAGCCTTTGACCCTTGGGGCGAAATGATTGGCGAGCTAAGTGAAGGCGAAGGCCTTTTGATAGTGGAAATGGACCCCGAAAAAACCAATTTGATCCGCAAGGAAATGCCTATTTTTGATCATCGCTTGAAGGGCGTTGACTATGAGTGAAATGGGGCTAGAAAAACTGGAAAAGTTTGATCAGTCTATAAAAACTTGGGTAGCAGGCCTCGGGAAAAACCAACTTTTTAGGCAAAGCTTCCCTCTGCCCACTACGCCAGCACCTGAAAAGGATTTTTGGAAGGCTCTATTGCGGGCAATTTTAGGGGGGCATTTTACCTTGGACGTTAGTGCTTTAAGCAGCCAACTAGCCAATATGGGTGGCTATGCTAGCCCCGGCCAAATTGATGAGCTTTTAGAGTCGAGTCTTTTAGGTTTGATGGCACCTGAGATTAAAGAGGGTTTGAAACAAACCATTTTTGAGGCTTTTTCTCAAATGACCGCTTGGTCGGCTGGGGAATGGCATAAAGATTTAGTAAAAGACCCAATTGCAGCCCTAAAAGAAGCGGAAGACCTTTTTTTATTTCCTAGCCCATGGGAGACCGCAAAGTTTTTTGCTCTTCTTGGCTATCCCTTTGTTTATTCTCAGGGGGCCT
>JASJGK010000124.1:0-3821 GCA_033791585.1 SAR324 cluster bacterium | reverse complement strand
AATTTACAAGCTATTCAATTACATTACCTTTTAAAACCGAATTATGTTATACATATAATTAGAACCTTCACATAAGAAACCATGAATCATCCTATATCAGACTCCGGACCGACAAGGCGAGATTTTATCAAGATTTCCTCAGGTCTTTTGGCATCCAGCACTGTCCTAGGGGCTATCCCCTTAAACCAATTATTTGAGCAAGAAGTATACGCTATGGTGGCTGACAAAATTGTCCCCACTGTTTGCGAGCTTTGTTTTTGGCGCTGTGGCGTTGATGCCCACGTGAAAGATGGCCAAGTCTTTAAGCTTACGGGCCAACAAGACCACCCACTTTCTAACGGGAAACTTTGCCCCCGTGGCACAGGTGGCCATGGTTTACTTTACGACCCTAACAGGTTAAAAACCCCTTTGATCCGAGAAACAGTAGATGGTGTTTCTAGGTTTCGGGAAGCCTCATGGGATGAAGCCATCACACTAATTGCTAGTAAATTTGACAAAATCCGAGATGAAGATGGCCTAGAAAAGGTAGCTCTCTTTTCTCATGGTTTTGGTGCCTCTTTTTTCAAGCGCCTTTTTAAGGCCTATGGTATCCATAACTTTACAGCTCCTAGTTACGCACAATGTAGAGGAGCTAGAGAAGATGCCTTTAAACTTACCTTTGGCCATGCTGTTGGCAGCCCTGAAGGTTTAGACATTGCCCAAAGCAAGTATTTGGTTTTAATCGGTAGTCACTTGGGCGAGAACATGCACAATACTGCGGTGCAAGACTTTGCCAATGCCGTTGCTAACGGTTGCGAGATCATTGCCGTTGATCCACGATTTTCAGTGGCAGCAGGCAAGGCCAAAAAATGGTTGCCCATCAAGCCGGGAACTGATTTGGCCCTGATTCGAAGTTTAATCCATGTTATGGTCAACGAAGAACTTTACAACAGATCATTCGTTAAAGAAAACTGTATAGGCCTAGACGCGCTAAAAGCTGGGGTGGCAGATGCAACACCTGAATCCACCTACGCTATTACAGGAATCAGCCCTGACGACATTAGAGAAGTGGCCAGAGATCTTGGTCGTTTTGGCTCTAGTGCTTTGGTTCACCCAGGCAGACACGTCTCTTGGTATGGGGATGACACCCAAAGATCACGGGCCATCGCTATTTTAAATGCCCTTTTAGGCAATTACCGCCAGCCCGGTGGTTTTATTCACCAGACAAAAAAATATGGCGTGCCTAATCCTTACAAGTTCGCTGTGAACAAAGAAGGCTTTAAAAAATTCCACAGCCGTTTCCCCCTGGCTTCCCAAATTCCTTCTAATGAAGTCTTGGAAGAAACCATTAAAGGGAATTTTAAAGCTTGGTTTGTTTACGGTACGAATCTACCTCAAACACTAGGCGACCAAAAGACCACCATTGAAGCCATGAAAAAGCTAGACTTTTTAGTGGCTGTCGATGTGCTGCCTATGGAAATCACTGGTTACGCTGATGTCGTCTTGCCTGAAGTGACCTATCTTGAACGTTACGACGACCTTGACGATAGAACTTACCGCAAACCCTACGTTGCAATCCGCCAACCTGCCGTTGCTCCCTTGAAGAACTTAAATGCCAAGCCTGGCCACGAAATTGCTGCAATGTTGGCAGAAAAGTGGGGCTTAAAAGGTTTATTTCCGCCCATTGAAGAGTATCTAGATAAAAGACTTAGAGCCGCTGGAACCGACCTAATGACCATGAAGACTAAAGGTGTAATGGTAAAGGAA
Source organism: SAR324 cluster bacterium (assembly GCA_033791585.1). Taxonomy (GTDB): domain Bacteria; phylum SAR324; class SAR324; order XYD2-FULL-50-16; family XYD2-FULL-50-16; genus JASJGK01. The sequence goes on along the minus strand of JASJGK010000124.1, from coordinate 2,075 downwards.
GATAATACTATCTACAGGCAGCCAGGCGAACCCCTACATTTTAAAACTCCCTCAGGTAAGATCGAATTAGCCTCGGCCAAGCTTTCTTCTTTAGGGTTTGACGCTGTGCCACAATACACGAAACACCCTGAAAACCCACCTGGCTACTACCGTCTAATCTATGGCCGTGTACCCATGCACACCTTTGGGCGGACTTCCAACAACCGATTTTTAGGGGAATTGATGCCTGAAAATGAGGTTTGGCTCAATAAGATTACAGGCCTAGATTTGGGTTTAAAAAATAATGAATATGTTCATTTAATCAATCAGGACGGGAAAAAATCCGTCAGCAAGGTCCGCCTTAAACTGACCGAACGAATCAGGCCAGATGTGGTTTATATGGCCCACGGATTTGGGCAAAATGACCCAAGGCTTGAGTTTGCTTACCGCCGCGGAGCAAGCGCAAATGAAATGATTAGCAACTTAACTGTCGACCCAATTATGGGCGGCACTGGATTTAAAAACAACTTTATCACCTTCAGTCGATGAGCAGAGAACGTAAATACGCCATGATAATCGACACCAAACGATGTGTCGGTTGCTCCGCTTGCGTTTATGCCTGCAAGACGGAAAATAATATACCCGAAGGCTTTTGTCGTGATTGGGTTGTTTCCATTACCAAGGGAACCTTTCCCAACTTGACTATGCAAAATAAATCGGAGCGGTGCCAGCACTGTGAAGATGCGCCATGTGTTAGCAACTGTCCTACCGAGGCTAGCTACTACCCTGGCGATGGCACGGTACAAATCAACAGGGACCTCTGTACAGGCTGCAAGGCTTGCATGGCGGCATGCCCTTACGATGCTCGCTACATTCACCCAGAAGGCTTTGCCGATAAATGCTCCTTTTGTAGTCACCGCATTGAAGCTGGGATGGAAACTACCGCCTGCACCCAAGTTTGCCCCACCTCTTGCTTGACCTTGGTCGATTTAAATAGCAACGATGGCAAGGCAGAAGCTCTAATGAAGGGCCGAGATGTGAAAGTGGATAAGGCTCACGCTGGTACTAAACCTAAACTCTATTGGTTGAAATAAGATGATTGAAATCGTAACAAACAAACTCAATCCTCAAGTGCTTCCTCACCTCCATGTTTGGGGTTGGGAAGTACCCATCTACCTTTTTTGTGGTGGACTAGCAGCAGGATTATTAATCATTAGCAGTGGTATTTTGATCACTCGTAATGAAGCAAATTTCAGCTATACAGTAAGGCTTTCAGCCCTGTTAAGCCCCATTGTTTTATCAGTGGGAATGTTTTTTCTCTTTTTGGATTTGGCTTATAAGGCTCACGTCTGGCGGTTCTATACAGCCTTTGTGTTAACTTCACCTATGTCTTGGGGTTCTTGGCTTTTGATGGTTTTTTACCCTCTAGCCATATTACAGGTGGTTTTGCTCTATAAAGATAAACTAGAGAAATATACTTTTTTAACGCCAATCATTGATTTCTTTATGCCGATGAAAAAGCATATTGCCTTTCTAAATGTGCATATTGGCAGTGGCATTGGGGTTTACACTGGTGTGCTTTTAGCAACCTTTTATGCAAGGCCACTATGGTCTAACTCGGTGTTGGGAATCGTATTCTTGCTTTCTGGGATGTCTTCCGCCACAGCTTTAATGATGTGGATGGCCCCGCCGATCAAAAAACGCTTTTACGCCACCATGGATATGTATCTTTTATCCCTAGAAGCCTTGGCCATCACAGCTTTGATTATCGGTGGTATCACTGGCCCTGAGAATAATCACAGCGCCATGATGGAATTGATCACGGGGGCCTATGCCCCTTGGTTTTGGATCGTGACTATATTGGGCGGGATTGTTGTTCCTCTCTTCATTGAAACTAGAGAATCCATGGGTAAGGTTCATTTTTCGCCGATCACCCCAGCATTAGTTTTAATTGGTGGTTTTTCTCTTCGCTTTATCATCGTTTATGCGGGGCAAGCCTCGCCTACCTTTTTTTAGGATTGTCTTATGTCAGATGTACAAGTTTTAAGTCCTGAGCAAGTACTTGCCTCGGAGCAAGTGGAACGGCAACCCTACTG
>JASJGK010000123.1:0-3261 GCA_033791585.1 SAR324 cluster bacterium | reverse complement strand
TTTACCTCAGCCACATAAACAGTCACAGGAACTTCCCGACCATTTTCGCTATGATAATAATGCAGGTTCACCACAAACTCTCCTGGTGGACGACCACGAATAGTGACGACTTCCTGATTTAATGGATTGATTATTTCTTTGCCATCTACCAACTGCATATCATTGGTTAAACCACGATCATCACGATCTAGATGCATTAATCCATCTTGAGAATGCTTGTACCAGACCAATTTTCCATCCGGACCTTCTACCCAGGTATCTACATCATTAGGGCTACCATCTTCCCAACTTGCGGTAATCATAAACTCAGCTTTAGGATCAATAATGCCACTCTTGGCTGGTGGGTTGAGTAGCAACAGAACCATAAAAAATAAAAAAGTGAAAGTTAAAAGTAAGGGTTATGGTAAGGTTGCAATGCCGCCCCATAACCTTGTTTTCACTTTACTTGGTGCAGCTCTCCTTTGGTTTGGCTGGTTTGGCTTTAATGCTGGGAGTGCACTTTCAAGTGGTGCCCTGGCTGCAAATGCTTTGGTAGTGACTCATATTTCTGCTGCATCAGGCTTGTTTAGTTGGGTGATGATGGAGTGGTTTTTACTTAAGAAACCAAGTGCTTTAGGCGCTGCCTCTGGTTTGGTTGCTGGCCTTGTGGCCATTACGCCTGGCGCTGGTTTTGTCTCGGCTCCTTCTTCGATGTTCATTGGGTTAATGGGGGGAGTTGTTTGTTTTTATGGAGTTCGTCTAAAAGGTAAATTCGGCTTTGATGACTCTTTAGATGCATTCGGTGTTCACGGATTAGGGGGAATATTTGGGGCTTTAGCGACAGGAATTTTCGCCACTACCGTTGTTAACTCGGCAGGACGCAACGGGTTAATCAATGACTTTACCAGTGGGGTGGATTTACTTTTTGAACAGGTCTTTGCTGTTGGTTTTACTATTGTCTATGCAGGTATAGGTACACTAATCATCGTAAAAGTTCTTGATGCTATTATGGGGCTTCGAGTCTCTGAGGAAATAGAACTTACTGGTCTGGATTCTTCTTTACATGGGGAGCAGGCTTACCAAAATTAGTTAGGAATTAAGTAAACGAGGTTTAATTTTTAGACAAAAAAAGCCCTGAAATTGCTGGTTAATCTAGCAGCATCAGGGTTTTTTGTTTCTATGAATAATTTAAGCAGGTTAAAAATTAACCATCTGCTTTCATTTTTTCAGTAATGGCTTTTAGTGAATCCTCCCACTCTGGAGTTGGAACTTGACAAGTACCAGCAAACCAGTGACCACCCCCACCATACTTGAGCATTAAGGCCCCAATATCTGTCTTGGAAGTACGGTTAAAGATACTATGCCCGCATGTAAAAACCATGTTTTGTTTCTCCTTGCCCCAGAGGACTCGGATAGAAATGTTTTGTTCCGGGAATAGAACATATTCTTTGAACCTGTTGCCTGATAAAATTTCATCAACTTCATGTAGGTCTATGATCAACACGTTGCCATCAGTAACGCTGTTCTTAGTAATCATTTCTTCATACTTTTGCTCTTGGTCTAAGTAGCGAGTAATTCTTTCTTGCACATCAGGCATTTCTAAAATTTCCTCTACTCTTTTTGAGCGACAGGCTTCGATTAAGTCTTCCATTAGTTGGTAGTTTGGAATCCTGTAATCACGGTATCGAGCTAGACCTGTTCTTGGGTCCATAATAAAGCTTAAAAGAACCCAACCCTTTGGGGTTAAAATTTCTTCTCTATTTAATTGACCTGAGTCACATTTATCAACAGCTTCCATCAAACCGTTTGCATCAAAGCTTGGGAATTTATCAGCGCCATAGTAATCATAAATTACACGGGCGCAACTTAATTCAACACGGGATTCACCTTCAAAATGAAATTCATCAAGTAAAGCCAATCTTTCTGCTTCTGAAGAATGGTGGTCAAACCAAAGACCACAGCCATCAGCATAGGGAATATTTGCTAAAACATCATTTTTTGTTACTTCAATCAGTCCATCTTGGATGTCTTTTGGATGAACAAATTTAAATTCATCTACAATCCCAGCTTCAACTAATAAAGCCGCACAGCATAAGCCGTCAAAATCGCTACGAGTTAATAAGCGCATAAACCACCTCCAAAATTTTAAATATATAATTTGTATCTTAGCGCTTAGGTTTTTCTAGGTCAAATCTTTTGTTTGACGCAAGTACCTGTCTGCTTCATTCAGTTTTTACTAGAAATTATTAGGAGAAGTAGTAAAAAACAGCCCAACCTAATCTAATAAACCATTTGCCCCATGAGAAACCATTGAGTAACCTAAAATTTTTAATACATGGGTCAAATGGGAAAGATAGAAATTTTAAAAAAACGAAGTGAAATTCTTAAAGCAGTTAGAGAATTCTTTTTTGACCAGGGCTTTTTTGAAGTTGAAACTCAAATTCGCAGCCCCCAAGCCTTGCCAGAAGCGAATATAGAACTTTTTAAGTCGGAAAATAACTATTTACAAAGTTCTCCTGAGCAATACATGAAACGACTATTGGCTTCTGGATCAGGGGATATATTTCAAATTAATAAAGCTTTTAGAAAAAATGAAAGGGGATACTTACACCTTCCAGAATTTACCATGCTTGAGTGGTATAGGGTGGGGGGAGATTATCTGGACTTGATGAAAGATTGCCAGGCTTTAGTTTTTTATATTTTGAAAAAAGTTGACCTTCCAAAGAGTATCAAAAAATACTTCTTAGATGCAAAGTGGGAAAATTTAACCCTAGCCCAAGCTTTTGCAAAATTCACCCAAAGTGATAGCAAGAAAGCCAGCAAGGAGGGTGAATTTGATTTCATTTTAGTCGATCAAATAGAGCCGAATTTAGGGCAAAACCAGCCTTGTTTTCTTATTGATTACCCAATAGAACAGGCTTCTTTGGCCAAGGCTAAAAAGACTGATTCAGGTTTGGCTGAACGTTTTGAACTTTATGTTAAGGGAATTGAATTGGCGAATGGGTTTAGCGAGCTGCTTGAATCTGAAATTCAGCGTGAACGCTTTTGTAAGGAGAGGTCTCATTCAAAGGCTTTATTGGAAATGCCTATGCCCGAAGCCTTTTTAAAAGACATTGCTAAAATCACAAAGGCAAGTGGTATTGCTCTAGGACTTGATCGTTTAGTGATGGTTTTATTGGAGCTTAAATCAATAGACCAAGTTGTGGCCTTTACTCCTGAAGACTTATAACCTTTTTCAGTCTTTGTTCTTTTCTATAATCCTTTTCAATCCCTTCTTCTTGT
>JASJGK010000122.1:0-16337 GCA_033791585.1 SAR324 cluster bacterium | reverse complement strand
CCTCTTTGAAAAGCCTGCCTTTAAGGCTTGTGTTGTTTCAGGGATGTTGCTCGCTGAAGACGGCAAAAAAATGAGCAAGTCTTTAAAAAACTATCCCGACCCCTGGGATATGTTGAATAAGTACGGTGCTGATGTTGTCCGTCTGTACATGTTAAATTCAGGTGCAATTCGGGCTGACGAGTTGAAATTTGCAGAATCAGGTTTGCAAGAAACCATACGTGGGATTTTTATTCCCCTTTGGAATGTTTTAAGCTTTTTCACTACCTACGCCGAGATTGACAATTGGCAGCCACCTGAGGTGGCACCGAAGCTTGAAAATCCTTTGGACCAGTGGATTATGAGTCGGTTGCATCATTTGGCCTTCGAGGTAGAAACCCAAATGGAACAGTTTGATTTGAATAAATCTGTGGCACCTTTTGTGGGCTTCATAGATATGCTCACCAACTGGTACGTAAGAAGAAGCCGCAGGCGATTTTGGAAGTCTGGTGATGGTGACGATAAAACAGCTGCTTACCACACACTATATACTGTGTTGTTTGAGCTTTCTAAGATCACAGCACCCTTCATTCCCTTTTTATCAGAGGCGATTTATCAGATTCTAAAGACAGCCAGTGAATCAACAACTGCCCCCGATTCAGTGCATTTGTGCCTGTTCCCAACGGCAGACGAGGCTTTTATTAATAAAGACCTTGAAGAAGAAATGGACTTGGTTTTAAAGGCTGTGAACATGGGCCGAGCCATTCGTGCCCGCCAACAGTTGAAGATTAGGCAACCCTTGGCAAGTGTGACCTTAGTGACTAAAAACAAGGCTGCCCAAGGTGTGTTAGAGGTTATGGCTGATTTGATTACCGATGAATTGAATGTGAAGGAAGTAAAAATTTCTCACAATGAAGAAGAATTAGTTCACCTGTCAGCTAAACCCAACTTGAAGCTCTTAGGGCCAAAGCTAGGTAAAAAACTTGGGAAAATAAAGCCCATGATTGAAGCCTTTACCTCTGCCCAGATTGTAGCCATCCAAAATGGTGGCAGTGAAACTTTGGAGCTAGAAGGGGAATCCTTTGAAATTGGTTTAGAAGAATTATTTCTAGAGCGTAGTGAGCGTGAAGGAATTATAACCATGTCAGAAGGCGATCTGACTTTAGCCATTGACGCACATCTTACCCAAGCTCTTTTGGATGAAGGCCTCGCCCGCGAGTTTGTCAACAAAGTGCAGCAGACAAGAAAAGATAAGGACTTGGATGTTTCAGACAGAATTCATGTAGAAGTATTTGCAGCAGCCAAGGTGACCGATGTGCTTAAGGCCGCCCAAGCTTACATTGCCAAAGAAACCCTCTGTGATAAAATTTCCTTTGAAACCGAAGAGGGTGATGACTTTACTACTTGGGACTTAAACGGGCAGGCCTGTAGTTTCCGTTTATTTATTGCTGTTTAATTTTAGGTAGTCTTAGGTAAAAACAAAAAAAGCCCGCCACCTTAATGCAAGGTAGCGAGCTTTTTTGGGTTTAAGAGGTTTTAGTATTTGAGAAAAGAAAGCTTACCTTTAGGCCTTAGCCTTAGGCACATTGAGCTTTTTCTTTTCGCCTTTTTTCAAAGGTACAATCCGCTTCTTTGCCAAATCAAATCCCATAATCAATATCAAGCTACCCACAATGGCAGCCACACTCACAACATGAGGCGCTCTAAAGCCATACATGTAGAGATCATCTGCACGGAACATGCTACAGAAAAACCTAATTAAGGAGTAGGTGATAGCGTAAGCGCACATCATAAAGCCAGGTTGGCGGTGGGTGCGGCTGATTTTAAAAAGTAAGGCCCAACCAATTAAATTTAACCCAGACTCGTAAAGCATGACAGGGTGGGTCGGAATGCCCGGGAACTCTTCTGCCGCTGGTCCGTATGGAAAGACCACACCCCAAGGCTGGTCGGTTGGGTACCCATGTGCATCACCATTCATAAAGTTACCAATGCGGCCCAAAGCCTGTGCATATAAAAAGTGGGTTGCCCACATATCAGTAACGTTTAAAAAAGAAACACCTTTGATCTTACAACCAACCCAAAGGGCCAAGGGGCCAAGGATTAGAGCACCGTGGATAGCCATACCGCCATGCCACATTGCTAAAAATTCCCACCAAGGCTTGCCACTATGAAAATAATGGTTAAAATTAAAGGCAACGTAGTACAAACGACCACCAAGTAGACCCCCGAAAAAACTAAATAATACGAGGTCAAAAAGGTCGTCCGTTGAAAGTTTATTCAATCCCCAATGTTTGTGGTCACGAATAGCAATCTGGTAACCAATGATGATTGCTAGAGCGTAACACAAACCATAATAGCGGACTTCAAAACCTGCAAAAGATAAAAAAACTGGATTCATAATAGTAACTCCTATCGCTTGTTATAAGCATTATAACGGTGATTGGCAAACAGAGAAAAGCTAAAGAACAAAATACCATGAAAAAAATTATCCTCATTCTTATCATTTCATTTTTTACCTTGTCAGCCAGTGCTGAGGAACTAAACGAAGGCATTTATGCCATCATCCACACCTCAAAAGGGGATATCACGGCGAAACTCTATTTTAAGCGTGTGCCTGTTACAGTAAAAAACTTTATTGGCTTGGCTACAGGTAAAAAGTCTTGGACCCACCCCAGAAGCCAAAAATATATGACAACTCCTCTCTATGAAAAGATGGTTTTCCACAGAGTAATTCCTGATTTTATGGTGCAAACAGGTGACCCTACTGGCACAGGCATGGGTGGCCCAGGCTATAAGTTTAAGGATGAATTTCACAAGGATCTGACCCATAACCGACCTGGAATTTTAAGTATGGCCAACAGTGGGCCTAATACTAACGGAAGTCAGATCTTTATTACTCACAAACCAACGCCTTGGTTAGACGGAAAACATTCGGTTTTTGGTGCGGTGATTCAGGGGCAACCTGTGGTGGATATGATTCGCAAAGGCGATGAGTTGAAATCTGTGACTATTAAACGAGTGGGCAAGGATGCCGAAGAGTTCTAGATACTCGGTACAGCCTTCAGGGGCAATAGAAACCTGAAGCCTGCAAGCAGGCTTTAGTGTTTTACTGGTTCTATCTATAATAAGTGGTTAGCACTTATTCAGTAATAGCGGCGCCAATTTCAATCGACTCGCTTACAGGTGACATGTCCACAGGAGGTGTGGATTGATAATAAACCACATAGCCGATCACCCAAACCACGGCAATAACTAAAAAAGTAAGGGTTATTTTGTAGTATAGACTCATATTTATTCCGTTTCCGCAGGGGCATAATCAGGGATGATACTTTTATCCCTTGATTCCCAAAGGGTTATTGTTTCATGATAATTTTCATCAATGGCTTCATCTTCAGGGTCCAGTTTTCGAGCCTGCTCTAGGTAATAAAGAGCGGTTCTAAAGTCCAATTGCACCCATGCTATGTCAGCAACATTCCAAAAGTAAAAAGCTTGTTTCTCGCCTTCAGAGTTATCTAGTAAAAGGCGTTTTGTTGCGTCTAAATCGCCACAAAAAAAGGTTTCGACAATTTCTTTGGGGTCTGTTTGCAGTAGGCTCATATTGAGTCTTGGTACCTTCAACTTAATCATCTTGGTCACATAGTCCAACTGGGCACCTAAGCCCTGTTTTTCTAAGGTTTCTAAGATTTGTTTTTGGTATTCTTCTTGGTCTGGCTTGACTATCAAACCTGTGGGGATGGATTGGATTCCCCGTTTACCTTTGCCTTTTTTACTTAAGTATATAGTCCCAATGTAGATAAGCACAAGTACGGATGTGGCAATACCGATTAAATAAAGAGCCAGTTGCTCAATAGGGATACTAAAGGCGGCTGCTGAAAGGGCTTCAAACATAGGTGTTTTTTACTGTGGTTTAATGTTTAAGATAGAATTTGGTAGCTTTAGACCTTGCATTTTTAAGGCTTGGCAGCGGTAAAGATAAGCGGCACCATTCATTAGCTCGATAGCTAAAGGGGCTACATATCTATTTTCAAAGGATTCATAACTGGTGCCTTTGGTCCAATCGTTAAAAGGGCCAATAGCCGGACCACACCAAATCTGGTAATCCATTTCTCTGCCTTTCTCGTTGGTGTTTGCCCAACGTGAGGAAAGACCCAAATACCAGCGGAAGATCAAAGCCATTTTACGTTTTTCATTCCCCTGGGCCTTTTTAATGGTCTCAGGGTCACGCTCGGTGAAGAAGGCAACGCAATCGGCCCAAACATCTTCAAGCGGGCGCTGGAACACTGTTTTTTCTAGTTTTGCCCGTTCGGTTGGGTCGATATCATCAATAGAGTTGTTGTTTAAGTATAGTTCATACAAGCGACCTGCACGCATGGGGAATAAAGTCCCACGCTTTAAAACTTGTAGCTTCACACCCATTTCAAACATATCACTGGCAGGGGCCATCATAACGTCAGCCATATCGGCTTGGGCCAAGGCTTTTCTAACGTGATCACTGGAGCCTGATTCTTTACAGGCCTGATTAATTGTCCCAGTAACGATGTATGCCGCACCCATCATAAAGGTAGCCAGTGCCGCTTCAGGGGAACCAATTCCACCGCCTGCACCAACACGAATCTCAGTGGGGTAGTTTCTCTTAGCTTGGATTTCGTCACGTAGTGAAATTATAGCTGGCAGTAAACTGACTAAAGGTCTGTTGTCTGTGTGACCGCCTGAATCAGCTTCTACGGTAACATCGTCAGCCAAAGGCATGGTTCTCGCAATTTCTACCTGTTCGGCTGTAACTAAACCTTGGTCTAAAGCAGCTTTTAAATACTTCTCTGATGGAGGCTCCATAAATCTTGTCGCCACTTCTTTTCTACTGATCTTAGCAATGATCTTATTTTTACAAACTACATTGCCATTGGCATCTTTACTTAAGCCTGCCACACGGTAATGAACCAAAGGCAAACTTACATCGAGGTAAGCGCTGGCTTCTAAGGTCGTCACGCCACGCTCTAAGTAAAGCTTAACTGCTTGGGACTCTAAAGCTGGTTCTGTCGGGCTGTGGATCAAGTTGAAGCAATAAGGCCCATTTGGTAAGGCGGTTTGGATTTGGTCGATGGCCTTTTCTATCACAGGAGCTGTTAAGCCTGCCGCACCAAAAGAGGCTAAAATTCCTTCTTTACCAAGAGCGATAACCATTTCGGCACTACTGATTCCGTTGGCCATAGAGCCTGCAAAATAAGGAAGTGTCACGCCATGGAAGGCCATAAAGCTAGAGTCACCTAACTGAACTGGGTTGATTGGGGGGCAGTGAGCCACAACAGGCAAACCTTCACCTGAGCCAACTTGGCCGCCCTCACAAAGGCCAACTGTCTCGCCATTTTGTACAAAAAGATGGCTGCTGTTTAAGTCTTTTAAGGCTGTTTTGATTTGGTTTAAATCAGTCACTAGGGCTGTATCCCCCGCCCATGTGTGACCTGATGTAGGGCCGGAAAAAGTAATAGTCATTTTATTCTCTTTGGTAATTGTTCTTTTTAGTTTTAGTATTCCAGTAATTTAAAACCCAGTTTTAAATTACGGATCTCTTATTAATGCTCTCGGATTATTATTCCCGAATTACTGCTCTCTTATTTGGATACCGATTTTTGGCACTTCATAAATTCGGAGTCCATCTTTCCAAAGGCTTGCCTCGGCCCAGATTGTAGTTGCACCAGCGGTCTCTTCAATTGAGGTAATGTGGGCCTCTAAAGACATGACATCATTTTCAGGGACGATCTGGCCTCGGTACTTCCAATCGGCTTGGCCGATGGCATGGTCAAAAATCGGGTTCGTAAACTTGGCCCCTAAATTTTGATCTAAAGCAAAAGTTTTGATCGCTTGGGTAATGGCTTCCACACCCAAAGAACCAGGCATAACCGGGTCATCTTTAAAGTGGTACTCAAAGAACCAGTCATCATTAATAATGGTCTTAGAGCCACTGACATAGCCTTTGCTGTGCTTACCACCGCTACCAACAACTTGCACCTGATCTAAATAGTTATGCTGTCCACGGCCTATTTTTAAGTTTGGTTGGGCTGGCTTTGCTGTAAATACAGAGCAACTAGCTTCATCGCTTAAGTTATAAGTGGTAGATGCGGCATTATTCTCATCAATCCAAAGGGGCTTGAGTTTACCAACATCTAGACCCAACTGGTTAGATAAAGCTTTTTGGGTGAAGTAACCAAATGTTGTTTTACCGTCGTAGAATTTAACGCCGTCAACGAGTAACTCAAAGGAATACTTTTGGATTAGAGTATCTTGGGCTTTGGAGGTAGAATGCAGCCAAACCTTACAGGTGATGATCTTACCACGTAGATCAGGGCTGCCATACATGGTTGCCGTTGCGTCTAGGTTTCTATAGCGTTGGTCTGTCTTTGGGAATACTAAAGGGCTGCCCATTAAGGCACCAATAATGCCGCAAGGTTGCAGAGCAATTTCCATAATTACAGAATAAGGCAAAACGCCTGCTGGGTTATCTTGGTAATACCAGTCCATAGCAAAAACATCGTATTCGCTGATTAGTATGGATTCCTTTTCAAATTTTCCTTGTACACCGTTAAATTCAGGGACACGGCTAACTAGTTGTAACTGACCATTGGGGTTTCTCTGGCTCAATTTGCCTTCAAAAATATTAAAGTCAGGGCCAAAAGCTTTGCCTAAAGAACCAACTGCAAACTCAACAATTGCTTGGTCGTTGTAATCCATGCGTCTGTTTGGGTCAGCTACTGGAGTCGCAACTGCTACAGGAGTTGCTGCAACTTGAGCCAACTCTTCGGCCTTTTCAATCAATTCAATCCCAACATCTTGGAAATCAACCACAACCTTACCATTTAAAATGATATCTACGTTGGCTTTGGCGTAAGGTCTTGGATGTAAGCCAATCTCGATAACTTCCATGCGGTATTCCAATCTTGGGTCACCGGGGCCAACTTCACCACGACAGCGAACTTTATTGGGTAAGCTATGGATGGGTCTGAATCTAGCGTCGGTACAACCGTTATGGAGGCCCAAATAGATCATATAAAATTCAAGCAACTGCACACAGCCTTCAGCCTGCAAAGACCCGGCAAGGCAAGAGTCATCTTTAAAGTGGCAAGGGAAGAACCATGAATCAGAAGTTAAATCCATTACAGCTTTCACTTCACCTAAGCCCCAAAGCCCACCTGTTTGGTTGACCTCAGTAATGCGACTGAGCATTAAAAATTCTTCTGAGGAAAAGCGTAAACCTTGGTTTCTGCCACCTTGCTCGTACTGTGCCCCCATACAACGTGGGATTTGACCACGACAGAGGCTCAAGAGTTCACCGTCAGAGAATGAGGTTTTAGAATTTTGAATAAGTGGTGCAAAGGAAGCTTTCTGCACTGACGCTCTAAATTTAATTTCTTTGTTGGTGCGGATTACACCCTTGCCTTTGGAAAGGCCTTCTTCGTTAAAGAATCCAGCGCAGCCGTCTGTCATGGTATGAACTAATTCATCACCGACAAAACATTTATACTCAAAGAAAAAGAGGAGGTTTTTATCCTGCTTAGCAAAGGAGTTGATCTGGATCTCGTATCTCATACGGTCGCCGACCTTAGGCATTTCGCCTTTGAAGGTTAAGGTACAGTCTAAAAGGCGGTAAAGGTATTCCCCTTGCGCCTCAAAATCAATGCCTAGGTAGCTGATCAACATTAAATCGCACTGGCCTGCTTCAACGGCAATGGCCCAAGGGATTTGGCCATCAACACAAAACCATGCATTTTCAGGCACATCGTATTCCGTTACAATACTACTGGGCTTAAACTCACCTCTGGTGGCGTTTAAGGCTGTTACTCTGTTGGCTAGTAAATAAGGAGGCATGGGCAAGCGCACCCGAGGGCCGTAAGTGTCTATCACTGCGTACTCGGGGCCAAAGACATTTTCAATCTTGCCACAGGCGAATTCCATAAGATCTGCTTCATCCCAGATACAATCCACTTTGGGTCCTGCATGGGCGACTGGTGGATAAGCCAACTGGCTTGGTGATTTCTTCGGAGCAATTACATCAGGTGTGGTAACATTAGCTGTAACAGGAGCTGCGTAGGCAGGTTGCTGGTTAGCTACTGGCTGGCTGTAGGCTTGGCCGCTAGAAGGAAGCATCGGGGAGTTATTTCCTGCCAAAGCTTGGTTCAGCTGGATTAACCCTGTCAATTCTTCCATGGAGGCGCGGCGGAATTCTAAAAATGCGCTGTGATTCCTATGAATACCTTGGTGTAAGTCAAAGAGAGCATCAAGGGCATTCATTTGGCTCATGTTAGGGTTCGTGGTAACAGGTGAAACCGATGTCATTGGTGTTTTAGTGGTCATTGGATGTGTGTTTGTTTTTGGTGTGCTTGGGCCTTTCGGCGTTACAACTTTAGCCGCAACAGGTGCAGGTGCTTTTGGTACTACAGATTTACTCACAGGTGCAGGTGCTTTAACTACCGCAGGTACTTTTTGCACAACAGGACTCGGCGCTTTTACAACGGGTGCCACAACTTTAGCCGCAACAGGCACAGGGGCCTTAACTGCCGCTTTAACGGTTGGAGTTTCCATTTTATGACCACCGATTAATACCTTCTGTACAAAGCTACGAGATGTTTTTGCAGCCATTTCTTCAGGGCCAAATATTGCTTGGAGTTCTAGGTCGTAACCAAGTGCCCATATCTGACTTAGGGCTTTACTGATACCTTTAAAGTCATCTTGCCCCTTTTGGTTTACACCAATGGATAGATGTTCTTTAGATCCTAAAATCTGGTCGATCCACTTGGAACAACTCATCCGTGGGCCTAATTCTAAGAAAATTCTAGACCCGCCATCATAAGCATTATTCACCAACTTTGGAAAATCCAATGTAGTGATATACATATCGGCTATATTTGTAGCTATTTGTTCCGAAGTTATCTCTGTCTTTTTGTAACCTGCCGCTGTGTAGAATTCTACATTCGGTGGGTTTGGGATGGCTGTGGTATGGAGTTTCTTCAACTGCTCATACTCAGGCTTGACCAAATCGCAGTGGATAATGTCATGCAAGGGTATGGCTCGAAATTCAAATTTTTCTTTAGCCAAAAAGTCATCCAAGGCCTCGCCGTCCCCACCAAGCACCACTTCTGTGGGGCTGTTGATGATCAGCAAGTGTACCTTCTCTAGGTTCTGTATTTTTGTGTTTATTTCATCGGCAGTTGCTTGCACAGAGTAACCTTTCCAGTTTACTTTGTGTTGCCCCCAAGCCTCTTGCGCCACGCCCATCTCACCAGCCAAACGCTGTTTAAAAACAGGTTCATCTTTTAGGTATTTAGTCATTTCATCAGTAGACTCCCAACCACCAAGAGCAAAGGTCATGGACACTTCTCCCATGGAATAACCTAAAGCTGTTTCAGGCTCTAATTGGAAAAGGCTACGAAATAAAGCTGTAAGTAAAATAGAGCTATTGATCCCTGTTTCAAACATGGCAACCGCTTGAGGGGCAAGGCTTTTTAGGTAGCTACGTTCTTCTTCCTCACTCATAGGTTGAGCCGTTTTTGGGAAGATCAAATCGGAGCGGAATAAATTTGCAGGGTCTGATGTGTAGCTCTGTGGCAAATTCCAAAGCTCTGGAAATTTATAAAGTAAATCCCGATGCAGCCCAGGGTAGCTATTAAAACCACCAGGGTAAACAAAGGTTAATTTCCCTTGGACAGGTTTTTCAAAATAACAGCTGCCTTTCGGGGAAGAAAAATCACGGCCCATGTCAAAGGCTTGTAAAGCTTGGTCAATTTCGTAAATTAAATCGCTCTGGTTGCCTGCAACCAAGACGATGCTCTTGCCCTTATTTTTGCGAGTGCCATAGTAGCAAGACTTAGCAAGATCAAATAGAGGGGTGTTTTTTGTTGCTTCTGCTTTTAAGTTTGTCAGTTCGACCTTTAAATCACCACGCAAACAAAATAGATAAGGCCCAGCTTTTATGCCTGCATTTGGCTTGTCACTTAATCCTGTGCCTGCTTCTAAATCAATGCGGCATGCACCTTCACCTAGGTGAATGAGGGAGGCTTTACGTGAGTCAAAGTTTAACCAAGGGCGAGCGCTGTGGTCAAAAAAGAAATTCTCAGGAGCATCTTTTGGTGGGTTCAAGGCGGGAGGTAAAAAGCCTTTTTTGATCATCAAGGCTAACTTCACAAGGCCTGACATTTGGCCTGCTGCCATGGAATGACCGACGTTTGAGGAGGCAGAACCAGCGGTTAAGCTTAGTTTATCGCCTGTAAAAGTTGGTGCGGAGCCATGACCAGAAAACTCAACATAGTCGATACCTGATACATCAAGCGTATCTTCTATAGGGCTGATTTCATTAATCTTAGCGTAGATTTGAGCCGATTCTTTTTCCGCTTTCTCAGCCTCTTGTAACACGATAGCACCAGCGCCGTCACCGAGAGATAGATGCTCGTCGATGAAGCTTAGATTTTTAACATTTTCTTTAGTAATTTCAAACTGCTCAAAAGATCCACTCAAGTCCACAGCACCAATTACCACACTTTCTACTTCGCCCCGACTCAACCAAAGTTGCGCCACTTCAATTGCCTTGGCAGTTGAGTTTTCTTCTGCTGAGATCGTTAAGCTAGGCCCACTAAAATCCCAAAGGCTGCTGACCCTACAGGCCATGATATTACCAATAAAACTTGTGAATTGGTTCACACCTACTGAGTTGTGGAGACTATCCATTAAGGACTTTTTTAAAGCTGTTTTTTCCTCTGCATCTAAAGGAGTTCCCTGGTCTTCCAAGGCTTTTTCAATCCTCCACGCCAGCTCGATTCTGCCTCTGAACCTGTGCAAGGTGGGGTCGGTTTCCATTGCCACAATCACAGCTGTGTTGCTGCCTTCCTTTAAGCCTGCATCTTGGATTGCCCGATCGGCTACCTTTAAAAGAAGTAGCTGTTGTGGTAATAAAGGGTCTTGCTCATTGGGTGGAATTTTATATTTAAAAAAATCAAAATCCAATGATTCTTGGTAGCCACCGATTGGTGCCTCACCTAAGCCTTGCCATCGGGTCTCCGGAGCGGCAACTTTTAAGTCTTTGCCCTTATAAATAGCATCTTCAAATTCGGCAGTGTTTGTGGCACCTGCAAAGGTAGCCTCTAAGCCAATAATAGCTAAAGGTTTAGTTTTATAGGTTTCACCATCTTTTCGTTTTTCTTTGGTATTGAGAGAAAAGATTGCATGGGCATTGGTTCCACCAAATCCAAAGGCGTTAACAGCCCCGAGGTGACCTTTCTTGGGCCAAGTGATGGTTTCATTTACAATGGAATCCCCATCAATCACACCATTTTGTGAGCGTAGTGGTTCTTTCACATGGATGGTTGCAGGAATCTGACCTGCCTTCATGGACATTATCATCTTGAGCATACTGCCCATTCCTGCGGCAGTTAGCATGTGTCCAAAGTTCGACTTTACACTACCAACTAAGGGCTTGTGGCCTAGGGGGCCAAAAAAGCTGTCTAAAGATTCAAGCTCAGTGACATCACCTAGAGGTGTACCCGTTGCGTGACATTCAATGTATGCTACATCTTTAGGGTCGCAATCAGCTTTTTTGTAAGCTCGTTCATAACTTAATTTTTGCCCAACGGGGTTGGGGCTGAGGATAAATTTACCCTTACCATCATTAGACAGGCCAATGCCTTCAATCACAGCATGGATATGGTCACCGTCTGCCTGGGCACGGTCTAATTTTTTAAGCAAAAAGAAACCAGCGCCTTCAGCGTAAACCAGCCCTTGGGTGTTTTTATCTAAAGGGTAAGAGCGTTCGCCTTCAGGGAAAGCCTGAAAGGTAGAAAAACCCATGGAAACAAAAAAGGGGTCTGCCGCACTAACGGCACCAGCAAGCATCAAATCAGCTTTGCCAGTGAGTAGATAATCACAAGCAATCTTTACAGAATACAAACTGGAAGCACAGGCAGCGTCAAGGGTTAAATGGCTGGCTTTAAGGCCCAAGGCCTCAGAAATGATCTTAGTTGGGCGAGCTGAGATCCAGGCATTATCTGGGTTGTTCTCAGCAATAGCATCACTAAAGTTGATCTTACCACCCTGCAAAGCAGCAGTTGCAAGCTCTTCTAATTTTTTGTGATAACGGGGAATAAAATGCTGGTTGGAAGACCGAGTAGGAAAGGAAAGATTGCCTAAGATTAAACCTGTCTTTTTTAAAGCCTCTGCATTATCTAGATAGCCACCATCTTTTAGTGCCTCACGAGCTGTGTGAAGCGGCCACTGGCAAACAGGGTCAAGGCCTTTCAATTTGTCTTCTGGTAATTTAAAACCGCTGGCATCAAATTCGAAACCGCGAATATAACCGCCACGGACGTTATAGGTTTTATCGGGCGTGCCCTTTTTTTCACCTAAATATAAACTGGGGTCTTGCCCCATTTCTGTTGCCGTAGCCTTGCTGGTTCCGTCCTTTTTTTCCAAAAGATTTTCAAAGAATTCTTCTGGGTTACTGGCTCCTGGGAATAGACAGGAGATCCCGATGACTGCAATTTTTTCCATGTTAGCTTAAAAACTTAGCGTTTAATTTTTCTGAGATGGTCACCTGAGCATTTTCAAAAGAGGCATAAACCTTTCCTGATTTAGAGTGCGAGTAAACCTTGGCTTCAAGGTTCCCAGCGCTAGATTTTACAACTTCTAAAGTAACATAGAAGTCTCTGCCCAAGGGTGATGGATGGAACATCTTAGCTTTCGAAATCTTTAAAGGTAGAGAAGCGTTACCCGTTAGTTTGTGGGCTTGGATTAACATAGCCTGCAATAAAACATCTTCACTAAAGGGGTTAAACAACCCAAAAGCAAACTGACCTAAGCTTGTAGGCCTAGGGGTGTTGCACTTAAGAGTTAAGGAACCTTCATTTTGGTTTAGTACTTCAGTGACCATCTGAAAGGCTGGCCCGTGAAATAAAACTCTGTTTTTATAAAGGCTAGCGCCCTCTTCTGATTGGCTGGCCTCTAAGTTAGGCTTGATCATTTGTGACTCTGGGGCTTTCATTCCCAGTAGAATCTTCACTGAGTAATGGTATCTGGTCTTATCACCATTTTGACTTTGGATTTTAGCCTCTAGTAATACTGTATCAGAAGTTTTTTCTAATTCGCTAATAAATAGATCAAATCCCGGTGGCAATTCTTTGCTTAAGATCACGCCGTTAAGCACAGAAACATCTGTTACTTCATGTAGGTGGTACCCAGAATATAACCCTCTCGCACCTTCAACCATCCAGCTTAAAGCGTGAACCATCGGTAGTACCGAGTCCCCTTGCAAGGCATGATCGTTAAAAAAGGCATTCTCTTCTAGGTTTAAATGACGACGGATGATGTGGCTTTCTAGGTTAGGGCTTAATTTAGGAGGAAGCACCATGTTGGAGCCAACTACAATCTGAACCTTTGATTTTAAAGCTTTAGAACACTCATCAACCATGATCTTTGTACCCACTGGTTGGGGGATTACCGCAACACCACGAGATTCAAAATGCTTTTTCAAGCTATCAGTTACCATACCGCCATCCCAGGGACCCCAGTTGATACTAGAAACACTAGCCTCAGGGTTAGCGTATGAATATTGGTAGGCCAATTTATTTAAAATTTCATTGGATAAGGAATAATCAGACTGGCCTGAGTTCCCGTAAAACCCAGCGGAAGAGGAAAAGAGGACCAAGGTTTTGAGTTGGTCTCGCTCAAAAGCGGCAAACAAATTCTCTAGTCCACCAACTTTAGTACCGTAGACCCAATCAAAATCGGCAGGCTCTTTTTTCTCGATAAATTTATCAGCTAAAACACCAGCACCGTGAATCAAGCCTGTTGCCTTACCCAATTTATCCTGAGCTTTGGTCAACTTAGTTACTACATCTTCTTTGTTGGTAATATCTAGGGATAGATAATGGGCTTCTGAGCCAGCCGCTTCAAGGGCTGCCAAGGTTGCTCGAATTTCATTGGATGCTAAGATTGGCGCCATTAAGGCTTTGGTCTTAACAGGTGTTGGCTTCTCGCCTTGTGACTTGAGTTCTTCCACGGCTACCCTTTGTAAGCCCTCTTGTGTGGTTTCGCCCTTAGTCCAATCTGGATCTGTTTTGGGTAATTTACTGCGCCCTACTAGTAACAATCTTGGCTGGTAGGCTTTGGCCAATGCCAACACGCTTGCGGCGGTAACGCCCTTGGCTCCACCTGAGACAATAATCAAGTCTTCTTTAGTTATCTCAGAAGCTTCTAAATCTTCACTTGTATCTGACCCGTGAGCTAAGAGGGTGAATCTTTGCGTTCCAGTTAATCCAACTTCGAGTAAACCTGAGTTAGGGTCAGATAATTCTCTAGCGATCAACTGGCCAGCTTTTTTGCCTTTAATGGCAGGGCTTAAGTCGATCATGCGGCAGAAAATATCTTCCCATTCCGCTTTAAGCGACTTGACCAAACCTGCAAAACCACCTTGAATGATACCAAAGTTTTGGTCTCTGCCTGCCCCAAGCTTGCCGTCCATTCTGGTCGCAACCACAAAGCTGGCTCTTACTTTTTCCGAGGCTGATTTTAAATCAGCAGATAAATGCTTGGCCAAGAAAAAGACCAACTTTAAGGATTCTCTTTGTTTATCTAAGAAAAGGCTATCTGTAACTTCACTTGGTGGCTCAATGTGGATGAAGCTGGCGATGGGGCTAAGTTTTCTAAACTCGGCCAAGGCTTCGTTGATTGAGGTTTCTGAGGTATCTGTAAGTTGAATTGCCTCAAGGTCGCCTGGTAAATGTTTAAAACCAGAAACAAATTCTTTAGGTAGTAATAGTACGCTGATTTGGCCCCAACCCTGTTTTTTGAGTTCTTTGGCAAGTTCAGCTGTGGCAGGTGTGCCATCATAGGTGATTACCACCCCTTGCTTTTTAGGCTGGGGCGATAATAATTGGTCTGGTGCGGAAAGTTCCTTTAAGAAGACGCTTTTACGCCATCCTGCGAGGTTGGATTTTTTTTTTTGAGGTGCTTCAGCAACTTCTGTTGGAGCAGCTGCCGCCGAAGTAGCAGAAGAACCGCCTAAACCAACTAAATAATCTAAAATCTCATTTAGTGTTCTTAGTTCAGCAAGGTCGTCTTGGTTTATCTGAGGCAAATCAGGTAACTTTTCTTGGATGCCATAAAGAATTTCTACTCTCTTAATTGAGTCAATTCCCAAATCAGCTTCCATATCCATGCTTAATTCTAGCATGTCAGCAACATAACCTGTTTTTTCAGCAACTACGCTAAATAACCCAGCTTGGATAGCATCTGAACTCAACCCTGAGCCAGTCGCCGCAGGTGCTGCGTGGGCAGTCTCATTCGTAGAGCTGCCGCCTAAAGCAACAAGGTAATCTAAAATTTCTTGCAGAGTTCGAAGTTCAGCCAAGTCATCTTGGTTGATCTGAGGTAGATCAGGAAGTTGCTCTTGGATGCCATAAAGAATTTCTACTCTTTTAATAGAATCAATTCCAAGATCGGCTTCCATATCCATGCCTAATTCTAGCATATCAGCTACATAACCTGTTTTTTCAGCAACTACGGTAAATAGACCCGCTTTGATTGCATCAGAGCTAATGCCTGTTGCGCTTTGCGTTGCAGGAACCGCCGAAGCTGTAGGGGTATCATCAGAACCACCGCCACCAAGGCCTACTAAATAATCTAAAATTTCTTGCAGAGTTCGAAGTTCAGCTAGATCGTCTTGGTTGATCTGAGGCAAGTCAGGTAACTTTTCTTGGATACCGTAAAGAATCTCGACTCTTTTAATGGAGTCAATCCCAAGGTCAGCTTCCATGTCCATGCTTAATTCTAGCATATCAGAAACATAACCTGTCTTTTCTGCTACTACGCTAAATAGGCCTGCCTGGATTGCTGAAGTTGATAAGCCAGATGTTGCCGCTGTTGCTTGGGGAGCCGCTGCAATTACGGTGTCTTGAGAAGCACCGCCACCAAGGCCAACTAAATAATCTTGGATTTCTTGGAGGGTTCGAAGCTCAGCTAAATCGTCTTGGTTGATCTGAGGCAAGTCAGGTAATTTCTCTTGAATACCATAAAGGATTTCGACTCGCTTGATAGAATCAATTCCTAGGTCGGCTTCCATATCCATAGAAAGCTCTAACATATCTGAAACATAACCTGTTTTCTCAGCCACTACAGAAAATAAGCCCTCTTGGATTGCTGAGGAACTTAAGCCAGAACTAACAGGTGCCGCTGCTGCTGCAACGGGTGCCGCTGAGGTAACGGAAGAACCGCCAAGCCCAACTAAGTAATCTTGGATTTCTTGGAGGGTTCGAAGCTCAGCTAAATCGTCTTGGTTGATCTGAGGCAAGTCAGGTAATTTCTCTTGAATACCATAAAGGATTTCG
>JASJGK010000121.1:0-7146 GCA_033791585.1 SAR324 cluster bacterium | reverse complement strand
TCGTTTTTATATATGATAATTTCAGACCTGCGTTTACAAAAGTTTGACTAAAATCTAAGATTTCAGTGATACTGTTTTCCGTTTCATTGCTTGCTTCAATATAAATTCCTTGGAAAAGTTTAAAAGTGATGCAATAAAAGTAAGTTCAGAAATAGAGTATCGACCAGTTTATAAACTGTTGGAGAATTATTTTGGTAATGTGCCTTTAGATCAAATAGACCAGGATATGGTTGATGATTATAAAGAATTACTTATGGTACTTCCGTATAAATTGAATCAGAATCTTAAAAAGGATGAAATTGATACGTTAATAGATGAGGGTGAATATAAGGAGTTAGCACCAAAAACAAAAAATCAATATTTTGATAGATCCAAACAGTTTTTTGACTGGTGTAACAACAGGCGACCAAATCCAGAAATATTACTTGGGGTAATCAATATTTCCGAAGATGAAGTTGAGAGAGATAAAAAGGGAAAACTGCCTTTTGAAGAGAAACATTTGCTGAAAATTTTCAATCCAGAAATATATTTAAGAGAAAGCTCAGAGTTTTCTGCCTACTACTGGGTTCCTTTAATCATTCTTCATACAGGGGCTCGTATTGCCGAAATATGCCAGTTACAACTTAAAGATGTTAAATTAGTGGAAGGTATTTGGGTTTTTGATTTAAATAGAGAAACAGCCGATAAAAGGCATAAAAAAACAGGTAAAATTGGATTTAACAGAATTTTGCCTGTCCATCAAAATCTTCATGATTTAGGATTTATTGAATATTTTGAACAACTAAAGAAAGTGAAGGACAGGATTCGGGTGTTTGAAGAGTTAGAGCTTAACAAAAAAAATAAATATACAACCCAAATAAGTAAATGGTTTAACAGAGAATATTTAAAAGAAATCGGAGTCAGGACACCTGAAAATATTGCAAATAGCCGTGAAAAACTTACGTTTCATAGTTTTCGTCATACTCTTCGAACAATGCTGATTCCACACGCAGAAGAAAGGTTTATTGATAAATACCTAGGACACTCCCAAGGGAGTAAGACTAAACAAGCCTACACCCATGAGATGGTGAAGGATATGAATGAAGTGCTTCTTCCAAAAATTCAATTTCCCTTTCTTGATTTTGTAAAATTAGAAAAAGATTGGAAGTAACGACCTTCGGGTTATGAGTGCGGTAAAGGGTAAAAGCACCTAGAAACACTGATTACCATAGAGTACCACCTCTTATGTATTATCAGTGAGTTAAGTGTATTTTAAAAGACACCCAGTACCACCCAGAACCATGCTCTGCGTTCGCTGATGTAGACCTATATGTAGACCTAATTTTTGTGTTTGTGAAGGTTGGTTCGATTTCTTAATTGAAAGCTCGGGGGAGTTCGCCCCTAGCTTCCATTACTATCTAAATGATGGTCTACAGGTGCTTTACCTTAGAAGCCTATGTTTTTTAGCGGATTAACCATTAGCGCGTGGTGCATTCCTACCAATTAGCGATGGAGCTTTTTAAAGGCGATAGTTCGACCAATAGTGGGGGGCAATTTTACACACTTTAAGGAAAACCAACTACTTAATCGCTATAAGAAATCATGATCAGCGTTAATTGGAGGGGTTCTCGCCACATAGATGACAAGGCATGGGTACTGAGATGTAAGTAATACCTGATTCCACCTCAAATTCGTATTCTGATTGTTTCGTAATATAGATCCCACCACACTTTTTGCAGTAGCTTGGTTCACCCCCACATTTGTGGCAGAATACCATAGTCTCATTTTTAAAAATAGTACGTTCTGAAGTCTGACTATTGCAGATAGCGCAAATATTCTTCTCCCAGCACGTATTAATATATTCATAATTGTTCATATTTTATCTATCTTACTCTATAATATATATGCCGTCTCTGAAAGTTTACTTTATGCAAGATTTAACAAATCGTCAATAAAGCAATAAGTGGAGATTGCTGGAAACTGCATGTAACTAGTTGTACATCGGCAAATTTTTTTGAGACACAAGGGCTAAAAAACTAAGAGAGACTTTACCTAATGCCAGCAGACACTATTTTAGTCCTCATTTAATTATTAAGGATTTCAGGGTGGATGGTTTCTTTAAGAGACCATTTTTTTTCTTCGATTACAACTTGAACTCCTCTTTGCAGAATCTCTTTAATGATGATTGGGCCATTGAAATTTGCCGTCCAATCTTTAAATTCATCTTCCATATTCACAATACAGAAAACTAGAAGATTCTCGAGGGAAGTAAAAGCAACAGGCCTTAACTCCTTTGGTCCTACTCCTAAACATTTTAAATCTTTTGGCAATATTTTAAAGTCGTAATCTTCATGAATCTCTTTTGGAGGAACCATCAAAAATGATAAGTTCGGATTATCTAGCGCTTGTAGAAAAATGAAGGGGGCAAGCTCTTTTCTTTGATGGATAAAAAAATGAATATTACCTGGAAAGCCAGCGAGCCCTTCGGGGAAAGAAATAATTTCTTTCTCTGCAATTTGCAAATCTCCAAACCTTGTGGTTTCTACCTTATAAAAACTTAGAAAATCACCTTTTGCTTGAGTTTTACATGAACTACAAATAATAGGTGTAATTTCAGTAGAATACTCAGTATTACAGCTTAAACAACGAAACGCTTTGTGGTAGTTTAGCCCTTCTTCTGGGGTCTTTGTGGGTAGGTCGCTAAAAGAGCCTCCAAGTATGTTTTCAACTTCTTTCGCTAATTCTTCACTTGCAATGTCCTCTTTTGTAAGTATTTGGAACTCCTCAGCCTTTGCAGTTTGTTTACATTTTGGGCAGGTTACCAATTTAGAGGGTTTGACAGGAGTTTTAAATTGGAATAGATGGTTGCAACAGGATTGAGGGCATTGAGCCTTTTCCGGCTCCTTTGTATGAAGAGTAAAGTTGTTTTTTTTCATAGCTTTTAAAAAATATTTACGCAAAAGTTACCACTGCTGACAAAGTTAAGCAAGTATTACAACTCCTGCATATTCTACAACTGGATATTTAAGGTTTTTTTAAGTGAGTGAAGGATAGATGAACCTTCTCAAAGTGTTTATCGGACGTGGGATCCATTTTTATATTCTAACTAAAAAGTAGAATTTAGAACATTCACCTATGGGTTTCAAATCCAACTGGACCTAGCAAGATATCCTTAGGTTAGTCAAAGGCTTTTTGCCAAAATAATTACATCTGAGAGTTCTGAAAGGTTGCGGCTAAATAGATCTACCTCTTTGTTAGGGAAGACCTCAATAGCCTCTTGGATTATTAAGCCATGGATTTCTAACCACGAAAAAAGGTCCTTTTTTGTTTCCCATGCGATGCTATGAGCTAGGATTTTTTCGCAAACAGGTAGGGATAATATAAAGCTACTTTGAGGCCCTGAATGTTGAATCAACATTTTTAGAGCATCTGAAGAGTGCTCACAATGTTCCAAAGAATCAAGGAGGATATAGAGGTCAAAAGAGTCAGTAGGCAAAATTGCTTGCATTTGATCAAGGTCTGCTTCAGCAAAACTCAATTTCAAATTCTCGGAGCTGCAAAAGGCATCACCAAAAGCTTGCGCACTTTTGTACTTATCCACCAAAAGTAACTCTAAGGTGAATTTTTCTAAGGTTCTATGGTAGTCTTCTATTATACCATAACCAATGTCTAAGACCCTGGTTGGCTGAACAGGAATCTTTTTTAAAAGCTCTGCAACCGCTATAAACCTTTGTTGATTCCAACTGCCGTCAATGAAATTATTTATAAGCAGAGCAAAACGAGTTTCTATTTTTTTATAAATATCGTTCGAGTAAGGGCCAAGATTATAATCAACAGTGGCATTAATAAGGTCTTTTTCACTTAGTCCAAATTTGGCTGCTAAATCCAAAATGCTTGGGTTCGCTGTGATAACATTTTTTACCTGCTTAATTTGCAGGTCCTGTAAACTAAGGGGCATCACTAATCACTTTCTTTTTATAAAAGGCAACTGCAGGATAAAAAACAGCGGTATCACAAAGAGCAATCACCACTTTGATTAGATATTGACCAGCAATGACATACACCAAAGTGTTAATATCCTCTATGCCTTTTGGGGCATGATAAAAAGCCACTGTAATAAAGATACAAGAATCAATAAACTGACTTATCAGGGTCGATGCATTGTTTCTCAGCCAAAGTAACTTGTCAGTTGTTCCAAATTTTTCTTTTGTCCAGCTCTTAATCTTTTCAAAAATTGTAACGTCAATGAACTGGCTCACTAAGTAGGAAAGCCAACCGCCAGCGAGAATCCTAGGCCCCAATCCAAGAGTTGTCTTATAAGCCTCTTGCCCAGGCCAAAAAGAAGCCGGGGTAGCCAATATCGCAATTGAAAAGAAACCAACGGCAATAAGTAACCCTAAAAATCCAACCTTAACGGCTGTTTTAGCTGCCTTTGGCCCGTAAACCTCTGAAATAATATCAGTAAGTAAAAAACTCAAGGCATAGGAGAATACAGTCGCAGAGGCTGCTAGTGCTGTGATAATTGCAGGTTGCCCTAGTGAGTCTAAAATAACCTGTCCCGTGTCTTTATCAACTGCAATTTTTGTTGTAAGTTGAATCATTTTTCCACCAGCGGCATTACTTGCAACAAGTAAAGCTGTGTTGATGCCAACAAGCCATACTAAACCAAGCTGGGCTTTTGTAAATTTTATAGCGCTCATATTACCTCATCTGAATCAAAAATTAATTTTATACCTGCTTCTAACCACATTTGATTTTCCTCTCCGACTCTATGTGGAATAGGATTTTTGGGGTCCATCCCGATTCCTATCCCGCCAAACAGGGAGATTAGTGTTTTTGTTGTTTCACCAGGTAAATCACCTAAATCACCTAAATCACCACGACTTAACAGAACCATACCCTTTGGCTCGAAATCACCCATAAATATAGACATATGCGGGAGGATGCCAGCCAAATCCGTTTGATAAAGGGCAATTCTTGCACGTTCACCTTTAGGAATCTTA
Source organism: SAR324 cluster bacterium (assembly GCA_033791585.1). Lineage (GTDB taxonomy): Bacteria > SAR324 > SAR324 > XYD2-FULL-50-16 > XYD2-FULL-50-16 > JASJGK01. The sequence goes on along the minus strand of JASJGK010000121.1, from coordinate 2,164 downwards.
GAAATGGCATTAAACAAGCGATTTTTCATACTGTGACACTTAGAACCTGGGGGGACAAAGTAAATAATTATTCTATCCTTGCGGCCATAATAGTCTGCAATCATGTCTTGGATATAATGTGGTTTGTGTAATTCAGAAGGATTGGCGGAAATTACCCAAAGTTGACTCCAAGGGATATGTGTGTTGTCGGGATCATCTGGGTGAAGGCCTTCTGAAGATTTACTTGTTAGCCGTTTTGCTTCTTCTGGGAACTTTTCAATCAGTAAGGCTTTTACCTTTTGAGCCCTAACTGAGTCATTGTCTTCTAAATTGACAAAAAGATGTTGTAAGGTTTCAGCGGTAAAATAGGGGGTTTTTGAGTTCAGTTTTTGACTCATCGCTTGGCGGGAGTAGCGAAGGATATTACCAAGCTTTGTAACGGAAAGATTTAAACTTTCTCTAATATTGTGATTTTCGTTTTCCATGTGACCCTAACTCTTGAAGAATTACTTATTCTTTCAATTCTGCTCTTTACTGTCAATCAAGAAAAAAAAGATTTTGCAGTTAAAATATAGCTAAGTATTTATATTATAAAACAATTTTTATACTTTTTTCGGAAAACCCCACTCTTAATAGGAAAAATATCGCCAAAATAGCTTGACGAAAGTGTAATGCTATGTGAATGTTAGTCCAGATAACGTCACTTAACTGGAAAGTGAGGCTTTAATATGTAACCCTATTTTGGGTGCGAATTTTAGTGATTCGGTTCCGAATACTCCAATATCTGGCTGTAGAAATACTGCTTACATATAAACATTTACAATGGAAAATGGAAATTGTGGCTTTAGTAATTCGGCTAAAGCTACTAAATAATTTAACGCTTACACACTAAATAGTGAATAGTAGGAAGTAAACAATATGTAAATCATAGATCGGTAGAGCGACGAAATATCAAGAGTAGTGACGGATTTTGTAGAGAACACAAAAGAATACTCGGTTTCTGAGCCCTTCTGGTCTTGGTTTTAGATTTAAACCTAAACGAGAAAATAAAATGTTAGAAAAACTAAATCAAAAACAAAGCAAGTGCCTACTTGCTCTCACCCTTTTCCTATCCCTATTTATTGGGACCAACGCCATGGCGAATGTCTTGGTGATGAAAGATGGGACCATCTTAAATTTGCATGTTAAATCCCTTTCAGGTGGAGTCTATACCGTTGTGGGCCATGACGGGTTAGAGCGTGAAATTCCCAGTTCAAAGGTTAGAGAAGTTAGGAATGAAGAGGCTGTAACCCTGAATTCAAACAGCTTCAGCCTTTCAATTACCCCTGACTTTCAAGGGACAACAGATGCCCTTGACCGTATTAACGCAACCTATTCCAACGAACACTCTTTTGTAGAGGCACTTTGGGGGTACGCCCAGAGAGGGGAAAATACCAATTATGCCTACGGCCTTAGAGTAGGGCAAAGGTTTGGTTCCTTCTCAAGTGATGCCCCGATTTTAGTCGGTATTGGTGGAGAGCGCTCAACTCGCAGAACCTCTACAGGATCTGTTGACGACAACATGGTGGAGTTCTTTGCAGGCAGTGAATTGAAGTTTGGGAGCGTTGCCTTTTTGCGAGGAGACATTTCCCTGCAGAAAAGATGGTTAGGTGGTGGTGCGCAAGAACAAGTAATGGTTCCAAGAATTTTCTTTGGCCGATCTTTTTAGGAGTCATGAAATGAAACTCAAATACATAGCTTTAATAGCTTTGGCAGCTGGCAGTTTAACCAGCTGCTCAACAAAACATGTTTCTTTGGATGAGCTCTTAAATGAAGCAGCTCCAAAGACAGAGCTTAGCCAAGTTGTAACACCTAAAGATAGTCAGGATGCTTTATTGGACTCTTTGAGTGCCAAGGCAAAGGCTACCAAGGATCTAAAGTCGATCCAGTTCGGTGAAGCAGGTATCATCATTGCGATCAAAGAGGGCAAACTTTCAAGAGCGAAAACCTTTGCTGATCACATTGTGAAGATTGGGCAAGAAGACACCTTAACGAAGAAGCAACGCAACCTTGTGAACCTTGTTTATATGATGTCTAACCAGCCCACTGTTTATACCATAAGTCCTGAACTTGATCGCTTTGCGACCAAGTTCTTAAATTAATCTTGTTAACTATAGCCCTCAATTAAGGGGGCTAAACCAAAGGA
>JASJGK010000120.1:0-4661 GCA_033791585.1 SAR324 cluster bacterium | reverse complement strand
GAAGATTTTTATCCACATCTACCGGTTCCCATACAAAGTTATTTCCAACAAGTTTATAGTTTTCCGAGGCTTTTTTAAAAATATCCCTAGGCAAGAATTCTTTTGCATTCTGATCCAGGTGGAGGGCGAGTTCACAAAGTACCAGTGATCTGTGACACTCTGGAATATGCTCTAGGGATAGAGGGTTTTGTATCACCGCCTCCAAGCAAAACGCATTGCATCGAACCGTAACCCCATCTTGTCCTGTTTCAAGGTTTTTTGCGATGTAAGTAACATCAAACCAAAGGAAAATAGGCACGTAGCATTCCTCTATTACCCGCTCTATATTCATGCCATCTTCCTTTACCGCTACCATACACCGATGCGGCGTTGATAACGGCTCACCCATTACAATTTCTTGAGCATTAATCGAAGCAGTAAAGTATCCTGGCGCATGCAGCGTCCCTTTGGGAATTCCATTTATATAGACTGTCGCCTCCCCATCTATTAAGTGTTCAACCTGTGCACTGCCACTTGAATCAGTCCATGCATACCTTGTCGAACCCATAGAAAACACAAGCAATACTTCAACATCTTTTTGTGGATTACCGCTTGAAGAAAATACATTTACGACACTTGTTAGCATTACTAATCTCCTAACTTTTTAATAAAAGGGGCTTGAACGAATTCTTTCACTTAATTCCACTGATATATTTATACTACGTATTGTTTTTCTGTAACTTGTGATTGGTGCATCTTTGAGTATTCTACACCTGTATATTGCCCCGCTTTAGTGGATACCTTAGCCTGCCATCATATTGTCATATTCAACTGGAGATTTCGATCCTAAGTTGAGTGAAGTCTGTGGCGACTAATAAGGCACTCGATCTTTTCGAAGATGCTTTTCCTATCTTTATTTCTTACCTTTAGGATCATACAATTATTGCAAGAAAATTCAAGCCTCCCACAGCCATTTGAGGGCCTATTTGCGCACGCACTCCACCAACACCATTCGTTTACCCAGAAAACATCCACGTACCCCCTCTAGGAAAGCTCTCATCGATTTATGGGTAAATTCATAATCAAATCTCAAGTTTTACCTAAAAAGTTTCAGCAAAAAATCATAATTAAGTCCGATGGCAATACTGACCTCACAGGTACTTGAAATTGGAAGTACCCCCTCTACCTAAAATCCTTAGTATCTTTTTACTCATCAAGTTCTCAACACTCTACACAAGCACCGAACGGTAGGTTTGAAAAAAACAACGGTCTATCTATTAGAGGGGAACATCATGATCGCAGCAATCACAGCAGTGTCAAAAACAACAGCAGTCGAAACTGACATTGACCCGTTTCAGTTTAGTTCTTGACTTACCATCATCTTTTCATACTCTACTTGAGATTTATACCCTAAAGTTGAATGACGTCTATGATGATTGTAAAGTCCTTCAATGTATTCTAAAACACTTTGCCTTGCCTCATTTTTTTGAGTCAAATTTTCGAGGTTAGAAGTATAAAATTATAATGCCCACCCCTTAACTACTATGAAGCAGTGGAATACCAAATAACCTGCAGATATAAGGCCAACACTACCATTAATACGCGGACTATCCTCATCAGCAGTAAGACTTATAACTAAATTAGTTAATGAACAAATAAATAAAACTAAATACCAATTTACAACATTAGGCGATCTGTCAGGATTTAAGACTGCTTCAAACAAATTTAACCAATTGGTAGACAAAAATACAAGAACTGCGGAAAAGAATTTTACTGCAAAGTAGAGCGCAGTTCCACCTACCCCTAACAATACAAGGATCCCGAAAAACTCCCCGAAAGTACCATCTTCACTATTGTTATCACTCACTTTACGACTCCAGTTGTTTCAACCATTAGTAATCTAGGTACCAAATTAACGCGATAAAATACACGATTATCAAGCATATTGATCCAAAGGCTAGCGGAATGGTTCCTAACTGCTCAGAGAAACCACTAAACCTATAAGGGTACCAGCTTTTTCCAAATGAATACCAAAAATATTTATCACCACTAAAAAACACAGCTAACGCCCTAAGGCCCGCAAATCCCCCAATTAAACTAGCAGAAAGAGTAATGCTAAATAAATAAGATATAGGTAACTCAAAGTATGAGGACCGTCCAAAACTTGAACCGTAACCAGGACTAGAACCTGTATCACCATTACTACTTTCTCCCAAACCTTCTTCATTAGTTGAAGTAGTTTCTTCATTTTCAGGCAATAAGGCATCTAAGGCAATATCTTCGGAACTTTTATTTGAGCTATGGTCCTCTTTCCATCGGTATTCTTCTCCAAGATCAATCTGATTTGAAGCATCTTGAATGGTCACTTTTGGTGGAACAAATTCAATTGCCTCAGGGTTTTGAGAAACTGCCGCTCTACAAATTACAAGGGATCGATGAGGCTCAGGGATATGCTCAAGAGCCATACCATTTTGCCTGACAGCAGCAAAACAAAAAGGGTTACTTTTCACAGGTAAGCCTGATTCTTCAGTGGTTGGATTTTGAGGTACATGGACTAAAGAAGGGGCTAGTAAAATTGGCACATACATCTCATCAATTACTTGCTTTATGTTCATACCGTCTTCTTTAATAGCGTCCATACATTGTTCAGATGTTATCCATGCTCCCTCTTTTTTTAGATCTTCTGTATTTTGTTTATGTTGCTCAATAAGTGCTAATAAAATTTTATTTGTTTCTGACATTAATAGTGCCTTATATTTTATTTTTTTAAAAAGTAACAATTTTTTACCAAATATGCAATTTTTTGTTCCTAAATATTGTTCTTACAGACGTTAATCCAAAAAAAATTGAGGGTTGGGTAGAAAAAATTGTTTAGTGTCAGACCTCATGAGACATATATGGTCTTTTAGTTTAGAGGTATTGAGCCTATCTGATAAATCAGATTTCATCAATAAAACATCTAGTTTTGCTTTTTGGTAGGCTGAGTCTCAAGTAAACTAAACTTCTTAGTTCCTAAATCAGTGATCTCCTCAAAGGTTAAACCAATGATTTGAGGGTATTTCCCTCCTCCTTGCCTATTTATGCCACCAGCGAAGAGGGTTTCCACCCTGATCGCCATAGTTTTAGTAAATTATGGGTAGAGCACCAAAGCGACCATTCCATGGAAACCTTTCTTTCACCTCTCAGGAGGAACACGGTCAAGCCTCTCATAACCATTTGCCCAAAGACTGGTTCAATGGTTGAACCCCTTTGTTTATAGGCTGCCTTGCCTTTTTTTGGTGAGTAGTTTTCGCTCCATCAACTCTTTTTTGGTAAGATTATTTTTGGGTCTTCCTCTTGGGGCATCGCATTCTGCTAGGGCTTTACGGGTCTTCCAGTCTTTTTTCGTAGCAATGGTTAACTCTAACTCCTGACCCATTGCTGCGTTTCCCTCACTCCAATAACCTGTATCCAAGAGCATTTCATCAGGCAAACATCCTGCTTGAACTTTACAGGATTTGAGCATAGGAGCTAATTGCTTGAGGTCATTCTCTTGATTTGTCAGGCCTTGAGCCACAATGACTTGCAGTCTTGCAATCTGCTGCTGCTTGCCCATTGTACCCTTGAATCCAACCCTTTCTGGCCTTCATAATCCTGCTCTCAGGATCAGTAATATTCGCCTTTTTATCAGCATCCACAACCTCCTCAGGGAGTTTTGGTTTGGGGCCTCGTTTTTTTTGCCTGTTTCCTGTTCTTCTTTTGTGCGTTGTTTTATCTTGTCTACTTGGGCCTTGATAGCTGACTCCTCTTCGCCTTTCAGCCTTGCCTCTGCTTCCTGTAACCGATTTAGCCTTCCTTCTTTGGTGCCTAGGCCTTTAGGCAATTCACTCCCACTTCTGTCCTTGCCAAGCTTTTTATCTTCTTTGTTATCAACCTTTGCGGCTTCTCATAAAAGCCTCTTGACCTCTTTTTTAAGGCCTTGCCTGTCACGATTACAGCTCAAAGATGCGTTGCCCTGAACCTTTCTCCCATCAAGCGCAGCTCTCCCCATTTTAGCCAGACCTGCAACTTGGCACAGGGTTAGGATCTCTGTAAAAAGTCCCTCCAAAGCTTGAAGGTGATTCTTTCTAAAATCACTACTGGTTCTAAAATTAGGTTGTTGGTTTGCTGATAAAAAACGAAAGGGGATGTCTTCGCTTAAAGCCTGAGCTAGCTTGCGTGAGGACGTACACCCAAGGCAATAGCCGTAGAGCATAATTTTCACCATCATCTTAGGGTGATAGGCTGCTCGCCCCAAACCATCTACCCTATAAACTTGAAAAAAGGAGTCCAGACTCCCCATTGTCTCAAGGTGATCCACAGTCTCATCAACAAACCTTGCTAAATGGTCTTGCCCAAGCCAATCATCCAAACTTGAGATGCTGATAGCTAGCTAAGGTGTTTATTTTTTATGGGGAAGTTCAGCAGTTACACTATATTATGAGATCCATAAGGGCAGGTGATTTCCCCTTCCTTCACAACAGTATCAATATTATCTATTGCCCATTGTATGGCTTTTAATTTTGTCTGATTATATTCCAAAATGCTTTCCGGCATTTCTCCTTTGGCAATCTTATGCAAATTTTCCTCAGCTTTTTCTTTTATACTATAATAGTGATCTAGCCTTATGGTTTGACTCCTTAATTCCTCTTTTTCTCTTATGA
>JASJGK010000119.1:0-14296 GCA_033791585.1 SAR324 cluster bacterium | reverse complement strand
GGAAATGAGGAAATGAGGAAATGAGGAAATGAGGAAATGAGGAAATGAGGAAATGAGGAAATGAGGAAATGAGGAAATGAGGAAATGAGGAAATAAAGCCGCGGGGAAGGGGGGTGAACCCCCCTTGGTTCTTTATGTTTTAGGGTCTTTAACCAGCGACTAGTTAAGTTGCCAGTGAAAAACTGCCAGCACACACAATTACGGCCCAAAATACATTGTTTGCGACTAAATCAGGACCTGTTGTACCCATAATGAAGCCTCCATTGTTAAAATGTTTACTAGTTAAATCGGTACTTAAGTCGAATCACTACGTGACTAGTTTCTGCTCAGCTCAGGTAGCTTTCCGCTTAGAAATGAAATATTAAAAATAAAAGAGAAATGCAAAGACATTTTTTCAATTGATTGACAAGTTAGCCTGCAATAAAAATGAGGCAGAAAAAATAGAAGCTAGAAATAGGAAAGAAACTGGGCTTGCTGAGGCAGCAAAGGAGGAAAAGGCAAAAGGAGGCAAGCCTCCTAATGATCTTGTGGTACTAATTAAAATATAACAAGAAAAACTGTAAGGGAAAATCCCCCAGCACATACAATTACTGACCAAAATACATTTGCTGCGATTTGATCTGGTGAGGTGCCTTCCATAAAAGTCTCCTAGTTTAAGTGTTTAATAAAAATTATATGCTCAAGCTGAACGGCTTGGTTCCTATTTTCTGCTAAAAAGAGAAAAACTTAAGCTTTTTTGCAGCATAGCAGGTATAAATTCTTTGTAAAGTATTTCGCAGGATTTAATTAGTTTAAAATTACAAGGATTTTTTACCCTTGTAATTATACACTTATTAAGAAACCAGAAAAGCTATATTATGCGGTAGGCCTTCATTTGTTCGAAGAAGGTAACAAAAAGAACCTTAAAAATCACAATGGCTGGAATAGCAAACAGCATCCCAGCAAAACCTAGAAGAATAGAGCCACCCATAACACCAATAATCACCACCAAAGGGTGCAAACTTACAGCACTACCAAGAACAATAGGCTGGAACACTGCATTGTCTAGCCCTTGGGCGATACCTACTGTGACCAATACCCAAATGATCATGTTATCTACGGTAACCATGGGTATAATTGGTGATATTTCTTCAGCAATCAGGGCGTAACTCATGCCTACGATCATCCCAATGGCAGGGCCTAAAAAGGGAATGGCGTTGGCTAAGCCCGCAATTAACCCAATCAACAGCGCAAATTGGAACTCAATCCCAATCAAAAAGAGGCAAACGGTGAAGGTTAATCCTACCAGCCCACACTCGGTCAAGGTTCCTCTCAAATAATTGCCAATGGCCTCGTCCACATTGTCTATCATGGTCAAGATCATTTCGAAATATTTATTGGGTACCAGATAAACGAGATTTTTTTTAATTTCCCCTTCATCAACCAGTAAAAATAAAAAGACAAAGGGCGCTGCCAACCACAGAGAAATAATGCCACCAATGGCGGCTAAAATTCCACCTTCATCTTTTTGGTCTGCAAGTTCTTGCTTATGCTCCATCGCCTTTTGTTTAATAAAATTCTTCCCCAATCTTTTTTGGTCAGCGGTGATGTTGGCCAAGTAGTAGTTATAATACTTGTCGACTAACAAGCTTCCTTCTTTGGCTTTAGAAGCAAAGTATTCAAAGTTAATCCGCTCACCTGGGTCAAACATTATGGAGTTATTTAGCTTATCAAAGGTGGGCTGAACTTCGTTGCCAAGCATTTGGTAGAAAAAGTTTCCCTTCCTAGGGTCTTTATTTAGCCCCATAAAATCACGGTACTTAACGTTGAGTTTGTATTGGGTACGAATCCGCAACACTAACTTCCCTTCATCATCGGGGATGATAGACTGGATTTGTTTGGTTAGCAGGGTGATTGAGCCTACAAAAATACAGAATAAAACTAAAATAGACAGACTATGAGAAAGCCCCTTGCGCTTCATTATCCTAAGGAGTGGCCTACAAAGGTAAGCTGCCAAAGCCCCCACAATAGAAGGCAGGATTAAATCTCTAAGGCCCCAAATTAAAGACAGGGCTGCAATGATTAAAAAGCCCCCTGTAATGCTATAGATTACAAGTTTCCTGAAATCTCTTCGATTTTGTAATGAGTCAGCCATGTTAATCTTTTTTGGCAAAAAGTTGCTTGTTGGTCGCTTTGAGTCTTTGCCCCGTAATCACGGCCAATTCTTTTAAGATCTTACTGCCAATGACAGGGTCGGAATCAATGAGTTTATTTAGGTCACTTCTAAAAAAGGCATAGGCAATAGATTCTTCGCTCACCCTTGCAGAAGCCGACCTTGGGGAATCATCAAGTAAGGCCAATTCACCTAAAAAAGCGCCGCTTTTAAGCTCAGCAAGTTCAATCTCGCCACCACCTTCTGAGGGGATAACAATTTTAATAGAACCTGTTTTGATTATAAACATGGCAGCCCCAGGGTGATTCATTTCAAACATGAGTTCATCCTTTTGGTAATGCCGCCTGTGAACGATTACAGCAATCTTTTTTAGCTCACGTTTTGTAAGTTGAGTAAACAGAGGAATCTGCACGAGGAAGTCTTCGGTTTTAACGAGTGCGGGGTCGAGCACTTCTTCAAAGATGTTGCCCCAAAAGGGATTGATCATATATGCTTACAATTTAGAGTTTATACTGGTTTAAAACAGTAATGTTAATGAATGAGTATAGTCTTTCAAAAATTTATCAGCATTTCAATCATCCTGATCATTTTTTATAAATATAATCCTAGTAACCTTGATGCAATCTAGCAAGAAATTACCCTTGAGGAAAGAAAAAGAAGCAATTGAAATAGTGCCATGGGCAATGTCCATCCTTGGGGTTTTATCCCTTTCGGTCTTTGGGTCAAACCTTAGAGTTTTATTTAAGGCCTATGGCCTATGGCCCCATTTGATTTGGGTCAGTCTTCTGGGCTTGGCTTTGTTACTGGGGGTAACCCACGGGCTGCTTTATTTTAGGTCTGTAAAATACCGAGGTTGGATTTTCTCTATTCTGTTGTTTTTTTTGCTTTTGGTAGTTGTGTTAGTTGAAAATGATGTGGAGCGGTTGCACTTTATTATTTTTGGCTTATTTGGCTTTTTTTCAGCAAGGCTTTTTCAGCCCCCCTATGCCTTGGGGTTTTGTGTAACGCTGGGGGCTGGTGATGAACTATTACAATACTTTTTACCCAGTCGGGTTGGCGATTTGCGGGATGTTGGTTTTAATCTCGTTGCGGCCTCCTTCGGCCTGTTGATCTTTTACAAGGTGGAAAAGTGAGAGGCCTGCTGTTTCTTGCATGCTTGCTCTGGCCCAGTCTGGTTTTTGCCCAGACAAAATTTGTGATGGTCGATGTAGGTGAAGGCCAGACTGTTTTTTTTCAAGTGGGGCCTAAGGCTATTTTAATTGACCCTGGCCCTGTGAACAAAGCATCTCTGGTGTTAGAGAGGTTAAAAGCCCATGGGGTGGTAGATTTGCAAGTGGTGGTAGTTACCCACCCCCACCCAGATCACGCTTCGGCCTATTTTAGAATCAAAGAGGCCTTTCCCAAAGCTAAAATTTATCACAACTGTATCCAGCTCCAAGAGGGGCAAAGGGTGCCTGTGATGCGTTGGTTGGTCGATGACTTAGCCAAAAATAAAAATGCTGCTTGCCTGGGGCAGGGGCAAAAATTTGTTTGGCAAGGGTTTCACTTTTCCGCCCTTTGGCCACCAAAAGCCCCACAGAGGCACATTAACGATCATTCCATTGTCCTATTTGCCCAGTTTAACGGGGTTACGGCGCTTTTGATGGCTGACGCTAGTAGCGCTGTTGAAAGGCAGTTACTTAAAAATTGGAAAGCTGGCCCTGTTGACTTATATATAGCTGGCCACCATGGGGCCAAGGATACAGGTCTGAAGGCGTGGTTAAGGCTAATTCAGCCGCAATGGAGTTTGATCAGTGTCGATAAGCATAACTATTATGGTTACCCCTCACAGGCGGTGATGAAAAAATTAAACAAGGCCAGTACCAATGTAAGGTCAACGTCCAAGGCAGGGGAGGTCTGTTTGAATTTGGATAAAAAGCCTTTGAAACTATGCAAAGACTAGCCACTATGGCATAAAAAAAGGGCCAAGAAGAATAGAGGAATATATGATCTTGATTTTGGATAACCATGACTCCTTTACCTATAATCTAATTCATCAGGTTGAGGCGCTAGGGCACGAGACCCATCTATTACAATCAGATAAGGCCACAGTGGCTGAAATTGAGAAACTAAATCCCAAAGGGATTATTTTATCCGCTGGCCCCAAAACACCAAGCCAAGCAGGCATCACTTTAGAGGTGATTGAATTTTTTCTGGGGAAAAAACCAATTTTAGGTGTTTGTTTGGGGTTTCAGGCCTTGGCTGTTGCTGCTGGCGTTGCGTTGGTAGGCGCAAAAGAATTGATTCACGGGCGAGCTGTGAGCTTGCAAATTTCAGATTGCAAACTGTTTAAAGGGGTAAAAAAACCCCTCTTTGCAGCCAGATACAATAGCCTTGTTTTAGGCTCAGAGCCGCCAAATTATAAGGTGATAGCCAAAGACGACTTAGGCCAGATTATGGCCATAGAACATGAAGAATTTCCAGTTTTTGGGGTGCAGTTTCACCTTGAGTCTTTTATGACTAAGCAAGGCCAATACATAATGAGGAACTTTTTAAGTGTTACAAGCGAACTATAGCTTTGTTGATTTGATCTACCGCTTGCCCATGGGGCAAAAAGGGGTTTTTGCGACTTCTGGGGCAAAGGGGCACTTTCCTGAACTATTGGCCTTTGACCCTCTTGCCGAGTTTGTTTTAACCGCTGCCAACCTAGACCTTTTGCCTGAGTTTATTTCGACAAATAAAGGTAATTTGATAGGCTTTAATCTCTCTTATGATCTGGGTTTGCATCTTGAAGAAATAAACAAAATAGCAAAAGCACCTGAACCAGAGGGCCTCGGTGAGGCAGCAGAAGAACCCAAACCAGAAGAAGCAGAAGAAACGCCCAAGGTAACCAAACCAGAAGATGCTAGTGAGGCTGAGCCTGCAAAAATACTAGGCGTGTTTTACGCTTATGCTGAATACATTTGTTTTAAAAAAGACCTGGCAAGCCTTTTCTTTAAAGGGAGTGACTTCCCTGAAAAGGTTGAAGCCCTTTCCAATACTCGCTTGCCAAGAGAAAAGATTCACCCTTTGGAGTTAGGTGCTTCGTGGAGTCAAGAAACCTATAAAGAAAAGTTTGATCAGGTTATTGAGTATATTAAGGCTGGGGATATTTACCAAGTCAACTTAACCCAAAAGATTGAGGGCGAGTTTTTAGGCCGAGGGGTGGATTTATTTTGCCGCTTAACTGAAGTCAATCAGCCTCTTTTTGGTGGCTATTTTAGTGGTGAAGATTTTGAATTTTTGAGCCAATCACCTGAGTTGTTTCTTAAAACCCAAGGCCCCAGAGTTTTGACCCAACCCATTAAAGGGACAAGGCCCAAGGGGGAGAATGAAATGGAGCAAAAAAAATCTCTATTGAACTCGGTAAAAGAGGAGTCAGAGCTGTTTATGATCACAGACCTGCTTAGAAATGACCTTTCTAAAGTTTGCAAGGCAGGCACGGTGAAGGTGAACAAGCATAAAGAGCTTTTAAGCCTAAACGAAGTGATCCATTCCTTTTCCGAAATTGAGGGCCGCTTGAAACCAGATAAAACACCTTTGGATTTGCTGCTTGGTGCTTTCCCAGGGGGGTCAGTGACAGGCTGCCCAAAAAGGAGGGCCATGGAAATTATTGAAGAATTGGAAGATGGTCCCCGTGGATACTATACAGGGGCCTTTGGCTTTTTTGATGCCCATGGTGATTTGAATTGCTCCATTAATATCCGTTCCTTTGTAAAACAGGGCGACCAAGTAAATTTTTATGTCGGTGGTGGGGTTACGGCCTTGTCACAGTGGGAAGAGGAGTACGCCGAGATGGAACACAAAAAAAACTCAGTAATTGCCAATTTAGATCAATGATTTTTACTCTTAAAAGGGGATTAGTTGCCGAGGCATCTATATCCATAGAAAGCGAGGCCCTTCAATTTGGGCTGGGGCTTTTTGAAACTCTAAAAGCAAAAAATGGCAAGGCCTTTTTGCTAGAGGAGCATGTACAGAGGTTGGTGACTTGCGCCGAAACAATAGGGCTGGAGGCGGGGGTTAGTGAAGAGCAAATAATAGATTTTGCCCAAACATCCTTAACTCATTTAGTGCCAGAAACCTTGTGCAGGGTGAAATTGATCGCTACAGGCGAGGATGTTTTTCTCATTGCCAAACCCCTGAGCGAAAATTTTGAGCTAGATAGTATCTCTTTGCTCCCGCTCAAAAAAAACCGCTCAATACCCGCTATTAAAAGTTTGAACTACCTCGATTGCCACTTGGCTTTTGGTGAAGCTCAAAAGCAAGGTTACGATGATGCCCTACTTTACGCCTGTAAAGATAAAGTGCGAGAAACCTCTAGGGCCAATATATTCTGGGTGCAGGGGGGCGAAATTTTCACCACCACTCATCTAGCATTGGCGGGGATAACCCAGGCTTTTGTGATGGCTAACTTTGTGGTTACAGTGGCGGAGGTTACCTTAGGAGAATTAAATAAGGCCGACGAAGCTTTTATGACCAATTCCATCCAAGGGGTTTGCCCAGTGACTAAAATAGGTGAGCAGGTGTTTGAATCTGGCCCTATGACAAAAAAAGTCCAAGCTTTTTATCAAAAACAAGAAGCTTTAGCTTTAGGTGGGGATTTATGAGCATTTCAGAAAATGAAGGGGTGCAAGAGTTATTGGACGACCTAAAAATTGATGACCTTGAAAAGTATAAAATCATCATAGCCCTTAGGGCCATCACCTTTGAAATATTTCCGCAAGTTACCGAACGCATAATGTATGGCGGGATCATGTTTACCCTAGACGATGACTTTGGTGGTTTATTCCCCTCTAAAAAACATGTGTCCTTTGAATTTAGCCAAGGTTTTGGCCTCGACGACCCTGAGGGGCTGCTTGAAGGAAAAGGCAAACTCCGCCGCCATTTAAAATTTAAAACCATGGCAGACGTAACAGCTAAAACCCCTAGTTATTTTGTTGAACAGTTGAAATAGTAGAAAATTATGATCACTAAAAGATTTGGAAAAACAGAAGTGCAAATGCCCCTGATCACCATGGGTGGGATGCGGTTCCAAGAGTCTTGGCAGGATATCCCAGAAAAGGAGATCACAAAAAAATGCCAAGATAATCTGGAGCAAATATTAGGTTACGCCCTCGATCACGGGATCAACCACATAGAAACTGCCCGAGGCTACGGCACTAGCGAGGTTCAACTGGCAAAGCTGCTGCCAAATTATGACCGAGAAAAGATCATCCTCCAGTCAAAGGTTGCCCCGACAGAAGACCCAAGAGACTTTACCAAGACCTTTGAAACCACCATGAGTAACCTTAAGGTGGATTATCTCGACCTGTTTTCAATTCATGGAATCAACAATTTAGAGCGTTTAGATTGGGCCTTACAAAAGGGCGGGGCCTTAGATCAGGCCTTGCAATGGCAAAAAGAGGGAAGGATCAAACACATTGGTTTCTCCTCCCATGCCTCTGCTACTGAGGTTGATACCATGATCAACACAGGTGCCTTTTCTTATGTGAACCTGCACTATTACTATGTGAACCAATCCACTTTGAAATGTTTAGAGTCCGCTAAAAAGCATGACATGGGCGTTTTGGTTATCAGTCCCAATGATAAAGGCGGGCATCTTTGGAAACATCCTGAGGAAATGGCAAAGCTGACAGCACCCCTGCACCCTATGCAGTTTAATGCTTTGTTTTGTTTTTTGCACGAACAAGTGGGAACCCTAACTATGGGGGTTGCGAGACCTAGTGACTTTGATATCCATCTTGAGACTTTAAAATTTTACGAGAAACGCTTTGAGCTGATTCCCCCCATGATAGAAAAGCTCAACCAGAAAATCGAAAGTAAATTAGGCCAAGGTTGGATGGAAAAATGGTTTAAGGGGATACCCGATTGGAGCGCTGTCCCCCATGACATTAACATTTGGGAGACGGTTCGCCTCTACACTTTTGCCACGGGCCTAGGCCTAGATTCTTTTGCCAAGGCGAGGTATAACATGTTAGGCAAGGGGGGCCATTACTTCCCTGGGCTGAAGGCCCTGGAAGTGCCAACTAAGGAAATTCTAGAGTTATGTGGTGCAAACCCCTTCAAAGAAAAAATCCCAGAGATTTTAAAAAGAGCACACCAAATACTGGACGACAGTGAAATTGCTAAAAACGCAGGCCCCAAAAGTGGCACCTAAAACTTAAAAATGACTATGAAAAAGCGACTGATTTTAATCCTACTCCTTCTAATTCCTTTAACTTTGGCAGCGGAAGAATCACCCTTCCAAGTAAGTGAAGGGGTGGTGTCTGTAGCAGATACAGCGGTAAAAGCTTGGGACGACTTAGGTGAGCCACTGGAAGGGGAACTGAAGCCCTTTCGGCCCAGCTACTTTCTTCTTTGGGGCAAAAGTAGCCGATTTGGGGACACCCGCCAAGGTGAAGAGGCGCAATTTCAGTTGAGTTTTCAAAAGGAATTGACCGAGCTTTATGGCTGGAAGGTGATAGGGGCTTATACACAAAACTCCTTTTGGCAGCTTTTTTATATCGAAGATTCTAGGCCTTTTAGGGAAACCAATTTTGCCCCACAGGCCTTTATTAAAAGCCCTTACTTTTTTGAAAGTGATTTTTCTTTGGCCTTTGAAGCTGGTTATATGCACCAATCCAATGGTGGGCGTGAACCTTTAAGCCGCTCCTGGGATCGGCTTTTTGTGGGAAGCTATCACAAGGGTGACCATTTTCAGTTTAACCACAGATTTTGGCGCAGGAACAAGGAACAAGCAAAAGCCTATGACGGCGACCCCTTAGGCGATGAAAACCCAGATATTGAAGACTATTATGGGGTGCAAGAGGGCCACTTTCAGTGGAACTACGAAGACTATCAGATCTACATTAAAGAGAGATATAACTTCACAGAGCAACAGGGGATGATCGAAACCCAATTGACGGGTAATATCCCTAAATCTAGCCTCAGGTGGTTGATACACCACTTTACTGGTTATGGAGAGTCCTTGGCCGATTACAACCACTCTTTGACAAAGTATGGGGTAGGGGTCATATTTTCCCAAGGCAAACTTTAACAAAACAAATAGTAACGATATAAAAATAAAGGCTTTAGGAGGCCCATTGACGACAAAACATCTACTCAATTGGAAAGAATTTTCAGACTTTGAAATCAAAGGCATTTTACAGACAGCCCAAGATATCAAAAAAAATCCTGAAAACTATCGCAATGCCTTGGCCCATAAAACCTTGATCATGCTTTTTCAAAAAACCTCAACTCGCACCCGAGTTTCTTTTGAGGTTGCCATGACTGAGCTTGGTGGTCACGCTATTTTCTTAGATTGGAAGACCACCAATTTTGATCTTACAGAAATGGAGTATGAGACAGCTTACCTTTCGACCAACTCCCATGCGATAATGGCAAGGGTGATGAAATATGAAGACCTTTTGGCTATGAAAGTCGGCTGTTCTGTTCCTTTGATCAATGGTTGCTGCAACAGATTTCACCCAGCACAGGCTTTGGCTGATATGCTGACCATGAAGGAAGACCGAGGCCAGCTTAAGGGCGCTAACTTAACCTATATTGGTGTCCATAACAATGTAGTTAATTCCTTGATGGCGCTATGTGCCGTGTTTGATGTTAATTTAACTTTAGTTTGCCCCATCGTGCCTGAAGGCTCGGTGGAAGTTGACTACAAAAATCGCTTGCTAGAAAAAAACCTCCTTACTGAAACGTTAGATGTAAAGGCCGCCGTGGACGGGGCTGATTTTGTTTATACAGATACTTGGGTGGATATGGAGTTTTTTAGCGACCCCGCTAAAAAAGCCATGAAGGAAGAACGAGTAAATTTAATGCTCCCCTACCAAATCAATAAAGAATTGATGAAGGACTCTAAAGCTAAGATCATGCACGATATGCCCATCCACACAGGTTACGAAATTACAAAGGACATGGTAAAATCTGAATATTCGATTATTTTCAAACAGGCTGAGAATAGATTACACGGGCAAAAAGGCCTATTGGTGACTTTGATGATTTGATTGGTCAAGATTACTTTTTCTTGACACTGGAAAGATTCTAACTGATATTACAAGTATAAATTTACAAAAAAAAAGGAACAATGAAGCAGATAATTTTTTTATTTTTTTTATTAGCCAGTTTAACTGCCTCTTTATCCGCTTTTGATTTAAGTAAAGTTCCTGATATCAGATCCCAACCAGAAAACTTTACAGCAGCCCCCCAAGACCCAGACCCAAAAGCTGTGATGAAAGATGTGCCACCGTTTATCGTGGACGATCGTACACCCCATTTAATTTCTTATCCCTGTACATCCTGCCATGGGCCAGACATGATTCCACCGAATCCGAAAGTAAGGCCAATGACAGCTATGCATGAAGAGATACGTTTGGTACACGGCAAAGGGCGCTTTTGGTGCACTACCTGCCACAATCTGAACCAGCGTGATAACCTGACCTCTTTTAAAGGCGAGACTATTAGCTTTAATGAACCCTATTTGCTTTGTGGGCAGTGCCACCAGCAGAGACAAAAGGACTTCTTTTTTGGTGCCCACGGTAAGAGAAAAAATACTTGGAACGGTGTTAAGAAGCTGACCAACTGTACTGAGTGCCACAATCCACACGTACCCAAAATTAAGCCTATCCTACCTAAAAGCCCACCAGCTGTAAGGGTTGGACTTGAGCCTATGAAACCAAAAGTAGAGCACGGTCAAGCATTTTGGCCCTCTGATTTTAAACACATTAAAAAATAGTATCATGATCTTTAAAAGTGATAATTTTACCAGCCCTGACCCCAAGAAAAGACGTACTGTAAAGGCGCTTGGTGTTGGTGTTGCAGCTATTGCAGGTGGCTTAGCCTCTAGCACTAGCCCCCATGCGGCTGTGAGCAACGACAAAGAAATGGGTGAGCTTTTTCAAGACCATTATAAAAAAATGACTGCCGAAGAGGTTGCTGAATCCATTGCACGCTTAGAAAAGCGTTATAAAAGACAATATGATGTGGATATCACTGTTGGCAACGCACCCCCTAAAGAAGATGTGCTTTTTGGTTACGCCCTAAATATTAGTAAATGTAAGGGAACCCGTGAATGTGTTAAGGCCTGTACTGCTGAAAACAATCAGGATAAAGAACCAAACATGGAGTACATTAGAGTCTTAGAAATGGACCAAGGCACCATGAATTTGGAATCTGCCAACCATTACTACCCTGATGACCAAGTGACCCCCCAGCCAGGCAAAATGTATCTGCCTATCCAGTGCCACCACTGCGAAAACCCCCCTTGTGTGGATGCTTGCCCCGTGGGAGCAACTTGGAGCGAGCCTGATGGGATTGTTGTAGTAGATTACAACTGGTGTATTGGTTGTAGAATGTGCGCTAATGCCTGCCCCTATTGGGCTAGAAAGTTCAACTGGCGTGAACCTAATTTACCAAAAGAACAAATTAACACTAAGACCCATTACCTTTCTAATCGCCCAAGAGAAAAAAGCGTGATGGAAAAATGTACCTTCTGCTTGCAACGAACGAGAGAAGGATTGTTGCCCGCTTGCCAACAGGCTTGCCCAACAGGCGCTAGGGTATTTGGTAACCTTTTAGACCCAAAGAGTGAAATTCGCTATGTCTTAGAAAATAAGGCTGTATTTCGCTTGAAAGAAGATTTGAACACTCAACCTAAATTCTGGTACTACGCGGACTAACCATGAATGAATTAAAAAAAATAGCTGATTTTGTTGGTTTCTGTGCAAGAAACTCGATCAAGGGTGGTGAAAAGCTCTGGTACTGGATCTTTTTCCTAACCTTTTTTATGAGCATGGGTGCCTTTACCTATTACGAGCAATTTACCAAAGGTTTAGTGGTAACGGGCATGAGTGATCAGGTTTCTTGGGGCCTTTATGTTTCCAATTTTACCTACCTCGTTGGTGTGGCTGCGGCAGCTGTAATGTTGGTTATTCCAGCTTACATCTTCCATAACCCTGAAGCCAAACGTGTGGTTATCTTGGGTGAAGGTTTAGCCGTTGCGGCCTGTGTGATGTGTATCACCTTTGTAACGGTTGATATGGGCCACCCTGAAAGGGTATGGCACATGATGCCTTATATCGGTAAGTTTAACTGGCCTTCAAGTTTGCTAACTTGGGATGTGATTGTTTTGACTGTTTACTTACTTTTGAACCTTTTACTGCCAGCTTATATCCTATACCATGACTACCATGGGACCAAAGCCAACAAAAAATTGATCTTAGGCGTTGCTTTATTAAGTATGTTTTGGGCTATCTCAATTCACACTATTACTGCCTTTTTGTTTGTATCAAATACAACTCGGCCCTTCTGGCATTCGGCCTTAAGTGCGCCACGATTTTTAGCCAGTGCTTTTACCTCTGGCCCTGCTTTTATTATCATCGCCTTTACTATCATGCATAAGCTGCATATCTTTAAGATTGGCCATAAGGTGATTGATATGTTGGCTGTGATTGTAGCTGTCGCCATGCAGATCAACTTGGTGATGTTGATGGCAGAACTCTTTACTGAATTTTACAATGCAGGCGCTCACACTGCTAGCGCTCACTATTTATTTCTTGGGTTAGATGGTTATAATAAACTTGTCCCTTGGATCTGGACAGCGATTGCCTTTAATGTCACGGCGGCGGTGTTGATGATGTGGGAAAAAACCCGAACCAACGAAAAGACCCTGCTCTTTGCCTGTGGCCTCGCTGTAGTTGGTGTTTGGATTGAAAAGGGAATGGGTTTTGTGATCCCAGGTTTTATTCCAACCCCCATCGGGGAAATTTTTGAATATGGGCCTAACATCATTGAGGTTAAAATCTCTTTAGGTGTGTTGGCATTAGGTATGCTTGTTTTTACCTTGATGATGAACGCACTAGCAACAATCAAGCGTGAAGAGCTTGGTGCTGCTGAATCCCCTTACTAAGATTTTTTCTTAAATCTTAATCTGTCTTTACAAGACTTTAGGCTTTTTATATGTATTTATATAAAAAGCCTATTGCACTTTTTCCCAAATGGCTCCAAAATAGGATTATAGTATTTCACTTTACCCCTAGGAGACAAAATGGCGATAACATTACCTGAACTTCCTTTTGCAAAGGATGCCCTCGAACCAGTAATCACTGCGAACACCTTAGACTTTCATTATGGCAAACATCACAATGCCTATGTAACCAATCTGAATAAGATGATTGAGGGTACTGACTTAGCTGATAAAGGCCTAGAAGAAATTATTACTGCTGTGGCAGGCGATGCGAGCAAAGCTGGGGTATTTAACAATGCTGCCCAAGTTTGGAACCATACCTTTTATTGGAACTGTATGAAAGCTGGTGGCGGCGGTGCTGCAACAGGTGCGATTGCTGCAAAGATTGACGCTGATTTTGGTAGTTTTGATAAGTTTATCGAAGAATTTAAAACAGCTGCTGCAACTAATTTTGGTAGCGGTTGGACTTGGTTAGTTTTAGATGGTGGTAAGTTGAAGGTCACAAAAACAACCAATGCAGACACTCCACTTGCTCACGGGCAAACAGCTTTACTGACTATTGATGTTTGGGAACACGCTTATTATCTAGATTTCCAAAACCGCAGACCTGATTATATTGCTGACTTTGCTGGCAAGCTAATCAACTGGGATTTTGTTAATTCTAACCTAGGGTAACTGAGCCTACGGTAAGTAAATTTGGGCTGCAAGCAAAGGCTAGACAAATTGCAGGTGCCTGAAACAAGAAATAGTTTCTATGGCTACAGCTATTTTTAGCTTAGTTTCCATGGTGACTAGATTTTATTAAAGACGTTAGTAAGTTAAAGAAAGGGGACTCTGTCCCCTTTTTTTTGTTTAAAGGTAGGAACTTTGAACGATATTTTTTCACAAAGTCACCTTCCAAGCAGCCGTAATTCGGAAATTCCCAAAAGCTCGTTTATATACCTCTAGGTTTGTCATATTTTTCCAGTGAAGACGCTGCATAAATGCCGTCCATTGGGTTGCTACCATCAAACCAATGACATCGAAAACCATTGTTTTCGTATCCCCCTTCGCCAACAGTCATCTTTGGCCCACCAGACTTTAACTGCACTACATCCCCTTCTTTTATTTGCTCACTCATTTTATTCCTCGAAATAGATTAAAAGAAATAGATTATCATAAAAGGGGTT
>JASJGK010000118.1:0-14732 GCA_033791585.1 SAR324 cluster bacterium | reverse complement strand
TCAGTGATGCCGATAAACAAATGTATAAGGCCAAAGAGAATGGTCGTAATCGCGTCGAGATTGAGTAATTTTTCTTAATAGTTGAAAATTAAATTTTTCCGGGAAGTTTAAGGCTCTTTTATGGCCTTAAAGGCCGGGGTAAAATAAAGGCCATTTGATATTTTACCAATTCCATTTTAAGAGTGGGGAATAAAAGATTGCCATGTTCCCGTTGACCATAAATGAGCTATTGAGTGCCATCGCAATAGCCCTTACATTTATCGCATTTTACCCTTACCTGCGCTCGATTCACAAAGGCGAAACAAAACCACATTATTTTTCTTGGGTAATTTGGGGATTGACAACCTTGGTGGTCTTTTTCGCTCAACTGGGCGACCAGGGAGGTGTCGGTTCGTGGCCCATTGGGCTTTCAGGAATCCTCACTTTATATGTTGCCCTAGTTGCATTTCTTAAACGGTCTGATAGCTCTATAACCAGCCTAGATTGGTGGCTTTTTCTCATGGCCTTGTCGGCATTGCCCCTGTGGTATTTTACCTCAAATGCCTTATGGGCGGTGGTCCTTCTCACTTTTGTCGATACCTTGGGCTTTGGCCCAACCTTTAGAAAAGCCTATAATTTCCCTTTAGAAGAAAACCTAAGCATGTACGAGATTATGGCATTGCGTAACCTGATTGCCTCATTGGCCCTAGAGCATTATTCGATAATAACCCTGTTGTTCCCCACTGTTTCAGGGGTCTCATGCTTAGTGTTTGTGGCAATGGTTAGGATAAGAAGGCTGGGCTGGCCAGCGTAGCAAAACCAAGCACTGCATCTTCCCCGAAGGGTTACTGGCCTATGATAGCTTGGTTAACTTAAGTATTTGGAAATTTCTTGGAGCAATAAAGATTGGTCAACAGGCTTGCTCAGATAAGAATTTGAAACAGCCTTAAAGCGCTCAATTTCTTCTTCTAAGACAGTAGCGCTGATCAAAACAATGGGAATATCACGAAAAGATTTTGAACTCCTTAAAGAGGTTGCTACCTCCACCCCATCCATTTCAGGCATCAGATAATCCAGAAGGATCAAATCAGGCTTAGAGCTATTAACCATAGATAGAGTTTCTAGGCCATTTTTAGCTTCTAACAATTCAAATGGGTACTTAGAAAGTAGTTGGTAGAGCAATTTTCTATTGGACTCAATATCGTCGGCAATAAGGATTTTAGCAGGCTGAAATTGATACTGGTCCTGTTGCTTATTTGCTAAAACATCCGGCAAAAGGGTGGGAATGGGAACATTTTTTAAGAATAAGGAAAAGATGCTCCCCTGAGGCTTGTTGCTTTCAAAAGTGATCTCCCCGCCCATGGCCGAGGCTAGCTTTTTACTTATTGCCAAGCCTAACCCAGTACCGCTATAGGTAGTATTTTGGCCCTTCACTTGCTCAAAAGCCTTGAAAATTAATTCGTGATGCTTTTCAGCAATGCCGATCCCTGTATCATGGATTTTAAACACTAGGTCAACGAGGCTACTATTATTTTTTGAACGGTTATAGGCCACTTCCAGCTTGACTCCCCCTTGGTGAGTGAACTTGATAGCATTTCCAATTAAGTTATTTAAAATTTGCTGCATGACACCAGAATCAAGCATTACTGCAGGGCAATTGGCAGGTGCAGGGATAATTTCTAAAGAGATATCTCGAGCTTTAAGCTCATTTTCAAAGATGTTTCTAACATTGATAAAAAGATCATTAATTTTTAGGGGAAAGGGGATGATATCAACCTTTCCTGATTCAATTTTAGAAAACTCTAAAACATCGTTAATCAATTTGAGAAGGGTCTGACCACCATCAAAAATAATAGACAAAAATTCTTTGTCTTGTTCTTTGGTGGCTTCGTCCATTAGAATTTGTGTGAAGCCAATCACTGCATTGAGTGGGGTGCGGATCTCATGGCTCATGTTAGCTAAGAAAATGGATTTTGCAAAATTGGCCGTTTCGGCATCTATTTTGGCTTTTTTGAGTTCAGTTTCCACTTTTTTACGAATGGTTATGTCCCGTGCAAAACTTAATAAAACCTTATTCCCATCCAAGTCAAAGTTGCTGCTGGCAATCTCTACAGGGATCAATTTCCCAGATTTAGTTTTGTGTAAAGTCTCAAAGGTAGTAGAACCTGTTTCGGATTGCAGCTTTAATCTTGCTGCAACATCTTCTTTATTTAGCTCACCGTTGATTTCTGCTACAGCTATCCCGATTAGCTCTTCTTTTGTATAGCCTAGTTTTTTAACAGCACTGGCGTTTGCATCAAGCAAGGTTTTTGAGTTTACGTCAATCAGGAAGATCGCATCTTCTGCAAGGTCAAAAAAGGTCTGTTGGATTTTTGTTACAGCTTTGATTTCTTTCGTTTTTTCCGCCACTTGCCTGCGTAGGGAGCTCTGCCACGCATAAGCGATAAGACCTGAAAATAGAAAGGAGATGATTATTATTCCAGCGGCCTGCAACACCAGTTTCAAGGGGGAATCTTTTTCCATGAGCGGGCCAAACCATTTTTGCCTTAGTTTTTCATGGGTTCCATTAGCAATTACTATGGCCAGACCTTCATTTAGAGTAGCTAAGAGTTGTTTATTTCCCTCAGGAACGGCAAAACAAAAGGATTGTTCAAAGTCTTCAATGGGCGGGCCAACTGTTTTTAAATTGGTAATGTGCAGGGTTTTGATTAACTGTAAACCCATTAATTTTTGTACCACCACAGCATCATGTTTACCAGAAGACAAAAGTTCTAAGGCAATTTTGAAAGAGGGCACCACTTTGATGTGATTTGAAATCTTTTGAGAAGACAGGTACTCATAAGCATTATCGCCCTCCATAACTAAAACTTCTTTATTTTTAAGGTCAGCCACTCCTTTGATTTTTTTATTATTATCCCTTACAAATATGGCCCCGTGCATTGACAGGTAAGAGATACTAAAATCATAAATAGTTTCACGCTCTGGCGTTCTACCGACCAAAGGTAAAACTTGGATTTGTCCATCAGCCAATTCTTGTTTGATATCACTCCACAGGCCAACCTTAAAAGTAACCTCTTTTTTCATAGCCTTTAGGCTAGCGCGAAGCAACTCCACAGAAAAACCATCGGCTTCGCCTTTTTCAGTAACAATAGAAAAGGGAGGGTAATCCAATTCACTGGCGGAGGATATGGGCTTTTCTCGTGAAATTTGAGTTGTAATTGGGCCTTTAGTTAAATCTTCAGCCTGAAGAACCGTAAAAGCCAAGAGCTGACTAAATAAGCCGAACAAAACAAATAAAATTTTTAGACTAAGAGGTGCCTGTTTCATTATTGCTTAAAATTTAGCAGAAGATTTAGAAAAATTATTAGTATTAGAAAATTTAAGATTCACAACTTCAGTTTGTGATAAAGGCTAACAGAATATAAGATCTTCTACAAGCAAACTGAGACTAGATAATGTCATATAAAATGGGGTTAGGTGGCTTGGGTTTGGTGTTAATCATGGGCCAAGTGAGCAGGGTACTTTAATCATAAGACCATTTTTAAAGGGTTTATATCATTTATCATATGTACATTGGGATGCTATTGGGGTACTTTAAGGTTAATGCTGATTTGGTTAACGGAAGACCAATGATGCATAGAAACATAAATTCTCTCAGCCGACCTTTATAAAAATTCAGTCGCCCCCTATGAGCCCCAAAAAAACCAATTGGAATTTTGTTGCAATAACCACTTTTTCAGCAATTTTATTCTTTGTAATTGACCTTTTAATGCCGCTCGGTGTTGCAGGTGGCTTGCCCTACATACCTTTTGTGGTCATGGGTCTTTGGTTCTCCCCACGCTCTACCCCTTTATTCTTTGCTTTTATTGCGACCCTCTTAACCATCTTAGGCTATTTTCTTTCGCCTAGCGGTACAGTCCAATGGATTGTTTTGGTAAACCGTGCCTACGCAATAGCGGCAATTTGGGCCGTTGGCCTGGGGCTAAGCTATTTTGCTCGCCAACAAAAGACCAGAGACCAGCAAAGAGAGCATAATTCCTGGAAAAAGAAAGATAAATTTCTTTCTAATAGCAGCCTATTGGCTTTTGTTTCTATACTGATAGCAATAATTTTAATTTCTTCCATTGGGGTTTATAAACGCATTGAGAAGGATGTGGAAAAGGATACTAAAGAGACCTTAATAACCGTCTTAGAAATGGCCAACACAAGTTTGCGGCGGCTCTTAAAAGAGCAGAAGGATTCGGCTAAATTTTGGGCAAATAGTAAACTTGTTAGGGAGCAAGTAGAAAAGCTGTTAGCTTCCCCTGCAAAGGCTGAAATGTTGTCTGTTGCCAAAGGGCAAGCTAGTTTACGAGAGTTTTTTAGCTCCCTCTTGAAATCTGATAGTTACCGTGGCTACTTTGTTATTAACAAAAATTTTATTAATATTGCCTCCTCTAAGGATGAAAATTTAGGCTTAGTTAATCTATTGGTCAGTCAACCCGAAATTTTGGCCCAAGTTTTTAACGGGAAAACCAAGGTGAGCCTTCCCCAAAAATCGGATGTTCCCCTGATAGATCGCTCAGGTAAAACGGTTGATGAATTACCAACTATGTTCATAGTCACCCCCATTAAAAATCAAATGGGAGTGATCATTGCGGCCTTTGCTTTGCGTATAGAACCTGATGAAAATTTTTCTCCTATTTTTGTAAGAAGCAGGTTGGGTGAATCAGGAGAAAGTTATGCCTTTGATAAAAAAGGACTTTTGCTAAGTGAAAGCAAATTTAATCCAGATCTTTTTAAATTGGGCTTGATACCCAGCCCTGTGCATTCAGATGGTCATTTGGTACTTCATGACCCTGGTGTCAATTTACTCCTTGGGGAAGTTCCCAAAACCCCAAGGGAGAGCCTCCCACTGACCAAAATGGCTATTTCCGCCACGGCAGGCAATTCAGGGGTAGATGTTAAAGGCTATAGGGATTACCGAGGGGTAATGGTTATAGGTGCTTGGATCTGGGATAAGGATCTGGGTTTTGGTATTGCCACAGAAAGTGATTTTGATGAATCTTTCCAAACCTTAAAAAACATCCGAATCACCTTAATTTTTTCCTCCATTCTTTCCATCAGTCTCTTGGTTCTTTTTGTTATTTTTACCTCTAAGGATAAAGAAAACTTAAATGCTGCTTACTTGCAGAATCAAATGGTTTTGAGTTCTGTTGGCGAAGGCATTTATGGCCTTGATACCAACGGGCTTTGTACCTTTGTAAATTCGGCCATGTGTAAGATGTTAGGCTTTGAAGAATGGGAACTTACAGGAAAACTGATCCATAATATTATCCATCACAGTTACCAAAATTTGGACCACTACCCAGCAGACAAATGCCATGTCTATGCGGCTTTTAAAAGTGGTATGGTCGCCCACGTTACTAGTGAAGTTTTTTGGCACAAAGACGGCAGGGCTATCCCCGTAGAGTATACCAGTACTCCCATTTTTACTGGTGGGGTTTTAGTGGGGGCAGTGGTTACTTTTGCAGATATAAGTTTGCGAAAAACAAGAGAAGCAGAGCTAGAGTTGCTATCTTACGCGGTCCAATCCAGCCCCGCAATGATCATGATCACTGATAAAAATGGCATTGTGGAGTTTTGCAATGAAAAACACCTGAGTGTTACTGGTTGGGAACTCAGCGAACTAAAGGGGAAAAAGGCTGATTTCTTGAGCTTAGAAAATCTAAAATCTGATGAATATCTTGAGTTATTTGATGCCGTTGCTAATGGTGTCGAATGGCGTGGAGAAATGGAGAATAAAAAGAAAAATGGGGAAGTCTTTTGGTCTGCCCTTTCGTTGAATTCCATAAAAAATGATCTTGGTGAAATTTCTAATATTGTGGCTCTACAAATAGATATTACAGACCAAAAGTTTGCCCAAGAAGCCATTACCGATCTTAATGACCAACTGCAAAAAAGCTATAGTGAACTAGAGAAAAAGGAAGAACAGTTTCGCTCTCTTTACAACAATACCCCTGTGATGATGCACTCATTATCCAAAGAAGGAACCATAGTCAATGTTAATGACTATTGGCTTGAAAGCCTTGGTTATGATGCCACAGAGGTCATTGGGAAGGATATCACAAGCTTTATTCCTGTGACATATAAGGGCAACTTAGACATTCGAAATCAGTCATTAAACAAACTACAAAACTATAGTTTTAAGATTGGATTTCTTAAAAAAGATGGAAGTGAGATCCAAGTTGATTTGGCGGCGAAGGTTGAACTAGATGAGGCAGGTAATTTTTTACGGACTTCTTCTGTTTGTGTCGATGTTACCGCCAGAGAAGATGCCTTAAAGTCTTTGGTGAGTAGTGAAGAAAAACACCGTAATTTATTTGAAACCATGGACCAAGGTGCGGTGTACCAAGATAGAGGAGGGGCAATAATCAGTGCAAATCCTGCCGCTGAAGTGATGTTAGGTCTTACCTTAGACCAAATGCAAGGTAGGCGCTCCACCGATCCTAGGTGGCACTCGGTTCATGAAGACGGGTCTGATTTCCCAGGTGCAGAGCACCCAGCTATGGTTGCTTTGGCCACAGGTGAGGCCGTAAAAAATGTGATTATGGGGATTTTTAATCCCGAAAATGAGGGATACACTTGGATTAATGTGAACTCGATGCCTCGTTTTTTTGAGGGCGAATCTAACCCCTATGAGGTTTATACAACCTTCCAAGACATTACCACCAGAATTGAAGCCCAGAAAGCTCAGTTGGCTTATTCTGAGGGCCTACAAGGTATGTCTAATATGGACTTACCCTTTTCTGAGATCTTAAAAACTACAGCTGAGGCTCTAAATTGTCGCTATGCCACCATTTGGATCTTTGATTCTAGTCAGACAAACCTCACCTGTTTAGAGGCCTATGATAGCAAAGGAGAGAAAAATTTAGAGGGGTTTAGTTTTAACCAAAAAGAAATTCCAGCTTATTTTGAAGCCTGCATAACCAACAATCTCTTTAATGTACCTGACGCTAGGAATGATCCTCGGACCAGAGAACTGCTTGATTCTTGGCTACTTCCCAACAATTTGTATTCACTGATGGACATTCCAATTTATTTTGGTGGGACCGTTGTCGGGATTTTATGCCTAGAGCATGAAGGCCAGATAAGGAGCTGGAATCCTTTTGACCAAAATTTTGCCCGCACGGTGGGGGAGATACTTTCCACAAGGTTTGAGTACCAAGAGCGATTAAAAACAGAAAATGCTCTTATAAAAGCGACCCATGAAGCCGAGCTTGCCAACGAGGCGAAAAGTCAATTTTTAGCCAACATGAGTCATGAAATTCGCACCCCACTTAACGGAATACAAGGCTTAACAAAATTAACCTTGCGGACAGAGTTGACCTCAAAACAGCATAATTATATTAAAAGCATCGCCTATTCTAGCGATCTTTTATTGGGTGTTGTAAATGATATTTTAGATTTTTCCAAAGTGGAAGCAGGAAAGATCGAATTGGAGCATTTGCCCCTTAACTTAGAAGAATTGGTCTATGGAATGTCCAATATATTTAAAGACCGAGCCTTTTCCAAGGGCTTAGAATTCCACTGTTTTATTTCTGAATCCGTCCCCTTACTGTTACTCGGTGATACGCTAAGGTTAACCCAAATTTTAAATAACTTAATTAGTAATGCTATTAAGTTCACCTCTGAGGGTATGGTGGTGCTCAGTGTTACTTGCGAAAATACTACAGACTTACAAACCAGACTCAAATTCGAAGTTAAAGATACAGGCATTGGGATTACACCTGAGCAGGCAGGAACGCTATTTACCGCATTTGACCAAGCTGACGCAAGTACCACTAGAAAATTTGGCGGTACAGGTTTGGGCCTTGCCATAAGCCGGAAAATGGCAAACTTAATGGGGGGAGATATCACCTTTGAATCCCAAGAAGACTTAGGTAGCACCTTTCATTTTGAAACAGATTTTGATCTAAACAAGGTCGAGATCAAACCCCATGAATCCCTGAAAAAACTTGGCGATTTAAAAATTCTGGTTGTCGATGATTTTGCCCAAGGCCGCCAAATGTTACAAAAAAAGTGTGAATCCTTTGGGTTTGAGGTCTTAACCGCCGCAAGGCCTGATGAAGCCTTGAATCTATTGATTGAAACAAAGGATGTTGACTTGGTCTTGGCTGATTTTAAACATTCAATGGAATCTAGTGAGGCTCTGCTCAATGCCATCACATCAAACAGAAACCTTAAAAAACTGCCCAAGTTCATTTTATTAGTAGGCCACTCTCGATTTGATTTTGAAGTAAATGAAAACAGCAAAATCAATGGTATCATTGAAAAACCAGTAATCAAGACAACGCTCTTAGACATGATTTCTGAGGTGATGCTCGGTGGGACAGGAGAGATAAAAATTGTTAAATCTAAAACTACAAAAGATTTAGAAAGTAAGGTTGCAGGGGCGAAGATCCTGCTGGTTGAAGATAACCAAATCAACCAATTGGTGGCAAGTGAGTTACTCACACAAGCGGGGATACGGGTTACATGCGCTGGTAACGGATTAGAAGCCATTGCAGCCCTAGAAAAAGAACAATTTGACGCTCTGTTGATGGATATCCAAATGCCAAAGATGGATGGCTACACTGCGACCAAAGAAATTCGTAAAAATCCAGATTGGGCAAGTTTGCCTATCATTGCTATGACTGCCAATGCCAGAAATGAAGATCGAGACCGCTGCCTAGCAGCGGGGATGAATGATCATACGGTCAAACCCATCGATGAAGACCATTTATTTTCCCTTTTGGAAAAATATATTAAGGGCATTGACCTTCAGACTCAAGGGCAAAAGGAAGAAGCAAATTTAGAAGTTGAGAAAGAAAAGCCATTCCAAGGAATTTTAGACTTTGCCACAGGTCTAAAAAGGGCCAGCGGTAAAGAGGCAATTTACCAAAAGATCCTCAAGATTTTTATAGATGATTTTACCAATGCCCCCAAACGGCTAGAGGGTTTTTTAAAAGAAAAGCATTTGGATCAGTTTCTAGAATTGGTTCACACCATCAAGGGTGTTAGTGCCAATATAGGCGCAAGCGAGATCCAAAGATTTGCCAAAAAACTAGAAAGTCTAGCCCAAGATAAAAAGCTAGGTCAATTAGGTGATCTCTTAAGTGAATTTAATAAGGGCTTTAACGTTTTAATTACTGAAGTGAAGGGCTACATAGAAAAAAATTCTCAAACGCAAGGGCAGGAAGAAACACTTGGACCGTTGAATGTAAAAGAGTTATCCTCTTTATTAGATCAGATGAAGGCCCAACTGAGCCTAAAAAAGCCCAAGCCCATCCAAGCTGCACTGTCTCGCCTTGAACAAGAATTAAATAAACTGGAAGGGCGTGGGTTAGCTGACTTAAAACAGGCTGTCCAAATGTTTGACTATAAAAAAGCTGTGGATATAATAATGCAGATAAAAGAAAAAATGGAGAAGCTGTGATAGCTGAGTTGCGGGAATATAAACTATTGGCCATTGATGATAGCCCAATTAATCTAGAGATTCTGGTGGAATCCTTAGGTGATTTTTATGATTTTCAAATTGCTACCAACGCTGAAGATGGACTGGAGTTAATCAAAGCCGAAAAACCCGACTTAATTCTTTTGGATGTTATCATGCCCGGGATGAGCGGCTTTGAGTTGTGTGAAATATTAAAGTCCAAGGCCGATTATAAAGATATTCCTATCATATTTTTAACAGGTGCCGATGACCCCTCTCAAAAATTAAAAGGATTTGAAATGGGCGCTGTGGATTACGTGACAAAGCCTCTAGAGCCTAGTGAAATTAGAGCCAGGATCAAAACCCAACTGGAAGTTAAAAAAGCCCAGGAAATTTTAAAACAACATAACTTTGCTCTTTCTGAAAAGGTAGCGGAAAAAACCCGTGATATTCAAAGCTTACAAGATGCCACGATCAACCTTTTAGCAAATTTGGCGGAATACCGAGACCCAGAAACGGGGGGGCACGTTAAAAGGACTCAAAATTATGTTAAATTATTAGCCCAGCATGCTGCAAAGTTACCAGAACATGGGGAATACCTTACCGATGAAACCATTGAACTACTATTTAAGGTTGCGCCTCTTCATGACATTGGTAAAGTAGGGGTCAGGGATCATATTTTATTAAAACCTGGAAAACTGACAGCAGAAGAATTTGAACAGATGAAATTGCACCCCCAGTTTGGCCGAGACGCAATTGAGTCTTCTATGGACAGGGTTCCAGACTCCAGATTTTTAAAAGAGGCCAGGGCTTTGATCTACACCCATCACGAAAAATGGGATGGAACTGGTTACCCAGAGAAAATAAAAGGGGAGCAAATACCCCTCTCAGGGCGTTTAATGGCTATTGCAGATGTATATGATGCACTTGTAAGCCGCAGGATGTATAAAGCGCCATTTTCGCACAAAAAAGCGGCAGCAATAATAGAAGAAGGAAAAGGGACCCATTTTGATCCCCAGCTTGTGGATATCTTTCTAAAATTGGAAGGAGAGTTTAAATCTATAGCTTTGGAACTTGCCGACTCAGAAGAAGAACGAAGTTCCTTATAGTCGCTTTTCTAAACTTCCCAAAAATAAAAATCCTTGTCTAATAAGTGGGGATACAGTAAAATTGTAAAAGAAAAATTGTACCTTTTCAACGTTTAAAAACAGCATTTTAATGTAAGGAATAAATATGAAAGTAAGTATGAAACTCGTTTTGGCCTTTGGAAGTTTGATCTTGATTCTTTTAGGAACAGGTTTTTACAGTCTAATGAATTTGAGTATTTTATCTGGATTAACGACGAAGATGTACCGTCATCCTTTTACTGTTAGCAACTCTGTAATTACCATTGAAAAGGATATCTTAGGCATGCATAGAAGCATGAAAGATGTTGCTTTGGCAAAAAATAAAGACCAAATCAATATTGCTGTCGCCAAAGTTGATGAGTATGAAAAGGATGTATACAAAAATTTTGACATTGTTTATGACCGTTTTTTAGGTGACAAGGCAATGGTTGATGCAGGTTACAACAGCTTTAAAGATTGGAAGCCAATTCGCGATGAAGTAATTGCTTTGATGGCTGTTGGAGAACGAGAGAAGGCTGGTGAAATCACCAAAGAAAAGGGTGCTAAGCATGTTCAACTGATCAACGGTAGCATAAAGAAATTGGGTGATTTTGCAGCCAATATGGCAAAGAAATTTTTAGGGAAAGCCCATAAAACAAGTGAGGATATTTCTCTTCACACTGAACTGTTACTTGTCGCGGCTGTTGTTTTTGCTTTTGTAATGGGGATGTTTTTAATCCGTTCCATCACTAAGCCTTTAGGCGGTGAACCAGGGGATATGGAAGAATTAGCCAATCAAATTGCTGAAGGCGACCTTAATGTGGATACTAGCGCCATTGACCATGCTTCAGGCTTGAATTTAGCCATGATCAAAATGGCCATTAACCTGAAAACTAAAGTTGAAATTGCAGATCATTTTGCTCAGGGTGATTTTTCTGGTAAAATTGAACTGGCTTCGGATCGTGACCAATTAGGCCAGGCGTTGCAGACAACCCAGGGAAAATTGGGTGAAGTGATCAAAGAAATTAAAAATAATGCAATTCTGCTAACTGATTCTTCTGCTGAGCTTTCAGGCATCTCTTCCCAAATGACGAGTGCCATCACAGAAATGAGCTCTCAGGCTAGCACGATCGCAGCCTCTTCTGAAGAAATTAGCCAGAATGTTGGCACTGTTGCTTCATCTGCTGAGGAAATGAGTCAAAATATTGCCACTGTTTCAGCAACAGCTACTGAAATGTCTAGCAACATGAGTGGTGTTTTAGATACGATGACTCAGGTTTCAGACCGTGTTAATCAGGTTGCAGAAAAAGCCAGTAATGCCATGGAAATTTCTAACCAGGCAAAAGATATATCAGATCGAACTACAGCCTCTATGAACATCCTCGGGACGTCCGCTGATGAAATTGGAACTGTAACAGGTTTGATCAAGCAGATTGCAGAACAAACAAATCTATTAGCTTTGAATGCAAATATTGAAGCTGCTAGCGCAGGCGATGCAGGCAAGGGCTTTGCCGTTGTGGCCAATGAAATTAAAGAATTAGCAAAACAGAGTGCACAAGCAGCGGAACAAATCGCTATGAAAATTAATGGGGTGCAGGGGCAAACTTCTGAATCTATTGAGAATATCAATCAAGTGGTAGAGGTTATTGTTAAAATTAGCCAATACTCAGGTGAAATCAACGATATGACCCAACAGCAAATTTCCGCCTCAGAGCAGGTATTAGTGAATACTAAAGAGGCTGGTGGTGCTGTTGAAGAAGTGGCAAACCTCATTAGTGAAATGTCCTTAACATCTTCCAGTGTTGCTTCAAGTGCCTTACAATTGTCGACTGGTTCTGCTGAAGTATCCAATAACATAGGCCAAATCGCCTCTGTGAGCAATCAAACGGCCCAAGGTAGTGCCCAGGTCAACCAAAAGGCAGGTGACCTTGCAAAGGTGGCTGCTGCTCTAAATGAAGTTGTTAGTCGTTTTACCTTAGCTAGCTAGGGGATTCATTATTATCATTAGGTGGCCTAGTCTTTAGGTCACCTAATCCAGTCGTTTTTATGAGTGTTCTCTTGTAGATGAAATAGCCACTGTAGAGGCTGCAAACCTCGGCGCTAGTTTTATATCTAATACCCCCTTTTTTAACAAATCCAGTTTCAACCAAGACCTGTTTTTCTGGATTTGGCCTACATCTTTATCTTTAACCGTACCTTCCAACCTACTTTTGAGTCAGCTAGAGTCGTGTTCTATTGTAACTTAAATTGATTTGTGAGTTCATTAAGCGACTTAGAAAAACCTGTGAATTCTTGCGCTTTTTCGCTGACGAATGAGCTGCCCTTGGCCGATTCACGGGTTGCTGAGGCAATTTCACTTATATTGTGAAAAACCTCATTGGAAGCCATTTTTAATTCTTCTGCATTTGAGGTAACCTCTGAAATAGCGCCTTCAAGCTCGGTTATGTTTCCTGTTACTTGTGAAGAGGCATCTGACATTTCTAAAACCAAATTTGCAACCTCATTAACTGCCAAAACAGATTCCCTTACATTTCTAAAAATTTCCTCTGAAGAGCTAGCCTGTTTTTGGGTTATTTCATCAATTTCTTTGGAAGATTCACTCATTTTACCAATGATTGCAGTCACCTCTTCTATAGATCCCACTGCTGTTGTTGTATCTGCTTGGATCCCAATGATTTTAGACGAAATATTTTCAGCAGCACTGCCACTTTGTTTTGCTAATTCTTTAATTTCATTGGCCACAACGGCAAAGCCCTTGCCTGCATCGCCAGCGCTTGCGGCCTCGATATTGGCATTTAAGGCCAGCAAATTGGTTTGTTCCGCAATTTGTTTAATCATCCCCGTTACAGCACCAATTTCCGTGGCTGATTGGCTTAATGTTTTCATTGCAAAGGTCACGGAATTGGAAAGGCTTTCTGCTTCTCCTGCAACACAGAATGCATCTGCTGCCTGAGAGGCAACCCCTTGACTTGATTTGGTAACACCTTCAATTGAGTCTTGAATCGACTCTAAGTTAGAAGACATTTGCGTGGCCGCACCTGAGACAGAACTGATTTGAGAGGTCATACTATTTGAGGCGTTAGCGACTGTTTTAATGTTGTGTGCAACTTGGGTGATGGTCGCTGCTACCTGGTCAATCGTTTTCCCTATTTCAGAGGTTGCCCTTGCGATTAACTCCGCTTGCGAACTAACCTCTTCAGCAGAACTGCTCATATTAGTAGAAAAATTTGAGAGGTCTTCCGAGGAATTAGCTAAATGATTAGAGTTTTCAGAAAGTTCGGTCATGATACCATGGAGCTTTTTAGCCATAATTTGCATGCTATCACAGAGTCCACTGGCACCTTCTTTATTTACAAATACTAAATTCCCATGGGCAATTTCATCAGCAAGTTTAGCCATTGCCCTTGGTTCGCCCCCTAAAGGTTTTGCAACTTGGAACTTAATCACAAATGCGGAAATCGCACCTAACATTAAACCTATTAAAAGTGAAATCATGGTTTTATTCAGTGATACGGCTTTGGCTTGGTCGGATGCAAGTGTATTTTGTTGGTTTAACTTCTCAAGGCTTTCTTGGTATTTGTCTAAAAAGTCTCGCATAGTGCCAAAATTTTTATTTACCTCGCCCATTGAAAGGTCGAATGCCTTTTTTGTCGATTCCTCAGTCCCTTGCTTTAATAAGGTTAAAATCATTTTTGAACCGAAGCTCCATTCACTATAGAGGGTGGAAAACTTTTTTAACTCTTCAGGAGAGTTGTTTAAAGCTAACTCGATAAACTTTTTGCTTCTTCGCTCAGCTTGGGCCGCATTTTCTTCATGGGATTTTAGAAACTTCTCAAAGGCCTTGGAATCTTTTTGAACTAAAAATAAACTTCTCTCGGCGGTCATCAGCTGGTATAAGTCTCGGTCAGCCTGAATCAAAGCATCTAAGGCAGGGATATTTTTTGTTTGGGTGTCATGCAAAATTGCCTGCAATTGGTTTAGAGAGGACCATCCTGTAAAACTGGTTGCGACAAAACAAATCATAATACTTATAAAGGCAAGATACAGTTTTGTGGCAATAGTTAAATTTGTGACTAGTTTCATTTGGTCCCTCATTAGAAAATTAATTTTGATGCTAGTTTACTCCCTCCAAGTTGCGCTGACAATAAAACATATTTGTTTGGTATTTTCTAGATCCCTTAAATATTTGTTAC
>JASJGK010000117.1:0-11708 GCA_033791585.1 SAR324 cluster bacterium | reverse complement strand
GAGATGTCGCCGCTCGAAAAAATTGGCCCTCGAATTCTTGAGTTAACACAAAAGCACTAATCCAAAAATATGGCCCTACAACCCTTAACAGAGAAAGAGTTTTTCAAAATTCGTGATCTTTTGGTGGCGATTTGTGGTATCGACCTCAAACCTGACCAAGATTACCTTGTTGAAACTCGACTGACCGAAGTAGCAACGGAAATTGGAGCCAATACCTTTGGCGAGCTACACCAAGCGATGGTTTCTGATGATGAGCTGTTAAATCGGGTTGTAGACCTGATGACTACCAACGAAACCCTCTGGTTTCGTGATGACTCCTGCTGGCATACCATTGAAACGGCGGTTTTGCCTCTATTTTTGGAAAAATTAAAGGCTGGAAAAAAGGTTCGAATTTGGTCATCTGCATCCTCTACAGGGCAAGAGGCCTATTCTTTTATCATTACCATCAAAGAGTTTTTAGCAAAAATTGGCCTTGATCACCTAATCAGCAATATTGAAATCATAGGTAGTGATATCTCAAAAGCAGCACTTTATTTGGCTGAAAATGCTCGCTACGACCCTTTTACCATTAGTCGTGGTATGGATGAGGTAAGACGAGATAAATACTTTACGAAAGAAAACAACAGCTTTAAATTGAAAGAAGAAATCAAACAACATGTTACGTTTCAACACTTCAATCTAATGAACTCCTTTAAACCCTTAGGGTTATTTGACCTCATTTTCTGTAGAAATGTGGCCATTTATTTCTCTAGAGAATTTAAGGAAGAACTTTTTTTAAAAATCTCACAGTCTTTAACTCCAGATGGGATGTTGCTCTTAGGCGCAACAGAATCACTTTTTGGCCTTCATACAAATTTTGAAAGCCAAAATTGTGGCAATGGAATTTACTTTACCCTAAAGGAATAAATGAGCCACGAAAATAAAACGATACTTATAATTGATGACAGCACGACCTTACGAAAAATCGTGCACCAGGCTTTAGAAATTTTTGATTTTAAAATTTTCGAAGCTGATGGTGCAACTGAGGCGTACAAAATTTTAGGTAAAAATACAGTCGACTTAATCATCCTTGATTGGCATATGCCCGAGAAAGAAGGTTATGACCTCTTTTTAGAGTTCAAGGAGCACGAAAAATACAAAGAAATCCCTGTGATTATGCTCACAGCAGAAGATAGAAAAGAGTCTATGCTCAAGGCTATCCGCTCAGGAATTCGCCATTATTTGACCAAGCCATTTACCCATGAAGACCTTTTAAGTCGAGTTGTAGCTGTTTTAAAGCTATAAGTACCCTATGAGAATTCTGTTATTAGAAGAAGATCAAAAAACAGGAGGAGACCTAAAAGCCCAACTTGATGCAGAAGGTTTTGAATGCCTGCACCTAAACCAATATTCAAAAGCCACCCTTGCTTGGGAAACCACCCCCCATATTTCAATTATTGTAATTAGCAATGCTACAGAGGCTGATTTACGGTTCATTCAGGTCTTAAGGCAATACAAGCCCTATGTGTTTCTTTGCTGTATCACCCATGAAACAAATCATAATGCCTTTTTTAGCCACGGCGCTGACCAAGTGGCGCTTGCAGGAAATTTCCCCGAGCTTTTAAGCAAAATTGGCTCAATAGCCAGAACTCATCACATTCTAAATCAAAGCCCAAACTCTGGGAGTAAAGAAGTCGAAAACCTGCAACATTTAAATTTGAATACAGGTTTAGCTTTTGTGGAACAGGATAAAGGTCTCTACCAAGAGTTACTCGGGGTTTTAATGGATACCTTGCAGCCGATCCGAGCCCAAATGGAGCAGCTCACGCCTGAGATGGCCACTGAACTGAGAACCAATACCCAAAGCTTAGGAACAGAAAAACTCAACTATTGGCTTAGCAATACCCTTTACCACAATGAATTACTGGATATTTCTGAAGACTACAAAACGAAGCAAGCCCAACATTATGCCTTCCTCATTGATAATTTAGTTAAAGAAATCGACTTATTGACTTCTACCGAATTTTTTGAAGGGGAAAAGGTTACGCAGGAGAATGCCTTAGCGAGCGCTCGCATTCTACTAGTAGAAGACTTGATCCACAATCGAATTTTGGTGCAACAGATCTTTAAAAAGCATGGGCCCAGTATCACTGAGGCTGTCCATGGAGAAGATGCTGTAGAAAAATGGGAATCAGATGGACCCTTTGACCTTATTTTGATGGATATGAATATGCCCGTCATGGATGGTTTTGAAGCCACCATGGCCATTCGCCGCTTAGAACTGGAAAAGGGGCTGCCTGCAGCACCGATCTTAGCCCTGACAGCTTTGGCTATGAGGGGTGACCGAGACAAATGCCTAGAGGCTGGTTGCAGTGATTATATGCCTAAGCCTTTAGAGCCTAGGCAACTGATTCAGGTCTGCACCCAGATGATTTCTAAAAGGAAAATTGACTTAAAACCTACTCCGAAAAAGGAACGTTGGTGGAGGGTGCAAAAGGTTGCTATTTATACCAAAAATTTAAAGTTTAAGCATGTTTTAAACCACTATCTCTCGCTTTTAAATCTGGAATGCCGCAACTTTGAAACGCCAGAAGAGTTGTTATCTAAAATCCAAGAAAAAAACATTGATCTGGTCTTTTTTGATTGCGCTGACCAATTAGATTTTTGTTTTTTCTTAAAAACACACTATCCAACCCAAGAATTATGCTTGCTCTTGAGTCAAGGCACAAAAAGTAAGTATTCTGCTAACTTACCCAATGCTATTTCCTTTCCTTTCTCCCAGGAACAGTTAAAAAATCGGATCGGTTACCACTCTCATAAAATTTTAGAAACAGAGCAAAATCAAGCCTTCATTAAAGATTTAGAAGAATTAAAATCCATTAAAAACGTAAGTAATCTTTCAGAAACCAAAGAGCTTACTCATGGACAAATTGCTGTTTGGCAAAAAACTTTCCGCAAAATTGGTGGCGATTTGGTTCTCTGCCACAGGTTTAACCTGCACGGAAGATTGGGTTTTATCATGGCAGATGTTTCAGGTCACGACCTGCAATCGGGCTACACTGCCAACTGGTTCGCTGGTCTCGTAGAAGGCGTTTGGGGCAACAAATCCCAACCAATTGAATTAATTCAGTATTTAAATCAGCTATTTACCCATGGTTATGAAGAAGAAGATAAAAGGTATGTTTGTGCCTTAGCCCTACTTTGGGACCCACTACGTGGGCGGCTAGAGTATGCAAATGCAGGGATTCCAGGGGGGATTTTCACTAAAATCGACCAAGACGAGGTCAAGTATATTGACTGGAAAGGCCCGCCAATCGGAATGTTTGATGAAGATCACTTTTTTGATTATGGTGAAATTGATTTTAACGAAGGCGATCGGCTCTTTATTGCCACTGATGGCGTTTTAGAAAACATCCCCAATGATGTGATCGTTTCTTTAAGCCAAGACCAAAAAAATACC
This sequence comes from SAR324 cluster bacterium, assembly GCA_033791585.1. Lineage (GTDB taxonomy): Bacteria > SAR324 > SAR324 > XYD2-FULL-50-16 > XYD2-FULL-50-16 > JASJGK01. The sequence goes on along the minus strand of JASJGK010000117.1, from coordinate 8,269 downwards.
CAAGAGGCCTTAGACCGCATCGTGGATTTTGTGCTGCGCTCTATGGAAATCAAAGACGACCTGACCATTGCCGTTTTTGACCCACAAAAGCCACTTCTGAAAACTGACGCTTACAGAAATTCTATCACTGGTGAAGAGGCTAGCTCGGGTGAAGAGCTAGACCGAATCTGCAAATACCTTGAATCGGCTGGAGCAACAAATTACGACTGGCCTATGATTTCTGTCGCTATCAAAGAGGCCTTGCTCAATGCTGCCGAACATGGGAACAAAAACCATTTGGCCTTACCCATTGATATTGATGCTGAGCTTACAGATCGACCGTCATTGAAGATAACCATTTCAGACCGTGGTAGTGGCTTTGATCTTGGTTTTGAAAAAAAGCGGATTCAATCAGAAGGCCAGTTACGAATCCAAGGCCGAGGGATTGAAATCATGGAGCATGTGGCCGAGAAAGTTAACTTTACAGGGGGCTCTATAGAAATAGAATTTTTACCACAGGGGTAAAAGTCCTTTTTTTTCACTAGTAAAAACATTTGAACCTCGTTATATTGAAATCAAATTCTTTAGGATAATAGATGAAATTTTTAATCGTAGATGATGACCTCATCAACAGAAAACTACTTACTGCACTGCTAAAGCCTTACGGCGAATGCGATATAGCGACTAACGGCCGTGAAGCTGTGGATTCTGTTGTCATTGGCTTAAACAACTCCACTAGCTATGATATCATCTTCTTGGATATCATGATGCCTGAAATGAACGGTCATGAATCCTTGCAGGAAATTCGCAAACAAGAAAACGACCGTGGCATTGCCTTGGGTAAAGGCACTAAAATTGTTATGGTAACGGCTCTTGGTGATTCAAGAAACGTGTTGAGCGCCTTTAGTGAAGGTGCCGAATATTACCTTGTGAAGCCAATCCAGCAAAAGAAACTCCATGAATTAATGGAAGAGATGGGATTCCAAGCGCCAGCTTAGTGTAAGCTCAGCCCAATAGGGCAAAGCTAAGAAAGGTGCTCATTCCAAATTTAAAGAACCCGCTTCCAAGCGGGTTTTTTTTACTCTTTTTTTGTGTCAGCCTGTTAGTTAGGTAAGGCCAAAAAACATTCTGCTGTGAAAATTTAGTTTCCGAGGAATCTAATTTATCAGACCACCAAAAGAAGTAACAGTAAAACCTAGCTAACTCTTCGTAACAAAGCAGCAAAAGCCGCCAATTGATTGGCGTTAGGGGTGGCTTGAAAAAAGCCTTCAGCCAAAATTTCTTCACCTTCTGCAAACTTCACATGCTCAAAGTTGGGGTTTGCCTCTAAAAACAGCCGCACCACATCTTGATTTTCGTCTTGCTCTAAAGAGCAGGTTGCATAAAGTATATGCCCCTCAGGCTTTACATGAGCCTTAAGCTCATTTAAGATTTCCAACTGGGTAACTTGGTTGCTTAGGAAACCTTTCCTGTCTCGTAGATATTTTATCTCTGGGTATTTGCGAATGTTGCCCGTGGCGCTACAGGGGGCATCAACCAAAATCAGATCAAAAGCATCCTTATCCAACTGGCGAAAAGCACCTTGCAGCAACTTGGCCTTGGATTTTAATCGTTTGTGGTTTGCCTGCATTCTAACAAAGCGTTTTTCATCCAGCTCGATTCCCACCAATTCCTTGATCTCGCCTGCATAGCTCCACTCCATATTAAATAACTTGCCGCCAGGGCTGGCGCAGGCATCTAAGGTTTTATCCTTTTTTATCCCTACACATAAATTTGTAACTTTTTGGCTGGATTGGTCTTGCACAAAAAATAGGCCCTTGGAGAATTCTTCCGTTTCAAAAAGCCCTTGGGTCTTTACTATCTGCAACTTTTTGCCAGCGGGGTAGGCCGAGTCAGCTAGTTCAAATCCCTGTTTTTCAAGTGCTAAAGTTAGCTGTTTAGGGGTAGTTTTGGGCGATGAAACCAGCGAGGTCGGGGCAGGGGTCTGGTTTGCCTCCAAAATTTGCAAGGTTGTCTCGTCACCAAACTGGTTGGCCCAGCGCTTGATCATCCACTGTGGGTGGCTGTACTTTAAACTTAAAGAATCCTCGGCCGAGCTTTGTCTAAACTCCTCTTGCTCCCTTTGGAACCTACGCAAACAGGCATTGGTCATAGATTTTAGATGGGGGCATTTCATAAAAGCCATCAATTCTACAGTCTCACCAATGGCAGCATGTTCGGCGACCCTCTCACCTAATTCCAACTGGGCCAATCCCAATAGGATACAGGATTGGGCCTCTACATCCACCTTTTTCAATCCCCGATTGGCCAAGGTCGCTGTGTACTTTTGGTATCGGTTAAAATTGCGGATGATCTGAAAACAAATCACTCGGTAAAGGGAGCTGTCTTGTGGGCTGGTGAATTCAGCGGCAGGGGTTAGATACCACTGCTGGTTTTCTAAAAAATCTAAAATAGTACAAAGGGCCTTTTCTCTGGCCGTTTTGGCTTTGAGTTGCAGCTTAGAAAGTTTAAGGATCATAAAATATTACTGGCTAATTCGGCTAGGGGGCTACGAACGCCACCCACTAAGGTTACATGGCCTGCTGTGCTATAATCCTGAAATTTTTGGATCACATAGCTCAAACCATTTGAGTTGGGGTCGATGTAAGGGTTATCAATCTGGTAGGGGTCACCTGTCAGAATTAATTTTGTGTTTTCCCCAACCCGAGTGACAATGGTCTTGATCTCGTGGGGTGTCAAGTTTTGGCTTTCATCAACAATCATAATTCGGTTGGGGATGCTGCGCCCACGGATGTAAGTCAGAGGCTCCAATTCGATCAAACCCTTTTCTTGCAAACGGTGATAGCTACCCTTGTCGTTTTGCGATTCAAACAAATATTCAAGGTTATCAAAGATCGGTTGCATCCAAGGGGCCATTTTTTCGTCAATATCGCCTGGGAGATAACCCATATCACGCCCCATGGGGAAGATAGGCCTGCTCACTAGCAATTTTTGATAGGCACCATCCTTAAGCATTAATTCTAATGCGGCAGCTAGAGCCAGCAAGGTTTTACCTGTGCCCGCCTTGCCCGCTAAGGTTACTAAATGCACTGATTTATCCATCAACAAATCTAAGGCTGCCCTCTGCTCTAAATTTTTAGGGTAGAGGCCCCAGATGCCTTTTTCAGGGCTGGGGATGGATTTTAGTGATTTCGCTTCTTTGTTGTATCTGAGTAACTTTTTTTCCCCGCCTAACTCACAAAATAAATTTTGGTTGGCGTGGAGGTTGTTAGGGGCCTCTTTTATAAAACCTGTTGTTTGCAGCTCTTTTGCTTCTTCAGGGGTAAGGTCTAGGTCTCTTATATTCTCATAGATCTCATCAGAACCTTTAATCCTCTCTTCGTAACTAATGGCTTCTAGCCCCAAAGCCGAGGCTCTAACGCGCAAATTAATGTTGTTGGTGACTAAAGTAACCGTACCCTTTTTTGAAAGTTCCTTGGCAACAGCCAAGATGGGGGCCTTTAAGTGACCACGAAGTGGGCCTGTTGGGGCGGCATCTTCAATGACTATTTTAAGAATTGCCTCATTTTTTAGCTTGATGCCCTTGGTTAACTCCCCTTCTTTTCTGATTTGGTCTAACATCACCCCAATCAGCCTGGCATTTCGCCCTCTCTCGTTATATTCTCGTTTGAATCCATCTACCTCTTCTAAAACACTGAGGGGTATAATGATTTCACCCTTCGGATAAGCGTAAAGGCATTCAGGGTCAGAGAGTAAAACGTTTGTATCGATAATATAAATTTTAGGATTCATAAAGGCATGGACAGAAAAACTGGATGGTGCGAAAATTCGAGGATTAGTTACCCATTATATGACCAGTGAACCATGAACGAACTAAAAAAAGCAAGCCTCATTACAGCCATTAAAACGCCCTACAAGCCCAATGGCAAATTCGATTTAAAGGCTTTTGACTTTATAGCAGAAAGACAAATTGCAGGCGGATGCCAAGGATTTGTGATCGGAGGGACCACAGGCGAAGGCCACCTGATGGATTGGGAAGAGCATTTGATTTTAATCGCCCATGCGGTAAACAAATACGGTTCTAAAGTTGTGATCATCGGTAACACAGGCAGCAACAACACCAAAGAAGCCAAACGGGCCACTGAAGAAGGCTTTATGATTGGCATGGATGCAAGCTTGCAGGTTAACCCATATTACGGAAAGACCAGTGACGAGGGCCTACTTGCGCACTTTAATGAAGTCTTGAAGTTTGGGCCTGCATTTATTTACAATGTTCCAAGCAGAACAGGCCAAGACATTAAACCTGAAATCATGCGAGAAATTGCCAAACACCAAAACTTTGTTGGCGTGAAAGAATGCACTGGCCCCCAGCGGATTGCAGACTACGAGGCCGAAGGCATCGCCTGTTGGTCAGGCAATGACGATGATTTTCATCAGTCTTACCACGAGTCTAAAAGCCACGGGGTGATCTCTGTAACGGCTCATGTCGCCCCTATGACTTTCCGTTATTTACTAGATAATAAAGACGAGGCCTTAAACAAAAGCCTAACGCCTTTATTTACGTGGATGTTTTCAGAGCCAAACCCAATCTGCCTGAATACATTGCTCCCCATGATGGGTCATTGCCAGCCTGTGTTCAGGTTGCCCTATGTACCTGTTGGCAAGGCTGCCAGAAAAGAGATTGTGGCGTTGCTTGCCTCTTTAAAGACTAAAGATGAGATTGCACCCTTGAATCAGATGGATGATGGGGATTTTGTGGTTGTTTAGGTTTTAGTAAAACTAAACCCCCACTAACTAACCTCAAAACTCTTTAAGTTTGTCGATTTGCTTCATTAGCTTATCGGTCAAACTTAGGGCTTTGATCATCTTTTGGTAATGTTCAACATCATCATAGTCTAGGCATCTGCCCTTACGGTCTTTCAGCCACTTTTGCGCTGGTTGATAGCCACCGATATAAAATTCCCAAGCAACTTTAGGCACATTTTCAAAGTATTGGGTTTCGTTAATCTTAACCTTTTTGCCTTCAAAGGTTGGCTTACCATCTACTAGGTTATCCCCAGAGATGTTAAAACCTATGTCATGTTCCTCAAGTGAATCTGACTCCATCAAATGTAATTCCCTCAGTTGCTTGCCTAGTTTCCCAAAAGCGAAAAATTCTTTGGCATCGTCGGGCCATGGGATACGGGGAAAATCGATCTTTAAAAACTCCTTGTACTTTTCTCTGTAGTTGGGGCTATGGAGTACTGCGTAGATGTAATCCAAAATATCCACAGGGGCAAAGGTGCCCTTGGTGGTTTCTTTCTCAGGGGTAAAGGTGAGCTTGATTTTTTTGGCTAGTTTTTTAACTAGCTTTTCATCGAGGTTGGGCCTGCGGGCTGGGGTTTCATCTGTGGTCGTTTGCCCCTCTGGGGTTTCGTCGTAGAGGTAGAGGGGGAAAAGTGTTGCTGACTCCTTGGTTCTAATAGAAGTTGAGTTTCTATCGGCCATATGCCTTGTAATAAAAACATGCTTAAAACCTGACAAACTTTGTTGACGGCATAATAGGAGGCCATAGTTTGTTTCTAGCCCTAAGTGATTCATTACACTATGCCTAGGGTAAGCCATTATACCCTTCAATGTTCCTGTATAAGGAACAAAACGAGTATCAAACGGTCTATATAATAGGTTTTTTATACTTACTACGTTTAATACTAAATCTGCCTTTGCGTTTGAAATCGTCCAGTCACGGCTATCTGCTCTAATCTTATGTTTTTCTCGTAAAGTGTTTTCATCTAATACTTTAAAGTCCTGCAATAAAGATTCGACGTCTTTTTCCAAAAACTGAATAACAACTGAATCTCTTTGACTTTCAACTCCAGTGCTTGAAATTTTGAACAAATCAGATGTTGAAACCATTTGTTCATATTTTTCTGTATATTTAGCTTCTCGCGGAACAAAATAAAAAGAGGGTTGTTCAGAAGTTAACATTTCCCATTTAGTATTTAGTACTGTGTGTTCACGTAACACACTATATTTTAAGGTGCGTTTTCCATAACTATCAAAATGATGAACCTTTGCACGCTCTTTGGAACCCGAAGATTTCACGAATATACTAATAGACACGCCCTGCATGATGTCAAAGACGTTTTGATCTGCGGAACCATCAGGTGCGACCTCATTTTTCATGGCACTGCCATGGAGATCATAAATATAGATTTTATCAAAAGATTCTAAAAGGCTTTTACGCATTTGACGATGAGTCAGGCCGTCAATAAAGCTATTATTAGTGATCATAGCCACTACACCTTGTCCCGTTTGGTCAATGCGGTGTTGGGCGTAGCGAATGAACTTAATATAATCATCATCAAGGTTGATTTTTCTTTCATTCAGGTCTTTTTTGTAACTTTTAAGTAAATCTTGAATCCACTCACCTTTGTTTGTGGAACTAACGGCATAAGGGGGGTTCCCCATTACCACCATGACAGGGCTATTTTCTTTAACCTCGTTGGCCTCGTGGGCTTCATCGGCCAGCCAAGAATTAAAGATGGTGCCTGAATCGGGGTGGGCCTCTTCTAAGGCATTGGTCAAATAAACCCCTAGCCTGGGGCTTTGTTCAGGTTCGTAACCTGTTTCTTTCAGTTGCAAAGCAAGTTTTAGGTGACACATGGCGTAAGGTGCCATCATCAATTCAAAGCCATGGATGCGGGGGATTAAATGCTCTTCAACATAGTTGGACCATTGGCCTTGGTTGTTTTTAAACTTGCTGTGAATTTGGTGAATCACCTCAGATAAAAAAGTGCCCGTACCCGTTGCAGGGTCGAGGATTTGCACCCTGTGCATTTCTACCTCTTCGGTAATAAACTTGGTTTGGCTTTTTGTTGCTTTACCCTTAGTTAGCACCTCTTTTTTAAGCTTAACCTTGGCTTTGGTGTTATCAGCGAGGCCCTTTTTTAAACCAAAGTCATTTTTTAAAATGTCGTCCACTGCTCTAACAATAAACTGCACTACAGGCTCAGGGGTATAAAAGACCCCTCTCTTTTTCCGTAAGGCTGAATCATACTCGCCCAAAAAGGTTTCATAAAAATGCACCATCGGGTCGGTCCGTTGGCTTTCGCTGCCTGTCTTGGCTAAAATTTCACGAACATCGCAACAACGAAACAGGTCGGCCGTGGCATCAATGATCCAAACCACTCTTTCATCTAACTCAGGCCCTGCAATAAATTGAAATTGCTTGCGTAAAAAGGGGTTTGATTTAGGCAATAATTCGGCTGCCTCTGCCCTTGAAAAATCTTCTAAAGTGTAGTCGTGCAACCTTGCGGCAAACATGCCATAAACTATGGTTTGGGCGTAGATATCAGCAAAGGTTTCTTCATCTAAATCGTGAATTAAAATTTGCTTGAAAGACTGAAATTGAGCCTCTAATGAACTATTACTTGAGTCATTGGTAATGGCTTTAAAAATGACATCTTTAAGTAGGCGAGCCTTGCCAGCCATCAGCTTTGCCAAGCTAGAGGCCGTTTTAATCGTCTGGCCTTGGTAGATGGCAAAGATTCGGATTAACTCTAAAAATTCGCTTTCACCTTTGGGGCTGCTGGTTAGCTTCTTTTTAGCCTCATTGTAGTCGGCCAGTTTAACAGTCATCACCTTTTCACCATCTCGAAATAAACGAAACTCAAGGTAGTCGGTCAAGATCAGGTTTTCTAAACTCCCCAGGTAGCGCTTCATTTGGGCGCCCTTTTCCGTAGCTTGCAGGGAGTCATCTTCAAACTTTTTGGCCTCAAGGTAGCCAAAGGGGATTTTTTTTCTTGTTACCACATAGTCAGGTGCGCCACAGGCTTGGCGTTTAGGCTCATTGGTGACCTGTACCCCAGACATTAGACTTTGCAAAAGCTCGGTTAAAGCCCCACGGTAAGAATGCTCGGTTGCTTGGCCTGTTTTTAAGATTTTCTCAATTTCTTTTAAATATTCTTTGCAGTTCATAGGGTCTAGAAATAATGGGGATTTTTACAACCAAATTAAATTATGCTCGTTAAATATATGGCTTTATTACAGAAGCCGCACAATATAAAAGCACATAATTACCTTTTGCTAAGATTCTGGGGGGATACCCTTAAATTCTATTTTCTCAATTTATGAATTTCAAAAATTAAAGCATAAAATCCCAATCGGAGGTAAAAAGAAAATCCCGCGCCCCAAAATTGGAAAATTGGAAAATTGGAAAATTGGAAAATTGGAAAATTGGAAAATTGGAAAATTGGAAAATTGGAAAATTGGAAAATTGGAAAATTGGAAAATTGGAAAATCTGGGAGT
>JASJGK010000116.1:0-8013 GCA_033791585.1 SAR324 cluster bacterium | reverse complement strand
TCTTCAATAGAAGGGCAGTACCTTGGGCCAACACCCTTGATAGCGCCACTGTACATGGCAGAAAGGTGCATATTATCTTGGACGATCTGTTTGCCTTGGTCGCCTGTAAAGGTGATATAGCAGGGAACCTGCTTTAAAGGGCGTGAGGTTTCCCAAAAGGAAAAGGGTGCAATAATATCGTCACCTGGCTGGGCATCGAGTTGACTAAAGTCAATGGTGCGGCCATCTAGTCTGGGGGTGGTTCCTGTTTTTAGGCGGCCTGTTTTTAAGCCTAAATCTTTTAATTGTTCCGCTAGGGGCTTGGAGCAAAAATCCCAAGCTCTCCCCGCTTCAAAGGTCTGGTCTCCAATGTGGATCAAGCCATTTAAGAAAGTCCCTGCACAAATCACGATTGCTTTGCAGGTGATAACATCACCTAGTTGGGTTTTGATGCCTGTAATTTTACCATTTGATGCAATTATTTCTGTTACCTCCCCTTGCATGAGGGTCAAATTTTCTTGGGCTTCCAGTCGTTCTCTCATATTTGCCTTGTAGGCAATCATGTCAGATTGGCATCTTGTCGCTTGGACAGCAGGGCCTTTTTTCTGGTTGAGCTTTTTAAATTGAATGCCTGTGGCATCGGCTGCAAGGCCCATTTCACCGCCCAGAGCATCAATTTCTTTTACTAGGTGCCCCTTTGCAAGGCCACCAATAGCGGGGTTGCAGCTCATGGCTGCAATTTGATCCACATTTTGTGTAAGGAGCAGAGATTTCTGGCCCAAACGGGCAGAAGCCAGTGAGGCTTCGCAACCAGCGTGGCCACCACCGATGATAAGGACGTCCCAAATTTCGCTCATCCTTTATCCTGTATGAAAAAAGAGGTTATTTGGCATTGAATTCGCATAGTTAAGATATGGAGAAGAACATTAGTTAACGATATTTTAGATCGAGATATCAAGCAAAGATCTTAAGAGTAGAATCTTACAGGATTATGTTGATAAAGTAAGACTTAATCTAAGCCGAAGTGGCTCCTTAGGCAAGGGGGCGCTCAAAAAAAATAAAGAAACCAAAATTTTTAGGAATGCCATGAATACTCTAAACTACATCCAGTTTTTTGATGGTTTGGCTGAGAAGAATCTCGGTGCCTTTCGCATGGAAAAACTTTCTAGTAAAACAGTTGCTGCAAATGCTAGCGGCCACACCCACATCTGCAATTTAGAAATAGAAAGTGATTGTTTCTCCGCTTGGGGGAACTCTCGAAAGGAAGCTTTAAAAAGCCTTTATAAACAACTGGGCACTTACAAATAACTTACCCTAAAAAATAACTTTTAAGAAATTTTTGGACATAAGTTGTTTAGTAAAGTTCAGTCTGCGCCGACCGTCTAGTTTCTAGAATTAGGGCCTTGGCTCAAAATCTCAGCAGCTACTTCGCCTAATCCTTCCTTGGCCAAGTCTTGATAAGCAAAATCTTTAGCAGTTTTATAAATCTGGAATTTTTGTACCTCCCCTAGAGTATGGTCCACCATAGCCTCAATCATCCCATCCAAAACTAAAATCACATTATCTGCTTTAACCTTTTGCGGGGATGTAATTTTTTTAAAACCATCTACCTTGATCGATTTTGTTTCATCTAGGCAAACCAATTTGCAATCGATGTCTTTTTCTAAATGATCATTAAATTTTACTGGATCGCCTGCAACTTCTTGCATGTAAGGCTCTAGGTAAGGCAATTGATCTGTATAGGGAATGATCTCTAAGTCTATCAATCCATATCCATTTAAGGGGTCGGTTTGAGCGATAGTCTCGGCTTCTTTTTTGTTGGCGGCCTTTAATATAAAGGCACCACTCAATCCCCAAGCGCTCGCTTGCAGGATGCGCCCAGCTAAAATTTCACTCTCAACCCATTCTTTGTGCTCTCTTTTTTCAAGGGAGATTTCCAAAGACTTACATTCAGACTTGATTTCATTGATATACAAATAATACATGAGGCCACCTAACTTTATGAGAGTTTGATTTTAGACAAAATTCGTATCATTTGATTTACCTCAGCTGCACTTAGCTCAGGTGCCCAGTTTTGGTTCTGGGCTGAGATTTTTTCAAAGGCTTTAGTGGAAACCTGAATGCCTGTGAAGCTGGTTGTCCAAAGTTTTAATCTCGCATCTCCGTCTTGCCCGATAGCTTGCAAATACTCAAGGGAAACAAGTTTTTTCACGATTTTAGAAACGTGAGCCTTGTTCAGGTTTAGTTGCGATGCGATGTCTTTTTGGCTGATCGGCCCCTCTTTGTTAATGCGATCTAAGACCAACAATTGTTGGTGGTTTAAGAAGAATTCAGTCAGTTCAAGCTCATAGCCTTTTTCCAGCTGAGCAGTAACTTTAGTGATGTAATCGATCAGTTCGTTATTCAGTTTATCCATGTAAAAAATATACATGTTTATAGTTGCCGATGCAACTTTTCTTTTTACCCTTGATTTCTTTAAATTTTCTAATGTAAAATAAGATATCGACAAATAGTTTCTCTCATATTAGGCTTAGAGGAACCATCCAATCAGATAGTCCCAGACCAAAGTGATTTCAATTTTTAAATCGCCAAAAGATGGGTGAGAGAAACACTAGGGCAAACATCTAAAAGAATACAGATATCCCCTTATTTACAAAGATCACAAGTTGAAACACAAAGCAAAACCAAGTTTTTATAAAGACCTTTGCAAGAAGGATTTCTTTAAAGACGCCACTATTAAAGTACAGTATATAAACGCAGAGCATTATTGGATCTTTAAAACAGGCCCCAATGTATACAAATTTAAGAAGCCAATTGAGCCAAAATCTTCTCCAGAACTGGAAAATGCCTTTTGCCAAGAAGTGGTAAAAAGGGTGGCGGGGTTTTCGCCTCAGCTTGAGCCAAAAATGGTTTGTTTGGAAGAGACTGAAGCAGGTTTTGTGATAGCAGACAGCGTTTCAAACAAAAGCAATCCTCATTTTTTTGGTATCGCCCAAACTCAACTTTCTGATCGTGGGTTTGTTAATTCCCTCCTAAGCAAAGATAAATTTAAGGTGGAGCATGCAAAAGCGGTTGGCGAATATCTAGGCCAGGTGCACCAAAAAATTGATGCTTATACAGGGCGTGATGCTGGTTCAACCGAATTTTTGATTCGTCTTTTAGAAGCAGATTTTTACCAAGCAAAGAAGTTTTTAGGTCAGACATTAAAACCTGCCATGACAGAAATGACCCTGCACCCTTTTCAAAAAAAGGCGAAGGAACTAAAAAAATTACTCGGTTCAAGGCTGAGAAAAGGCAAGGTTGCCCGTGTCCAAGGTTCATTTAAGCCCAGTAAGATTCATGTCGGTGTGAAAGAAGTAACAGCCTTAGGCCGTGGAGGGGACCCTTTCCAGAATGCATTTTTTGATGTGGCTTCGGATGTTGCAGACTTAAGCGTTGAATTGAAGCTCCTAAAGAAAAAGGATCAGGCAGAGGCCTTTCTCACCCAGTATATTGAAACGACTGGCGATGAAGATATTAGATTGGTGTTGCCGCTATACGAAATTTTAAAAGTTTTAGCCTCAGGGTTAAAACTTTCACTTTTAATGGACCAGGAGGAAGCCCCTGCTGATTGTCAAACCCAAGCACAGGCTTATTTTACCTTAATGGTTGAGTTGGCTCGGGCTCTATAGTCGACTTTAATGATGAAAAAGATCTTACTGATAAGCCTGCTGTTATTTGGTGGCATTGGCGGCCTTTTTGCGGAACGCTTTGTACCTAAGTCAGACCTAATTCCAGCGATTTTATCTATCGTGGAACAGGGTTATGTCGATGGGAAACGGCTTGTGCCTGAAAAGATGTTAGAAGGCTCATTGGAGCTTTTATCCACCTCTATTGCCCCTGTGCTTACAGAATACCGCATCAAAAGCGGTAAGGTTTATGTGACTATCTCGGTGGACCAATTCAAGCGGGAATTGGTTTTCAATAAACCTAAAACGGTTTTGGACCTCAATCGAATCTTACAAGATGTTGCCCAGTTTACCAAAGAAAACCTAGAAAAGGGTGAAAAGCTGGAAAAAGTAGATTACGCCTTGATCAATGGCTTTTTAAAGAAGCTTGATCCCCATTCCATGTTTTTGATTCCTAAAGTTTATTCTGAATTCAACCAATCAACTGTAGGTAACTATGGTGGGGTTGGCATGATGATTGGAATTCGTGATTCCCAGTTGACTGTAATTAGCCCGATTGACGATACCCCTGCCAGCCGTGCAGGCCTGAGAGCTAAAGACACGATTGTTCAAATTGATGATGAATCCACAGTAAATATGTCCTTGCAGGATGCAGTGGGTAAGCTCAAGGGCGAACCAGGCACGGAAGTGAAAATCTACATCATGCGAAAGGGTATGAGTGTTGCCAAGGTTGTCCCCGTGAAGCGTGCTTTGATTAAGATTAAATCTGTAGAAAGCGAACGCTTTGATCGAGCCGAAAAAACGGTAGGCTACATCCAAGTGAAGACCTTCGGCCGAAATACTATTGAAGAAATCAATGCAGCTTTACCGGATTTGGATTATAAATTCCAATCTTTCCAAGGGTTGATCATTGACTTGCGAAACAATCCTGGTGGGCTGTTGCAGCAAGCCATTGCTGTGTCAGATCGTTTTTTAGATTCAGGTGTTATTGTTGCCACCTCAGGTGTGGACGCTGAAAACTTGCATTCGGTAAAGGCGAACTGGTTTGATACCATTAATAATATCCCTGTGATTATCTTAATCAACAATGGTTCTGCTTCGGCCTCTGAAATTGTTACTGCAGCCCTAAAGTCACACAACCGAGCCGTTGTGTTGGGTCGTAGAACCTTTGGTAAAGGCAGCGTGCAGCAGGTTATCCCGATTGCAGAAGGGGCAGCCTTAAAGCTGACCATGTCTAAGTATTTAACCCCTGGTAATCGTTCGATTCAATCGGTTGGGGTTTCCCCACACATTGAATTGGTGCCCTACTCAGTGGAGCAAGAATTTGTAAGACTTAGCCCTGCCAAAGAAGAAGGCATGGAAAAAGAATTGGCCCAAGCCTTTAGTGAATGGGGAGATAAACCCGACAGACCAGAGCAGAGCACCTTTTATTTATTTGATGCCCCAAGCGACGAAGAATTAGAATCAGAAGAAGATTTAACCCCCAAGCAAGCGCGTAAAAAGCGTCAAGAGCGGGATTACCTCTTGCAGTCTGCCGTGAACATCCTCTTTGAAAATAGCCGCAAGGGTTACGATAATGCCTTTAGTAACACAGATGGCCAGATGGAATTATTAAAGACTTCCCATCGTTATTTTACTAAAAAAGAAACGGCCCAAGAATTAAAAATCAGCAAAAAACTTTCTGAATTTAAAGTGGATTGGAAGAATACCCCCACTCGCGGAACAGTAAAGCTCAAGACCAAAACCTGGATAGAAATTCGAGACAAGTCAAAAGAAAAAAAGGTGGCTAAAGTTGCGAAGGGTGAAAAGGCAGAAAAGGTTGAAGATAAAGATAAGTTTTTTAAGCTGCATAAAGGCCCCGTGCCAGCCGATTCTGAAATCCGCCTTTACCTACAGGCCCAAAATTTGGGAAAAAAACCCTTGGGTAAGCTGATGGCGACCACTGCCTCTGAAAACAATGCTCTTGATGACCGCCAATTTGTTTTTGGCTTCATCAAACCAAAAGAAACTAAAAAGTGGTATATCCCCATCAGTATTTCTTCTTCTGGGTTGAGTCGCAATGATATGATCAAATTTGAATTCACTAATGGAACTAAAAAGATCCGGCATAAAATGTCTAGAGAATTGACGATTGCCGAATCAAAAAGGCCACATTTCTTATATGAAGTCTCTGTAGATAAAGATAAAATTAAAGTGGGAACCAAGGTTAAGGTCTTGGTGAAAGTTAAAAATGCAGGGGTAGGGACCTCCAACAAAGTGAGTGTACTCTTGAAAAATGGAGAGGGCAGCCGCATCTTTTTGCGTAAAGGCCGCCAAAATATCCCCAAGTTAAAGACAGGTGAGTCGAGAGAAATTGCCTTTGAATTTGATGTTAAACAAGCACCTTTAGACGGTGACTTAGATCTTTCCTTAGATATTTTAGATAGTAAATTTCCCCTTGTTGGCATAAACCATAAGCTAAAAATACCCATGAATAGCAAGTTTGTTGCTATCAAAAATGCAGCCCCTAAGATGGTGATGCCTAAGGCAAAGCGGGTAAGTGCAGTTAAAAATTATAAACTAGCCTTAACGATTACTGATGAAGGTGGGGTAAAAGATTTATATGTCATTGTGAATGAGAAAAAAGTCTTTTATAAAAATTACTTAAGAGAAAAGATGAGAAAAAAGGTTGATGTAAATCTAGAGCTAAAATTAGATGAAAAAATCAACAGAATCATAGTCATAAGCCGAGATGATCAGAACGTAGATACAAAAAAGGCGCTTTATGTTCGCTATTTAGGCTTGAAATAGTTGCTTTTATAACACTGGCCTGTTAAAAAGACAGAACGAAAAGCTGTTCAAAAATATTTTATGGTTTGAGCTGAACTTAATCAGCTCCCCAATTTTATCGCCAAATCACTGTTAGATAGAGCGGTATAGAAAACGAGAGGAAACAAATATGGCTCGCGAAAGCATCACAAGGGGACCGAACTTCGTACACCCCGAAAAGCCAAGTGCTGTAGGTTCACGTAATTCTGTAAATCGGGATAACCGTGATGAGTACAAAGAGGCAAAACACATTATTGACGAGGAAGTGGATAAGATCTTAAACCACATCCACGCCAAGCTACCCCCTGAAGTACTAGAGAAATTAGACGTTATGGGCTCTGTTAAATCAAAGCTACATAATTACTTTAACCAAGACTTCCAAAACATGCTCAACCGCTACATCGTAACGATGGAAGATGAGATGAGTAAGAAGTTTAGAGACTTGGTTGACCGTGAAGAGTCTAAAGTTTTAAATCGCTACACTCCGAAAGAAATCACCGATATCATTGATAAGGTTACTGGAATTGGAACCTTAAACACAGGTGAGATTGAGAAGTCTGTAGTGAACATGTATGGCCAAATGCAAAGCCATATCCAAAGAGGAATGTCTGAGATTGAAGACCACACAAACGCACTGCTCAAAGAAAAGAGTGATGTTGGGGCTTTTATCCGTGGGGAAAACTCATACGCAATAGCCAAGTGCTCTTTTCGTGACAACCCAAGGCGTGCAAAAAATGTAATGGATATGAAATTATCTATTTCTATCCACAACTCTGAATTGATCAGCTCTATCTACCACTATGAAGTGCCTGTTGGAAGCTTGATTAAGGATGTAGTTGCCAAGCACATTCAAAGATTGATTGATAAAGAAATCGCAGAAACAAACAAGCGCTTAGATGAAGAAGGAAAGGATTCTCTAAATGACACAGGTCGTTTATTTGAGAAGTTCCGCATCATGGACAAGTATGTTTCAGATGACGAATCAGAAGAATCAACTCGCTACCAGTATGTTGCGAAAAAATTCTTAGATGCTGTGGATTCCATCGAAGGAAGCATTGATTCAGAAGATTATGACGCGTTAAATATCCGTGAGAACATCGCTAAAATTATTGATAGCCAAAACATCCGCAACAGAGGTTTTAACTCTGCTGTGAATGCCATTACTAGCATCTTGGATACTTCCAAAATGGGTTACCAGTTCATCGAGAACTTTAAAAATGCTCGTGAATGCCTGATCCGTGAATACGAAGAAGAAGATCCAGCAAGATTGCCTGATGAGCGTTATGCTATTCGCTTAGTTTATTATGACCAAGAACAATTGAATTCCCTACGTGAATCTTACCAGCATCAACTTAAAGAGTTGACTGGTGAAGTGATGCACCTATGGGAAGTTTGTAACGGTATCCACCAAGAGTCTTTAGAAGCCTCTGGTAAAGATGATTGGTCTACACTGGCTGCAAAAATGCTTTCTGAAGCTTCTGACGCTAAGGGCGGAAAAGGCGAAGAGGCTGCTGCTGAGTCAGAAGGTGGTCAATGGAATGAGATCAACTTTATTCAA
>JASJGK010000115.1:0-6423 GCA_033791585.1 SAR324 cluster bacterium | reverse complement strand
GTAAGGCCCTAACACGGGCCAAAAATTCATCAAAGGAAAAAGGTTTTGTTAAATAATCATCTGCACCTGCGTCAAGACCATTTACCTTATCTTTAACTTGTATCTTAGCTGTTAACATTAATACTGGCGTATGTATGCCTTGGGCCCTAAGCTTAGAGCAAAATTCTAAACCGTCCATCTTGGGCATCAGTACATCTGTGATAATTAAATCGTAGGTAGTTGCAATTGCATACTCTAAAGCATCAACCCCATTTTCTACACAGTCGACAGTATATTGTTCCTCTTCTAAGCCTTTTTGTATAAAGCTTGAAACCCCTTTTTCGTCTTCCGCTACTAGTATTCTCATCAAACTCCTTTTGGCCTTTATTGGTCTGATTTCTCTAATTCAGAGCAGCCAAAAAATCCGGCTTTATTTAAAATGGTAATCTTTTCTTCTTTTAAAAGCTTCTTAAATACATCCTTGTCTTTTTTGTGGTAGTTTCCACCTTTTTTATGGATTTCGCAAAAGAAAACCTTAAAGTTGATATGGAGATCGTCTTGCGTCTTCATAAAGCCTTTTTTGTAGGGCTTAATTCCAAATTCTGACTGTTTAATAACAAAAGTCCCTTCTACCTTTACCACTGGTGATAGATAATTAAAAATAGTATCAACTACGATTGGTTTTTCAACGCCCCTGAGAGTCAGCATGCTTTTCACCTTAGTGGGTTTATCACCTGGGACGAAATCATTTAAGTGGATGTTAACAATAGGGTATTGTTTGCTGTTGATGTAATTTTTTTCTTCTAAAACTGCCCCAACACCAACGAGGTTAAAATCTAAATCTGAAAACTGTAATTTGATCTCGCCAGAGTATTTATCATTCTCTTCTTCAAGCTTTCCTTGGTGCTTACGGGCACGGCCTTTAAAATCAAAAAAATTGGTTTTGCCCTCAATAGTAATAAAGCCTTTTTGCAAGATATGATATGTCTCTTTATCGCCTGTGGCTTTAGCTTCGGGGCAAAAAACAAAAATTAAAATAGATATAACCAATAAAGGTTTCATTACTTTACCTACTATCATTGGCTAGTTACCTTTTTTTGATAAAATCACTTTGCTACCTTTTGCTTTGGTAACTCATCAGCAAACCTGTGACTCTTCTGCAATTGTTTGATCCTAGCTTTAGAGTTTTTTTGTCGTTTCCTTTTACCAAACCGCTCTACTCTATGGTCCCACAGATCACCAAAGGCTTCACCATGACAATCTACACAGCGTTTTTTAATCATCTTAAAGGTTAAGTGGTGATCTTTCCCACTGTGGCAGGCTTCACACTTGATCGACCTATACATAGGGTCTGGGTCGGCTCTTTTGCCCAAATGATTGGTAAAATCTCCCTTCATAATCTTTTGGATCTGAGTATGACAGGTTTCACAAGTATTTTTGTTGGGTAACTTATACTTTTTATTTGGGTGGCAATCCTCACAGGCAACTTTTTTATGGAGTTTTCCTAATGGGAAAACAGACTTTTCATGGTCAAACTTGTTGTTCTTTTTTAAATTTGACTTAAGTTTCTTCCAACTTGTTGCTTGGTGACAGGTGTTACAATTTTTAAAACGCTCCCCTCTTGCTTTATCATGGTTGTCTTCATGGCATTTTGAACACTGGCCTGGAAGCTTTACAAATGGAATTATCTTGGGGTTCTTTTCGCTTTTTAAGTGGCAGGCCTTGCAGGTCAAATTTTTGTGTCTACCTTCAATTGGGAAGTCAGAATCTTTATTGTGGTCAAAAGTTACATCTGACCAAGATCTTTCTGAATGGCAATCCTTACAAAACTGGTCATCAAATTGCTTTCCGTGGGGAACTTTATGGCAGCTATCGCAGGTCGTGCTTAAGCCTTGGTAGCTGTGAAATCTTCGGCGGCGTCCATCAATGGTAAGGTTTCGTTCCGCCTTGCTCATGTTTTGTTTTTTGTGGCACTTGGTACATTTAAGTTCCATGTGTGCGCCTTTAAGGGGATAACCTAATTTTTCATGGTGTACATCCTTTTCCAGATCATAAGGCACAAACCCTCGGCCTTTGTGGTCTTTGTGGCAGCTTTGGCAAGTTCCTCGGTCTTTTAAGCTTCCGTGAAGGCCTTTCTTTTTGTCCAAAGTCCTTTGGATTTCTTTGTGGCAAGTCAAACAATTTTTGTCTGTAACACCTGCATTTAAGTCGTGGCATTTTACGCAACCAGTGGTAGTTTCAAGGTATTCATGGGCATCAATCAAGGCGCCAGGGCTAAGCATATCGCCAAACTTATCCACTAAGTTTTTTTTTGGGTTCATATCATCTGCAAAAGCGGTAGATGATAAAAATAAAAAAAGTAGGACTGAAAGTAATCTAGTCATTCACCCCGCCTCGCTCAATTTCATCAAGCTGGTGTTGGTGATGTTCTTCCATGTAATCTCTTGGAACCCAACCTTTAAAAATTCCCGGTAGGCCTTTTTTTGTACTGGGGTTGATGGTAGCCATAAAAAGATGACCTGATAGGGCAAATAGGGCAAAAAAACCTAACATAATATGGCCCCAACGAGGGAGTAAACCCTGTGGAGAAATCCATAGCCAAATTCCAGTTATTTGTAGGGATAAGGAAAGAGCCATACTCACAATTGAGTTCATTTTTTGGCCAAAGTTAAACTTCCACTGCGGTGTGTGTTCCCCAGATTTTTGCGCCTTGATCCAAATTTTATCATCTTCAGTGAAACTAAAAATTTGCCTTAAATTGAAGTAAATAACATTGCTATTGCCAGCCAAGGTGGTTATAGGTGGGAGTAAAATTAAAAACACCCCTACATACTCATGAAAAGTACCCACCAAAAGACTGCGTTGTTCCCCCTCAAAACCTTCCCAAGCTAATGATAGGCCAGTTATTAAAAGAATGAGATAGGGCACAGCATGGGCCCAGTGGAGTAAATATTCCGTTTTTTCAAATCTTTTGATCCATCCTATAGGGGGCATACTAAATCCTGTGTCTCTGTTTGAAAATTACACGGCCAAAATCTATTCGGTTTTTACGGCGATTTACCTTGAACTCCACATACTCCGCTTCTTGATTGACTGGAAATGTATAGGTTTTTTTAAAGTATTTGCCATAGACTAAGTTTCGGTCCTCTTCCACATAAAAGGTCTGGATTTGTTCATCGACCGTTTTACCTGAATGATCTTTTAAAGATATGACCAAGTCGATGGCTTTGAAACCAAATAGGCCTGAAGGCAAGGAGTGGGGGATTTGATGACTCATCACTACAGAAATAGCAAAGCCCTTTTCTGTAGTTTTAAATGTCGGATTAATTGAGATCCATTCTTGTTCTAACTTAGGTGGCACAGCATGCTCAAAGGTGTGCTTTTTTGTGTCTTGAGCCCAATGTGCATATTGCATTATGCCTTCAACAATCAATTTTCTATTTTCCGTTGGCATATGGCAATTTTGACAGGTATCCAGTTCTTTTTGTTTGGTTGCAGTCAAGGTCTTTTTAACCTTTTTATATTCCTCTAGGTGTTCTTTATGGCAGGTTCCGCAAAGTTCTACATCACGGTAATAGGGGTCCATCATCTCTGAAAAGTGGGCAGGCAGCACAAATAAAGGACCGCCAATATTATTGTCAGGGGTTAGATGGCAAGTGACGCATGTAACGCCTTCTTTTACGTTTTCCGTTCTTACAGTAAGCTTGTCAGCTTTATACATAGGGCTTGCACTGTGGCAAGTAAGACACTTTTTAACTTGGTAGTTGTCTGTTTGTCTGCGAAAATAGTCGCTTGTGTAAGATTTAGAATGCCGGCTTTTTTTCCACTCTTTGTATTCATTAACGTGGCATTCTTTACATAACTCAGCCTTGGCCGTGGCTGGTGGAGCTTCCACCACATCCATATGCAAAAAACAGCCGTTTAATACGAGTAAGAGTAAAGGAAGAAGGATCGCCCTTCTTCCTAACTTTGGCCAAGCGGATTGCCTCATTTGACTTTATCGCTTCCGCTGCTACTCCACTCATCACCATGACATTTGTAGCAAGAACTAGTGGCTATTGTCCCGCCTCTTAAATCAGCACCATGGCAGGCAACACAATCGTTAAAGGGGTCGTCTTTATCGATTCCATGACCAACACCATCTTTAAAGTCGGTGTGATTCACTTTAGACCAAACAGCGCCATGGCAAGAATAGCAACCAGGTGCATTTCCATTGCTCACAGCAGAGGTTACGTTGTGACAAGAAGAACAACTGGTTGTTGGAGTCGCAAGACCAACACCGTGAAGGTATCCGCCTCTGGTTTCCGTGTGTACCGATAAAGCGGTCCAAACATCACTGTGGCATTCGTAACAAGAAGGCCTAGATAGCGATCCTGCCAGATCAGTACTGCCTATGGTTGAACTATGGCAACCGATACAATTGGTTTCCGCTTGAACGGCGCCGATCTTATGCATCACATTGCTATTGGAAGTATCGCTACGGCTAACAGTATGGTTGTCATTTTGCCATAAAGCATCGTGACAAGAGTAACAGCCAACAATATAGCCGTTTCCATTTAAATTTGTACCATGGCAGGCTGTACAGTTTTTAGCCCCTTTGTAGAGCTTTTTACCGTGCATAGTGCCCTTCAAATCAATATTGTGATTTGTCAGGAGGTTATGGCTATTCCCAAGATCTTTACAACCATAAAACCCGAGTATGCCCACAAGTAGGCTAATAATTAAAATTTTAATCCGCATAGGAACTCCCCTGCTATCAATCCGCCAAAGCTGTTTAAGGTAACGTCACATGTCAAAGATTTTAATACATTCATTTGGCCTTTTAAAAGTAAGACACCATAGTGAATGTCGCCCGCTGTAAAAAACGGACTTAAGTCTGTTGTTGAATTCTGTGTTTCAACCGTTTCAGCGATACCGTAGCCTATACCAGGGCCAAAAGCTGAAAAGCCTAAAAAATCGGGCAACATTAGAAAATAGTCAAGCTCAATAGCTTTAAAATCGACAGTCACATCTCCAGTAACGCCATTTTTAGACATTGATTTTGTACCTTGCATCTGGTGGTAGTAAAGAGTTGTTTCTCTTCTTATATCACTTCCTTCACCAGATTGATGACTGATCATGCCAGTAACACCATATAAAGGGATGGATTGGGTGGAAATGGTAGTACCGCCAAGCACTCTTACTTCACCAGCGATTAGATTAGGTGAAGCAAAGACAAGAGTAACACCAAGCACTAAAATCGACTTTAAAACCTTTAATCTCATTTGAAAAACTCCATGAGGTCCAATAAAAATTTATTTTTTCTATGTATATTATTACACAGACTAACAAAAAAAAGAAAATGAAATTATCTTCATTTGTCTACCTAGTTTCTAGGTAGGGTCAACTCAATAGTAAACAGACCATTTTTCTTCGAAGTGGCCTTCAGCTTACCTTCATGGGAATGAACAATATAGTTGCAAATGTTTAATCCCAGCCCTTTACCCATTATATTCGAATTTTTTCCATTTTTTGCTCTAAAAAAAGGGTCATAAATGTGTTTTAGTTCTTCTTTGCTTAAAGGCTCAGAAGAATTTTCAATTGTAAGTATATTCTCTAATTTATTTGAATTGGAATAGACCGTAATCTCCCCTCCAATTAAACAGTATTTTATAGCATTGCCAATCAAATTTATCATTGCTCGTGAAATTAAAGTGTCATCATAGACCCCAAATAAATCATGTAGATTTGCTACATTCAATTGGATCTTTTTTTCCGCTATAATTTCTTGATTGTCTACAAAAATCTCTTCCACCAAAATTTTTAAGTTTATGTGTTTTTTATCAAGGTCTAAGGGGGAAAAATTAGAACCTGCTAGCAAGTATAGGTCATTAAGTAACCCAATGATTTTATTGGTTTCTTGGAGGCTGATATCTAAAATCTCCTGGTACTCTTCTAGGGTTCTTGTCTTTCTTCTGCCTACTTCCAAGTTCCCCTTCAAACTGGTTAGAGGTGTATGGAGTTCATGAGTGACATTACTGCTAAAAGTCTCTTGGTATCTAAATGCCAAGGTGATGGGCTTCATGGCCAAATTTACCAGCCAATAACTCAATATCAAAGAGATAAAAATCACCCCTGGTAAAGAAATTAATATTAACTTAATAAAGTTATGTTCGTATTCTATAAGCCTTAGGGTTGGCTCTGCTATACGACCAACATGGCGTTCAGAGAGCTTAAAATAGTAGATTAAATGCCTTGTACCTTCATAGGGTACTATTTCAAAGGAATCTTCTCCACTTTGGGCTAACTTAAAAAGTTCTGGGTTTAGCTCAAGATCAAAATTAACAGAGTTGTGGCTTTGTGCAATGAGATCTTTATCATGGTTATAAAACTGCAAAACTTCGTCTTCGTCCGCCTTTTCGAATTCTTCAATGGTCATGTTATTGTAGTATTCAAAGAATTCTT
>JASJGK010000114.1:0-21615 GCA_033791585.1 SAR324 cluster bacterium | reverse complement strand
CCCCCGGTGACATTTCTGTAAAAGAATTGGTCGAGGTTCCTAGCGATTTTTACCCTAGGAAAGAATCCCAGGGGAAGCGTTATTCCTATGTGATTCATCACGAGGTTAGCCCCCCCGCTCTAACTAGAGAATTTGTTTGGTGGGTGAAAAAGTCATTGGATTTAAAAGCCATGGAAGAGGCGATTGCTTACTATGCAGGCGAGCATGATTTTTCGGCTTTTCGGGGGCCAAATTGCACGGCAGATAGCCCTGTGAAATTCATTAAGTATGCAAATATGTCGGTTAAAAAACTGGGCAAAGCCAACATAATCACTTTTGACATTATGGGGTCAGGCTTTGTGCGCCATATGATTCGCAACATGATAGGCATGTTGGTTATGGTTGGACGAGGCGAGTTTCAGCCTTTAGATGTGAAAAAAGCCCTTGATGAAAAAACCTGTAAAAATAAGCTTAAGGCTGCGGCCAGTGGCCTCTGTTTAGAAGAAATCTTTTTTGACCCCGACCCCTTTAGTGTAGCCTATAAGTCATAAATGCCTAAGGGAAACTTAATAGCTCCCGGCATAAATTATAAGTCATAAATGCCTAAGGGAAACTTAATAGCTTCGCTATTAACTAATTTTTAATTTTCTGGTACCTGAGGCGAACCATGCCGCTTGAAAAGGGTGTGGTGTCTATCAGCTGTAACTCTTGTTTTTTGTTTAAGTCTTGGAATAATGGTAGTCCCTTACCTAGTATGATAGGGTGGAGGTAGATCCAAAATTCATCAATCAGGTTATTTCGGATAAATTGACTGATCAAGTTGCCTCCGCCGACAAGCCAAATCTTCTGGTCACCTTTACTGGCTTCCCCCATAAATTCTAAAGGGCTTTGGCTGGTAAAAGCAATGTTATCATATCCTTCGGCCTTGGGTTTTAGTTCTTCAGGCTTTGAGGTAAAAACCAAAGAATTTTTATTTTGGTAGGGATAAGGCCCAAAGGTTAGGGTCTGCTCAAAGGTCTTTCGGCCCATGACAACTAAATCTAAGGATTCATAAAAATCAGTATAATCATAGTCTTGGTCTGAATATAACCAGTCCACTGAGCCATCTTTGGAGGCAATAAATCCATCCAAACTGGCTGTAATAAAAAGAATTGTTTTTGCCATTGAACCCCTCCCAAGGTTGGCTTTGGTTTACCAGCTGTTTAGGCTAGAGTATCCTTTAAGATTCCTTGGATAGCGGTAACCGTCGCATCTGATTTGGCCAGTCGAGTCTCGCAGCCACTTAAAGCCGCAATGGCCTCAGGCTTTGGTGGTTCGGCACCTGTTGCCTTAACCACAGCATCTACAAATTTCGCAGGGTGAGCCGTTGCCAAGCAAATAGGATTTTCAGCCTTTAAATTTTTTGCAGCGCAAATACCAATTGCCGAGTGCGGGTCAAGCAAATAACCCTTTTCATGGTGGGCTTTAATAGTAGCTAGTGTCTCCTCTTCGCTCACAGCGCAGCCATCAAAATTAAGTTTAATCTTTGCCTTTTCTTCATCACTTAGGGGCAGAGTACCTGTTTTGCCAAAGGCTTCCATTCGAGATGAGAGTTCCTTGCCATCTTTATTAAGCAAGAAAAACAAATAACGCTCAAAATTACTAGCCAGCTGGATATCCATGCTGGGGCTGTAGGTAGCTGTTACGTCTTTGGTGCTATAGTCACCGTTGATCACAGCACGACTTAAGATATCATTGGAGTTGGTAGCTAAGATCAATTTCCCCATGGGCAGCCCCATAGATTTTGCCATATAGCCTGCGAAGATATCACCAAAGTTACCTGTGGGCACAGAAAAACGAGGGGTCTTCCCTGGATTTTTTTCCAGAAATCTAAAATAAGCAAAGAAATAGTAACTAATCTGGGCTAACACTCTGGCCCAATTGATGGAATTTACCGCTCCAAGCTTATATTGGTCACGAAATTCCAGATCGTTAAAGCAAGATTTTACTAAAGCTTGGCAGTCGTCGAATGTTCCCTTCACCGCAATATTATGCACATTGGCATCTGTAACGGTTGTCATCTGGCGTTCTTGCACAGGGCTGACTCGGCCTTCAGGGTGGAGCATAAAAATATCTATTCCAGCCTTGCCTCTAACGCCGTAAATGGCAGCGGAGCCAGTATCGCCACTGGTAGCACCTAAAATATTGAGCTTTCGCCCTTCTTTGGTCAAGAAATGCTCAAATAAATTCCCCAAAAACTGTAGGGCTAAATCTTTAAAGGCAAAAGTCGGTCCATGGAATAGCTCCAACACGTGGATGTCATTGACTTTAACCAAAGGAGTAATGGCGGTATCAGTAAAGCTTTCATAACTCTTATAAACCAAAGCCTTTAATTCGCCCTTACTCATGCAATCTTCAACAAAGGGAGTAAAGATCTCCACAGCTAAATCTTGGTAGTTCAGACTTTTTAAAGAGTCTAACTTACTCGAAAAATCAGGGGTGGTTTCCGGTAAATAAAGACCACCGTCACGGGCCAGCCCTTCTAAAACTACATTGGAAAAGGATTGAGGGGCTACGCCGCCTCGGGTGCTGATATATTTCATGGTTCGATCAATATTTTAAGTAAACTAAACTAAGCCAATTTTGGGCACAAAGAACTTCTCTGCCTTATTGAAACAGCATAAGAGATTGAATAAAATCTGACTAGAGCTAGATTTCTGTTGTTGTTTATTTGGTTTTCTAATTTTGCAGGTGCTTTTCTTTTGTGACTGGTTTCAGGTTTTTCTTTGAAGATGGGCCTAAACTTAACCGAGGAGAAATTAAGATGAGCGCTAGCTGACTCAATGCCCCTCCCTATAAGGGGATAAATTTATATTTTACTCTTAATCGGTTAGTATGTTTGCGTTGGTTATCTGTTGGGATATCTCCGCTTCTTTTACATGGAAACCATAAATGGTTTCACTACTTAATCGTTTCCCGATTAATCTACTGAACAGGCCTCAAATAATACAGCTGCAAATCATGCAAAGTTACCCCATGCTTCACAACTTGAATAGAACCCAGATCATCAAAATTGGATTCAAAGCGGGCTTTGGCTTTCTTCAACGTAACCCTACATTCGGCAGGGGGGCAAAAAAGCAATGCGCCTGTTTTTTTCAAGGTTTCAACGTGACTCCAATCATTACGAATGGGTTTTTCAATGGAATGGCTTAGCGGATGACCCTCTAAATAAAGAGCTAGCACCCCACCAAACTGGTATTCTCTGGTGATAGTAAAGTCGGGCATGGTTAGGCCGTAATCAGTTAGCCTACCACTGGCAGCCTCTGAAACCTCTGGCCAACCATTGACTTTGGCGAAAATTTTATTTTGGTCAGGGCTTAAATCTAAAGGATTAGCGAGAACCTGCCAAATCACCAAAACCACTAAGATACCATTGATAACAAAAGCTGGAACCAATAATTTTGCTCTGTAGTGGCTTCCCTCATGGGTAAGGTGATGGGCTAAAAATAAAAAGAAACTAAAGTAGGCAATATTCAGCCAGTGGGGGTCGGACCCTCGACCTAAAAAACTGGTGTAGCTGAAAAACAAAAGGGGGATGAGTCCTGAAACCTTGAGGAATAACACTGCTGCATTTCCGCCTTCAACTTCAGTCCAAGAAGAGATCTTTTTCAAGGCCAGGAGTACCCAAAAAGCCCCTGACATTACGATAGAAAAAAGAAACAATTGTCCAGCTTGGAAAATGCTAAATTGCTTTAAGGGTTCCGCTCCAGTTAGGCCCTTTTGGAAGTTATAGACAAAGGTGACCCACTCATGGGTGTAATTCCAGTATATATTTGGAGCCAAGATTGCCATAGCAAGAAGTGCCCCTGCATAGGTTTGCCACTGCTTGGGTAATTTCCTCGATTTAGGGCAGACAGCCAACCAAAAAAACATACTCAGCGGAAAGAGTACCATAATGTATTTACTAACAGCACCAAAGCCCGCCACAGCACCAAAGGCCAACATCCAGTTTGGGTTTTCAGCCTTGGCCCATTTGGCAATCACCAATAGACCTAAAAGCCAAAAGGCCATATAAGGTTGGTCTATATGCCAGAAAACAGACCCAAATGAAAAGTAAAGGGTAGACTCTAAGATCAGCAGGTAGGTAAAGGCAGTTTTTTCATTAAAGAGTTCTTTGCCAAGCACATAAGCTAAATAAAAGATAAGACTAGAAAATAAGGCTGAGCCTAACTTTAAAGCCACAACTGCATTGCCAAACCAGTTGGTTGGCAACATGGTCAAGGCCACAAAAGGTGGATGTTCATAGTACCCAAAAGCCAAAGTCTGAGACCAAACCCAGTGGTCTGCCATATCAGGGTGCACATCTAAAATCAGGCCCACAGCAAACCAAAGGACGCTGTGAAAAAGTAAAAAGAGGACAGCTTTTTTTTCTAACTTAAAGGATTCAAACATGAACGACTTATTATTGTGTAGGTGTTGTTGTTATTTTGGAAGGGATTGCCTACTTAAGTCAAGGCCCCAAACAAAGAGAGGCCTTGATTTTAGCGAGTTACTAGACTTGGGAGAAAAGATCTACAGCACTTGCTTGGTTGGAAACAGGTGAGCCTTCTGCTGCGGCCATTGCCTTGTGTTGAAAATGGGTTTTGAGCAGTCTCTGAACCTTTTCATGGATATCTTGAAAGTGACCAAGGGACTTTAACTCCGCCATGTAGTCCTTTAACAGGTCATATTCAGCAGCACTTACCCCTCTGACTTGTACAGGCTCATCCATTAGGGTAAGCAACAAGCCACCTGGGCTTCTAGCATCTTTATAATTTAGCGCCTTTTTAGGCTCAGCTGGTTTTTTCTGGACCTTCTTTTGAATAGCCACCTCTTTGCTAAGTCGAGTGCAGTAATTTTTGTCTGTGATCAGCTTATGAACAAACTTCATTACTGTATTAACTTCCATTGCGCTGGCTTTACCATCTAAAATTACAAAAGCTGATTTTTTACTCTTGGTGCTTTTAATTAGACTACTCAAAGCAAGCTGATGAATTTCTATAATTTTTGTTCCTTTAGGGAATTCCTCTAGGGTACTAGTCAAATGCCAAACGTCCCTTTCATTGATACGGAACTTATCTACTTTATTTGCCTTTTGTAAAATCCCATTTAGCTGTATTTTAAAGAGGGCTTCTATCTCCTCAGTGACAGCATTACATTTTCTCTGGATAAATAATTGATTGGAAAGCCTGCCACCTGTACCTTTTTTGTTGTTAGTGGCTATTGCAGTGAAGTACCATTTTTTAGCTAGAATCCAGTGGATTACATCCAACGCTTGGTCCCAATCACGGGATTGGTGGAGTTGGTGGTTAAAGGCCTGGGTTTTAGGCTGAATTACCGATTCACGTGGGGTCTTCCCTTGTCTCGCCTGCATATTCATCATTAATCCTTGAAGCTAGATTATTAATTACTGGGCAAATTTTTCTCATAGTTTAAGAAATTTAGACCAGCTCTTAAAGTTTTGCACCTGCTGTGCCATACCCAAATGTAACTTTTTACAGTTTTTTGTAGAAATAATCGATATTTTACTTGTCGCTTTTTTGTTGAGTCGTTAAACTTGGGGTATATTCAAACTTATTTTTCAGGCGAAGCAATTCGCCACCTTTTTTTATATTAACTTTTATTGGAGATCCCATGAGTGTATTGGTAACAAAAGCAGCCCCTGATTTTAAGGCGCAAGCAGTAATGCCTGACAATTCTTTTAAAGAAATCAGCATGAGTGACTACAAAGGTAAACCTGTAGTTTTATTCTTTTACCCATTAGATTTTACTTTTGTTTGCCCATCAGAAATCATTGCTTTTGACCACAGATTAGCTGACTTTAAAGCTAAAGGTGTTGAGGTAATTGGGTGCTCTGTTGATTCTCATTTTAGCCACTTAGCTTGGAAAAATACTGAAATCAATAAGGGAGGCATTGGCCAAGTTCAATTCCCAATCGTTGCTGATATCACCAAGTCGATCTCTACTGATTACGATGTTTTATTTGATGGTGCAGTTGCACTACGTGGCAGTTTTTTAATTGATAAAGAAGGCATTGTTCGTCATCAGGTTATCAACGATTTGCCTCTTGGTAGAAACATTGATGAAATGTTACGTATGGTTGACGCTCTACAGTTCAATGAAGAGCACGGTGAAGTTTGCCCCGCTGGATGGGCGAAAGGTAAAAAAGGTATGGTTGCCACTGGTGATGGTGTTGCAAGTTATCTTGGTGAAAATGCTAAAGACCTATAATTAGCAATTTAGTTTGATTTTAAAGGGTTGGTTTTTTTAGAACCAGCCCTTTTTTTTTGCCTTTGTAATAAGCTTTCTTGATTTTTGCTTCCCTTTTGGTTAAGGTCTGGTCAAACATAAATACCGAGACCCATGTCCCTGCCTAGAATTCTTATTGTCGATGATGAACCTACGAATTTAAAAATTCTAGGTGAAATTTTAAAGGGCGAGTATACTCTTTCTTTTGCCAAATCTGGTGAAGAGGCCCTACAGCGGCTCAATGAGCTAAAACCTGACCTGGTTTTACTCGATATTATGATGCCTGAAATGGATGGTTACCAAGTCTTAGATACTATCCAACAGCAACCTGATATCAAAGGCACGCCTGTTATTTTTGTTACTGCCATGAACGAAGACGAAGACGAAATTAAAGGTCTTGGGCATGGTGCTGTCGATTATATATCCAAACCCCTAAATCCTGCAATTGTGCAAGTCAGAGTTAAAACTCAAATTAAATTGGCTCGAATCCAAAATCAGTTAGAAGAACAAAATAAAATTTTGGACCAAAAGGTGGATGCTCGTACTAAAGCGTTACACAATACCCAAAGGGAAATTGTTTTAAGGTTAGTCAAAGCAGCTGAATACAGAGACCCAGAGACAGGCAACCACATTAACCGCATGAGCGAGGCCGTGGATATTTTGTCTAGACATTACGGTCTAAGGGAAAAGGAATGTGAACTGCTAAAAATTGCCAGTTTGATGCATGATGTTGGTAAGGTGGGAACCCCTGATGGTGTTCTGCTAAAAAATGGTAAGTTGACCAAAGAGGAAATGGAAGTGATGAAGCTCCATACCATGATTGGTGATGAAATTTTAGAAGGCAGCCGCTACGATTTGATTCAAATTGCGAGGTCTATTGCAGGTAGCCACCATGAACGATGGGATGGAGACGGTTACCCCCAAGGATTAGCTGGAACAAAGATCCCCCTTGAGGCTAGAATAGCAGCCGTTGCAGATGTCTTTGATGCCCTTTTGTCGGTTCGGCCTTACAAAAAAGCTTGGAGCATGGAAGAAGCCTCAAGTTACATCATTGAAAAAAGCGGCTCTCAATTTGACCCACAGATTGTAGAAGCTTTTGAAAGGGCTTTGCCTGAATTGGTGGCTTTAAGAGACAAATATCCCGATGAACCTTTGCCTGAAGAATAGCACTTGAAAGCTCGTTTTTATGTTTTAGGGAGCAGTTTACTCTCTTCACTGCTACTCTTCCTGGCCTTTGCTCCTTATAATTATTACCTGTTTCTCTTTGTAGCCTTTGTGCCCCTTTTGGTGGTAACTGAAAATATGAAGCCGCTTAAGGCCTATTTGGTTGCAGCTTTTACGGGAATAGTTGCCATTTCCTTTGGCTTTTACTGGGTGGGCAATTGGGGCAACTATGTTTTGGGCATACCCAAACCTTGGCATCATGTGGTCACTGTAGGTTACGCCTTTGTGGTTTCCCATTTGTTCGGATTGGTCTTCGCCGCTTTTTACTTGATCAAAGAGCGCTCCTCCACTGCCCCCTTGATTCTATTTCCTATATGCCTCGCCGCCGTTACTTCCATATTCCCTATGGTCTTCCCCTTTACCTTTGGTTCTGGCTTAAGTTACTTTTTAACGTTTATTCAACCTATTGATATAACTGGTGTTTATGGGCTAGATTTTATGATTGGCTTGGTCAATTATCTGGTGTTTATGGGGCTAAAAAACAAAGAGGTCATTAAAAAGGATGGGGTCTGGCAAGCAGGAGCCTGCCTAGTGACTCTTTGGTTGGTCTACGGTATTGGGTCTTTAGCCCACTGGGATGAAAAAATTGCTACTTGGGAAAGCAGATCCATAGGAATGGTTCAAACCAATCGCCCAGCTTCTCTTGGTAGACCTAGACCAGAGCCGGGTTTTACCCGTGAAAAGCCCTATGAATTGATGCTCACAGATCGACTTTCAAAGATGGGGGCCGAGGTGGTCGTTTGGCCTGAGGGGAAATTTTTTGGGCTTAGTTTTTGGCCTCAAGTTGCCAAGTCCTTCCATAGTGAAATTGACCGTATTGGAACCCCGATTATCTTTCATGATACCGTGAGAGAAGTTTTGATGGGCCAAAGGAAACATTACAACTCTTCTTTAATCATGAGACCGAAGATGAGCCTCCTAGAGACCTATCATAAAATGCAATTAGTACCCTTCGGGGAGTATACTCCTTTTGGGGATAATGCCCTGGTAAAATGGGCCTTAGGTAACTATGCTAGTAGTTTAGACGCAGGCACCCAGCATAAAACCTTTGAGGTTAAGGGCATGAGATTTGTCCCTAAACTCTGTTATGAGTCCCAGTTCTCGTCGCAATTAGGCTCCGCAATTGGTGCCGATGGCAAGGGTAAGGTTTTGCTCGTCCAAAGCCAAGATGGCTGGTATGGAAAAAGCAACCAACCAGAACAACACATGGCTTCTTCTGTGCTGCGGGCTGTGGAAAATCGAGTACCTTTGATACATGTAATTAATAATGGCTCTAGTGCTATAGCTGGCCCCCAAGGACGCTATTACTATAAGACTCGTCCATTTGAAGAGGTAAATTCCATAGGCATGATGCCCTTTGACCAAAACAGTGGCGGTAGCTTTTTCTCAGAAAACCCCTACCTCTTTGTAGGGGCTATCCGCTTTGTTTTTATCCTCTACTTTCTTGTAGCCTTTAAGGATTGGTTGTTATCAAGGAGAAAACATGAAGCTTGAGCCACCTCAAGAGAACCCCTTAGCAAAATTCCCTTCCGTGAACTTGGTTGATGAAGCCCTAGAAAAACGAGGGCTAGCTTGTGGTAAAGAAGTTCGAGGCCGCTTGCAGGATATCTTACAGGCTATGAAAGCCCACCCTAAATATAACCAAGGGCAACTTAGTAAAGCAGAGCTATTAGAGCGGATTATCGAAAAGCTGGACCAGAACGGCAGTTTGACCGAAGTCATTAACATGACAGGGGTGGTGCTACACACTAACTTAGGCCGTGCGCCTTTGCCCCGTGAATTTTTCAGAACTTTATCTACATTAGGGCGCAATTACAGCAACCTAGAATTTGATGTTACAACGGGCAAGCGTGGTAAACGTGGGTTAAGTTTGGAGCAATTATTGGTGGGGCTAACAGGGGCCGAGGCTGCTTTGGTGGTCAATAATAATGCTGGTGCTTTGGTGTTAAGTTTGGCCGCTTTGGCCAAGGGTAAAGGTGTGGTGATCAGCCGTGGCGAGTTGGTGGAGATTGGTGGGGGGTTTAGGGTGCCTGAAATTTTAGAGGCCTCAGGCGCGAAGATGATCGAAGTGGGAACCACGAACAAAACCCATTTTGCTGATTATGAAAAAGCCTTAGATAATGCAGACATGATCCTAAAAGTTCACCCAAGCAACTTTGAAATCCAAGGTTTCACCCAAGGTGTAGCATTAAAAGACCTAAGTAAATTAGCCAAGACCAAAGGCAAAATATTACTCAAAGACTTAGGTAGTGGCCTTTTTAACCGAGTCAAAACCAAGGCTGGGTTTACTGAACCCACCATTGAAGAATCTTTAAAAGCTGGGGCTGACCTAGTTACCTTTAGTGGAGATAAGCTCTTAGGTGGCCCCCAGGCAGGGATTATTTTGGGTGATAAAGACTTAGTGGATAAGCTTAAGAGCCACCCCCTTTATCGGGCGTTAAGATTGGATAAATTTACCAATATTTTACTGACAAAAACCTTGCAACTTTATGCTCAAGGGCTAGAAGAACAACTTCCAGTGGTCCGGATGCTTTGTGAAGCCCCAGAAGAAGTTAAAAAAAGGGCAGAAGAGCTGTTAGTATCCTTAAACCCCAAAGTTTTTTCTTTAATAGAATGCAAAGCCAAGCCAGGCGGTGGCTCGCTACCTTTGGCTGAAATAGATTCTTGGGGGGTTTATATGCAAGGGGATATTGAAAAAAACCTGAAGGCTTTGCGAGAACTATCGACCCCTGTGATAGGTCGGGTGTTGGGCGAAGGAGTGCTTTTAGATTGCAAATGCCTGCTACCTTCCCAAATACAACCCCTTGGTCTGCAACTAGGGAAACTACCCTGCTAAATGCTTTAAATTATAAACCTATTGGACTTTAACGTCCATTACCTGGCCGTTTTGGGTGATTTCAAAGGCCCTTTTCACATGGTTATTTACCCGCAAATAATAGTTTCCTTTAAGCAGTATCAAGGTTCTGGTTTTCTTTTCATCACTGGTAAAGGTCCGCCATTCATTTTGCCCATGCTTGAGTTGAAAGCTTACCTTACCACCTGCTTTCCCCCATTGGCGGATTTCCTTCATATCTAGACTGTAGTAGCCATAGGTAGAAATATTAGGAGGCTCGTATTCTGCTATATTAGTCAAATTTATAGGGTCTACGTTCTTTTCTACAGCCAGCATCAAAGAGAAAACTCTGGTGCGGAAAATAGATGGTTGCTTGACCAATCCTGTAAAAAGATTCAAGTCCAAATGTGATTTCCCAGATAAAACAGCTGTAACTATTTCTTGTGGTAAATCGAGGTATAATAGGTCCTGGGGTACATCCACATCTACCAAATTATTGGTGCAATTGATCACCTCTATAGCTACTTCGCCCCCAGGCTTATTTTCAGGGTGGGAAAAAACTTGATTGCTCCAATAGGCAATAGCTGTACGCAGGGTTTGCCCGTCAGAAAAATCATAGTATTTGGGGTAGAATTTAGCTTGAACCCCTAATTTAGAGGCAAAAAAGACCATCTGCAGATTTTGCCTTACTGTATAGGATTGAATCAAGGCGTAGTAAGCCACCATATCATCAGGGGTTTTGGCTAAGATTGACATGGCGATATCCGCTAGCTCTCGTTCATTAGCGCAGGAGTCACCTTTTTTCAAAATGTTATTCAAACCCTTTTTTAAAGCCATTAGATCTTGGTCAACCACAACTAGTGGTGGGTCAAAAACATTGTCCCTTTGGTCAACGATCTCTTCTTCAATAATATCCTTTTCAGCGATTCCCTTTTTCTTTTTGGCTCTATCTTTGATGTTGTCACGGTTAACAGCTGTAGAACCTCTGGCGGCATATGGGGCTCCATCAACAGTTCCAACGCCTTCAGCCTCTTCGCCAACAGCCCTTTTTGGTTGCCAGAAAATATCTTTAGGAAGCTTGATAAGGTTAATCTCATTGCCTAAAGTCGCACTGGCTAGCAACTTGCCATCGGGCGATACGGCAACCGAAGTCACTTGGTCATTTTGGCCAGAAAGGGTTTGGATGAACACACCTCTTTCCGCGTCCCAAAGCCTTAACGTTTTATCCCTTGAAGCTGAAAGCAATGCCTTGCCATTGGGAGAAAACTCCAAACCGCTGACAATAAAATCATGGCCAATTAAGGTTTTGAGTAAATTCCCTGAACCTAAGTCCCAAAGTTTAATCATCTTATCATCAGAGCCTGAAGCTATAATGTCTTTTCCGTTGGAAAAGGCAATGGCTCTAACACCCCTTTTATGGCCTTTAAAGGTCTGCATCAATTGGTGGTCGTAGAAACGCCAGTATTTTACCGTTTTATCTTGGCTGGCTGTAAGGTAATATTCTCCATCATTGTTAAAAATGACTTTGTAAATTTGGCCCTGGTGAACCTCTTTTTCATAAGATAGCTTCCCTGTGGTCAAGTTCCAATGTATGACTTTTTTATCTGCTCCTGCGCTAATTAGTACTGGTTCTGTTGGGTGATAAGCTAAAGAGTTGATCTTGCCTCTATGGCCACCAGTTAAGGTTTTAATTATTTTAAAGGTCTTTTTATCCCAGATTCGAATTTCAGAATCAGAACCACCAGTGGCAAAGGTTTGATTGTCAGGTGAAATGGCGATGGCTTGGGGTTTGTGGCTACCTGCATCAATTGATTTAATTTTCTTTTTACTTGCCAAATTCCAGAGAAAAATTTGCCCACCTTGGCCTACGCTGCCTAGAGCGGCCCCTGTTCTTGAAATCCCTATATCAATTACGCCCTTTTTATGGCCTAAGAAAGACTTCATGTGGCCTGATTCCCCTAAGTTCCAACCACGGATGTAACTCTTTGTAAAGACTGCTATAATTTTTCTTGTGTCTGAGGAAAACTCACAGTACTTTACAGCCTTTTCAACCAATTTAAAATTTTGGTTAATTTTACCACTTCGGACTTTCCACAGCTTGATTGTACCGTCTAAAGAGCAGGTAAGTAACTCTTTGCCATCAGAGGTAAAATCTATAGCAGAGATTGCCTTTTCATGCCCCTTATAGACCTTTTGAATGGCTTTTCTTTTTATATTATAAAGGATTACCTTGTTCCCAAACCCTGCAGAACCTAAAAGATTGCCGCTGGGGTGAAATTTAAGGTGTGTGACTTTCTTTTTATGTTTTTTGTGACTTGCCACCAGTGAATCTTTGTCCGTTGCCCAAATTTTTACTTCATTGGTAGCATTGGCCCAAGCTATGGTTTTGTTGTCAGGGTGAAAGTCTAAAGCCACTACTTTTCGAGTAGGTTCAAGAATTTTTTTAAAGATTTTGTACCTGTCTAAGCGCCATAAAATTATATTTCGCTCTTTACCGCCAGTGACTAAAAACTGGCCACTGTTGCTGATGGCTATGGCATCAATTTTTGTGGTATGGCCTGAAAGCTGCTGGATTTTTACACCCTTAATGATATCCCAAATAAAGACATTCCCATCGGCACCACCTGTAAATAATATGGGTTTTGAAGGGTGAAATACCGCCACGTAGGGCTTGTGTTTGCCTGTATTGATTAGCTTCATGGTACGCCCTGTATTATAGCGCCAAATCTTAATGGCAAACTTTTTGTCTATGGCGTAGGCGTAGCGACCATCTTTTGAGATCCCACCTGCAAGGAGGTCACCCTTAGAGGTATTATAGGTTCTGTGAACAATGTACTCATCCTTAGCCAAAAGGCTAGTAGGTGCAAGGCTGAGAGCTATAATAAAAAGAAGGAGTGTGAGGCGCTTCATATTAGTTTTTGGCATACTGTTGTTGCAACTTTTCCATTTCGTCCTTTTCAGCAATCATAACAAGCTGGTCTTTTTCGGCAAAGACATAATTGGCACCAGGGTTAGATTGGATTCGGCCATCATTTTTTTCCACAGCAACGATAATCACATTAAATGTGTCCCTGATTGCGCTTTCGCGAATGGTTTTGCCAATCAAGGGGTGTTGTGGTCCGAGGTTAATCTCTTCAAAGCTCAAATTTAATCCCTCCTCACCGTGGGTAAGGTCTAGAATTTTAGAAATAGTTGGTTTTAAAATGATTTGGCTAATTTTCTTTGAGCCGATATTATAGGGGTTTACCGTCTTAGAAGCCCCTGCACGCATGAGTTTCTTTTGGGTTGCATCCTCTTCATAGCGAGAAATAATAAAAAGATCAGGTCTAATTCCTCTGGCAGTCAAGGTGATAAATACATTTTCAGCCTCAGATTTAACAGAACTGACGAGTCCCTTGGCTCGATCAATCCCCGCTCGTTTTAAGGTATCTTCGTTGCTTGCGTCACCAATGATAAATGGGACATTTTCAACTGCGTCACTCAAATCAGGCTTCACTACGTCTACAATCACGACTTTTTTGCCGCCTTCAATGAGGTGCATGATCACATCGCGGCCAATGCGACCTAAACCACAGACGATATAATGGTCTTTCATTTTTTCAATTTTTTTGTGCATGCGGCTCTCTGTTAAAACCCCCGAAAACAAGGGATTTAAAAATTCTAGTGAAAGATTTCTGATTATATAGGCAAAGTTACCTAAACCTACAAAAATTAAAACGATGGTGAAAATTTTTCCATTCATACTTAAAGTATGAGTCTCTTGGTAGCCGATGGTAGTTAACGTGATTACAGTCATGTACAAAGAATCAAACCAGTCCCAATGCTCAATTAGATGGTAGCCCAAGCTACCTAAAAAAATAATTAAGAAAAGGGGTAATAGATTTTTACCTAACTTAAAAAAGCCTTCTAATAATTCGCTCATATTGCTATCATGGACTTTAGGGAAAAAGACATTGCAAAGTTGAAGTAAAATTTTTATCATCAAACACTTGGCCCATTTAGGCTGTTGTGATTGAGTGATTACTCTGCGAGTCCATTCAATTTCAAAACCAAATTCTAACAAATTTAAAAAAAAAGTGCTTTAAAAGCTTTTTTAATTTCTTTTACTATGTCCGATTTAAAAAAAGTTACAGATTTAATTGTTATTGAGCCTGCTAAAGATGCGGCGACGCAAACAAAGGAAATGCTCCAAAAAATTGGCACTTGGCAAAGAAAACTAAAGGATTTGCAAGAACAATACTTTGATAATAAAAATGATACTGAGTCAGAAGATGTTACTGAAATCATGGCTATTAGAAAGTTTTTGACTCAGTTTGTGAAGCATCGAGTTGACTGGATTGGAACTAAGGTGCCTGATAAAAAACGGCAAGCCAAATACCTGCAACTTCTACCACCCTTTTACCAAAAAGGTGGCTTAAAGCTTTTAATTTTACACTTCTTCCAAGTGACCTCCTCTGAAGACCAGCAATTTTTGCAATATAAGGCCATTAACGAAGAAGAGCGTGAAATTCGGGTTTTATGGGATTTATATAAGCTAAATAAAACCATTGAATCCATTGATGTGATTTATAAGATTCAAAGCAACGAAGGCTTTAATTCTGTATTTCCCAAAGATGAACAGGTGAAAATCTTACAGGAGTTAAAGACTGTATTTCGCTTGATGTTCCAAATGTGCGTGCAGCCTGCGCATCAAAAAGAACTCTATCGAGGCATTACCGAAGCCCACATTAGCCCTGAGGCTATTTTAAAAAGAAAAGAGGAAGGGAAACATTACCTGTACCCTCATGTGTTAAAAAAATTCAACTATAGAAACCATTTCTTTTTTATCTATTTCTATTCTGGAATGAAGGCAAAAATAGGGGGAGAACTCAAAACCTTTACCTATAACTTTTTAGATTTTGAGATTTTAAAGCAAGAGTTTTTGATCCATTGGTTGACTAAAACACTGAACGAAAACCCGCAAAAGATGGAAGTCTTTGCTAGGTATAGTTACAATGGGCAAACTGTGGCAGAAATCATTGCTGCCGACCCGAGCAAGGAAATTGAAATACTACAGCAGTTACCCTTGAATGTTTTTAATGATTTGGCTGCCAGTGTGAATTCTATAGTACCCAAAGAACTCTCTAGCGCCGTAGAGGCTATGAGTGAAAACTTTGGAGAATTCTCTGATTATATGGACAAGTTCAAAGACGCTAAAAAAATGGCTAAGGCTGGAGTAAGCAAACTCAAGGATATAGTAAAAGCAAGATTGGCAGCCAAGGAAGAGGTTCTAGAGGAGGCCCCAGCTTTTAACGCTATGGATGTTCCTGATGCCGACCCGCCTGCTGCTGAAGAAGCTGCCTCTGTACCTGAACTAGTCTTTGTTAAATTAAAAAAGAAGGAAATTGATTTCCCCTTTTATGTAAAAACTATTGCTGATTTCCAAAAGAATCTCAATGTTCAAAGAGCAAGATTTGGTGCTGGCGGCTACAAAGAATTGGCCATGGATGTGACTAAAATCTTTAATTCTATTAGCGAAAATTCATTGATACAAAGAAGAACTCCAAAGTACGAGTGGATTTTGCCCTACTTAGTGAAAGAAAATACAGGCAAAGAAGAATTCGAGCATATGGTTTTAATTGGGGCCGAGGTTAAGGCTAAACAATTGAGTATGGGCTATAGCGCGGCTAGCAGTAGCAGTGGAGCCAAATATCAATTTACGCCCTTTTTTGTTTATGGGCGCAACATAGAAGATCCAAGTTTAGGGGCCTCTGTTGGCACTAGAAACATTCGAGGTAAGACTTTTTATGAATATAACGGAGGAAACCCTGAAGTAATGGCGATATTCAAAAAATTCTTTGACCAAATCAAGAGCAAATAAAGCACAAGCTAAAACAAATAACTAAAAAATGACAAAGACCATGACAAAAGCAAATAAACTACGAAGCGCAACATCAACCGAAGGCCGTAGAATGGCTGGAGCCAGATCTCTCTGGCGTGCAAATGGAATGAAAGAAGAGGATTTTGGTAAACCCATCATTGCTATTGTTAATTCTTTTACCCAGTTTGTGCCAGGCCATGTGCACCTCCAAAATGTGGGGCAAGAAGTGAAAGAGGTTATTGATGCTGCAGGCGGTTTTGGTGCAGAATTTAATACTATTGCCATTGATGATGGGATAGCTATGGGCCACTCAGGCATGCTTTATAGCCTGCCTAGTAGAGATCTAATCGCAGATTCTGTGGAATACATGGTCAATGCACACTGTGCTGATGCCATGATTTGTATTTCCAATTGCGATAAGATTACGCCAGGGATGATGATGGCTGCTATGAGGCTAAATATCCCTACAATTTTTGTTTCAGGCGGCCCCATGGAAGCTGGTAAGGTGGATAACATAAAGTTAGACCTGATTGATGCCATGGTTGCTGGTGCTGATGATAACATTTCTGATGCTGAAGTAGATAAGATCGAGCGTTCTGCCTGCCCAACATGCGGCTCATGTTCTGGTCTGTTCACTGCCAACAGCATGAATTGCCTAGCTGAGGCTTTGGGTCTTGCTCTGCCTGGTAACGGTACTGTTGTGGCAACCCATAAAAAGCGTTGGGGCCTGTTTGAAACGGCTGCAAAACGCATAGTGGAAATGGCAAAGAGTCATTATTTTGATGGCAATCAGGATGTGTTGCCAAGAAATATATGCAATCTAAGCGCCTTTGAAAATGCTATGGCATTAGATATTGCCATGGGTGGAAGCACCAACACAGTCTTGCATATTTTGGCCTTGGCAGAAGAGGCAAAAGTGCCCTTTAAAATGGCAGATATGGACCGCATTTCAAAGGTTGTACCGACCCTTTGCAAGGTGGCACCTTCCAGCCATTACCACATTGAAGATGTGCACCGTGCAGGAGGGATTATGGGGATTTTAGCTGAGTTAGGGCGAGCTGGAAAGTTAAAAGATGACGTGATGACCGTTATGGGCACAACCTTAAAAGAACAAATTGCAAACTACGATTTGGTGACAGGCGCAGAAGTGGCTAAAAAATTATATTCCGCAGCCCCTGGAGGATTCTTTAATCTTAAAGCCTATAGTCAAGATGCGACATATGACAGCCATGATACGGACCGAGAGCTAGGTTGCATCCGAGACCTTGATCATGCCTTTTCTACCGATGGTGGGCTCTGTATTTTGTACGGAAACATTGCCCTGGAAGGCTGTGTGGTGAAGACTGCTGGTGTGGATGAGTCTATCTGGCAATTTGATGGTAGGGCCAGAGTATTCCACTCCCAAGATGATGCCTGTGAGGCGATTTTAGAAGATAAAATAAAAGCAGGTGATATTGTAATTATCACCTACGAAGGGCCTAAAGGTGGGCCTGGAATGCAAGAAATGCTTTATCCAACGACCTATTTAAAATCAAAAGGATTAGGCAA
This sequence comes from SAR324 cluster bacterium, assembly GCA_033791585.1. Taxonomy (GTDB): domain Bacteria; phylum SAR324; class SAR324; order XYD2-FULL-50-16; family XYD2-FULL-50-16; genus JASJGK01. The sequence goes on along the minus strand of JASJGK010000114.1, from coordinate 3,904 downwards.
GGAATGCGCCCTTTTAACCGATGGCCGATTCTCTGGCGGGACAAGTGGGCTTTCTATTGGTCACGTTTCCCCAGAAGCCGCCGAAGGTGGTGACATTGCTTTGGTGCAGGATGGCGATATTATCAAAATTGATATCCCCAATCGAAGTATAAACCTTGATTTGACTCATACTCAACTAGATGCACGGCGAGAAGCTATGAAGGCCCAAGCTAACGCCTACCAGCCTAACAGAGACAGACAAATATCCACTGCCCTTGAGGCCTATTCAATGATGGTAACCAGTGCCGCAAGGGGCGCAGTTAGGGACCTAAGCCAGCTTAAATCAAAGGGCTAAATGCAAGTATACCGTGGATTAGGGGTTTCGGAAGGCGTTGCTATTGGCAAGGTTTTAAAGATCTACTCAGCTTTTGTGAACTACCCACGGATTGAACTGGCCAGCCCTGACCTAGTCCCAAACGAGCTACAAAGGCTCGCCAAAGCGCTAGAAGATACAGAAAGGCAGTTGGACGAGGTTGCCAAGCAGTCTAGTGACTTAATTCCTGAAGAATTTCAGAACATATTTTCAGGGTACCAGCTTTTTTTGCAGGATAAGCAATTTATCCCTGTGGTAAAAAAGAAGATTGAAGAAGACCAAATTAATGCCGAGTGGGCTTTAATTAGGACCCTTGCAGACTTAGAAGAAAAGTTTTTAAAGATTCCTGACCCTTACATCCGTGCAAGGTTTGATGACATTCGCCAACTTGGGGAACGTTTGATGAAAAATCTTCAGAAGAAAAAAAGCCTTGATCTTTCTAGTTTAAAAGAGCCTGTGATCATTGTTTGTCACGATCTCTCCCCGGCTGATGCTTTTCATTTGAATAGAGAAAACATACTGGGGTTAATCACTGAGTTGGGTGGCCCTACTAGTCACTCTTCTATTTTAGCTCGAGCCATGGGCATCCCTGCCGTTGTCGGTGTTACTGATATAACCCATAGGGTTTCTGACCAAGCAGTGATAATTTTAGATGGCAATAGTGGTGAGGTGATTGATGATCCAAGTGATGAAAAAATTGATGAGAAGGTAGACAAACAAGAACGAATTAGTTTTTACCAAAACGAACTAGAAGAGTTGATCGGTGTGGATTGTCAGCTTTCTGATAATCACCCTGTTGATCTGGCAGCAAACCTCGATTTTATTGAGGAGCTACCATTAATACGCAAGCTTAGAATTCATTCTATTGGCTTAGTTAGAACGGAATTTTTGTTCTTTTTAGAAGACCATTTGCCCAATGAAGAAGAGCAATATGAATTGTTTTTGCAGATCGCTGAAGAAACAGATTGCGACCCCATTACCATTCGAACTTGGGACTTTGGAGCCGACAAAAGTTATGGTATTTTTGAAAAACTGCTAGAAGAATCCAACCCCGCCTTAGGCTTAAGGGCTATTCGGATTTGCCTTGCAAACCCAGACCTATTCCGTGTGCAAATTCGCGCAATTTTAAGGGTCTCTATGCATTGTCAAATCAAATTGATGATTCCCTTGGTGACTAGGGTGGATGAAGTTACCAAAACAAAAGAAATCATTGAACAGGAAAAATTAAATTTAGGCATAACAGACCCTCAGCTGCAAGTAGGCTGTATGATCGAAACACCTGCTGCTGTGTTTTTAGTAGATGAACTTTTGGATTCCTGTGATTTTTTATCTATAGGAACCAATGATTTAGTCCAGTATGCCTTGGCTGTGGATCGGCAAAATGAACAGGTGGCAGACCTTTTTGCTCCCTTTCACCCTGCGGTTTTAAAGATGTTGTCCATAGTGGTGAACACGGCAAACCGCAGGAATAAGCCTGTGGCTATTTGTGGTGAAATGGCAGCAGATCCTGTGATGCAAATGTTTTTGCTCGGCGTTGGTGAGATTACTTTTTCCATGAGCCCCAACATGGTGCTGCAAACAAAAAAAATCCTAAGCCAGGTGGATTCGGATGAGTGCAAAAGAATTGCATTCCGATTTCTGAATAAACACTCTCTAGAAGAGGCAGATGCGTTTGCCAATGAGCTTCGAACTAGCTATGCTATAGGTCTCGCCAACTAAAAAAATGAAGGTATAAAATGCTATTTACCCCTGCAAAAGCTATTGATTTAATTAAAGAAAATAAAAAAGTAGCTATCATTGGACTCAGCCCAAAAGATGATCGACCCAGTTACCATGTAGGCGAATTTTTGATTGGCCATGGCTTGGAAATTACCCCTGTTCACCCTGTGCATGAAGAAATTTTAGGCCTCAAGGCTGTGAAAAATTTGAGTCAGTTGGCCCCGGGGCAAGTGGATTGGATTGATATCTTTTTAAACCCAAAGCGTTTGATGGATCTGCTGCCTGAAATTTTAAGATTGCAGCCCAAACTTGTTTGGTGCCAAATTGGTGTGGTGGATGAAGAATTTAACAGTGCTATTTTAGATGCAGGGATCAATTTAATTTTTAATCACTGCCCTAAGATAGAGTGGAGCTAAAATGCAAGATTCTAATTGGTTGTTAGGGGATTTACGTGTTAGTATCGACCGTCTTGATCAGGCTATTTTAACGCTTTTAAGTGAGCGGTTTCGTGTGATCCAAAAGGTGATGGAACTTAAAAAAACCTTTGAGATTGATTACCAAAAATCAATAGCCCGTAACCAAGATATTCAATATTTACAAACATTTGCTGCTGATATGCACTTGGGTAAAGAATTTGTTGAATCCCTGTTTAAAATGCTTTTAGATGAGTCAATGAATATTGCCCAAGGGAGTTTGCGAGATACAGACTACTCTGTGATTGAGCTTGATTTAAATTCTCTGCAAGGTAGCTTAAAACATGTGGAGCTTTCTTTATTGTTGGTTTTGGCCGAAAGATTTTCTGTAGTTAAATCCATTGGAAAGCTCAAGGCAGAAAAGGGCCTGCCTGCACTTGATCAAAAACGATGGGAGTCTTTGATGGAGCAAAAAAGGGACCAAGCAAGGGATTTAAACCTACCTATGGTCTTCGTTGAAAGGCTTTTTACAAAGATCCACAGTGAGGCCTTACGCCTGGAAGAGGCTGAAAACAAAAAAGAGAAGTATGCCTAGAAGGCGGCTCACACTCTTTGCCCGTGTGCCCAAAATTGGTCAAGCCAAAACCAGATTGATCGAATCTTTAGGACTGGAAAAAACCCACCAACTATACCAAAAGCTGCTTGCCCAAACAGTTGCTTTAGCATTAGAAGCCCAAACCAATATTTTGGGTCTGGAAGTTTTTATTGCAGCTACTGGCGGCGAAGTAGGCGAGATGGTTCCCTTTGCAAAGGGAGTGGATAAAATTATCCTGCAAGAAGGCGAAACCCTCGGGTCGCGCATGTATAACCAGTTTTTGCTCGGTGAAAAGGAAGGGGTGGAGCAGCACCTGATCATTGGTGTCGATTGCCCTTTTTTAACCTTGGATCACCTTAAGCAAGCCTTTACTGGTCTGGAATCTAGCCCCTTGATTTTTGGCCCTGCCACAGATGGCGGATACTATCTGGTTGGCCAAAGTTCCCCTGTGGCTGAAGTCTTTTCCAATATTCCTTGGAGCACCGATGAGGTGCTAACTTTATCTTTGCAAAAAGCCAAGGCCTTGGGCCTGCCTGTCCATTTGACCCAAGAACTCAATGATATTGATGAACCTTGGGATTTAGCCCTTCTGCCTGCAGGCTGGCTTGATTCGTAATATACAAATCTCGGTGGTGATACCTAACTTAAACGAGGGCGAGGGTCTAGTGCGGCTTGTTCACCAGTTGCACGATGCGGCCGATTCTCTGTAATGGCCTCGGCCATATCCAGAACGGCACGCCCCCATTCAATTGTCCGTGGCCCTTGATAGGGTTCTTTTACGTAGGGTACGGGCTTATATTCCCCGCCAAAATCGGCGTATTCAAC
>JASJGK010000113.1:0-24036 GCA_033791585.1 SAR324 cluster bacterium | reverse complement strand
AACACTACCCTTACCTTTACCCATCCGTGTTTCGGCTGGCTTGCTTGTAATTGGTTTGTCTGGAAAAATTCTAATCCAGATTTTACCTGCTCTCTTTACGTGTCTTGTCATAGCACGACGAGAAGCTTCAATTTGACGACTTGTAATAAAACCGCGGTCAATTGCTTGGATAGCTAAAGAACCGAAATTAATTTCTGATCCGCCTTTAGCGTTTCCACGGTTTTTACCTTTCATCACCTTTCGGTGTTTTGTTTTTGAAGGCATTAACATAGTTATTTCTCCTTCGGCATTGGTTTTTTATTAGGTCTTCTGCGCTTCTCAGGCCGTGGGGCGTGATTGTCAGATGCCTTGCTATCTCTAAAGATCCAAACCTTAATTCCGATTAAACCGTATAAAGTATGAGCTTCGCAAACAGCATAGTCGATGTCAGCTTTTAAAGTATGTAAAGGTACCTGACCATCGTGAATCCACTCAGTACGAGCCATTTCAGCGCCATTAAGGCGACCAGAAACCATAATTTTACAGCCAATCACATTGTAACGCATGATGTTCTGAAGAGTCTTTTTCATTACTCTTCGGAAGGCAACACGTCTCTCTAACTGCTGCGCAATAGAATCAGCAACCAATTGAGAGTTAGTTTCAGGTCTTCTAACTTCTTTAATATTTAAAGTTAAATCCTTCTGACTAACCAAGTTGATTAGCTTCTTTTTAATCTTGTCAGCTTCTTCGCCTTTACGACCAATAATAATACCAGGTCTTGCAGCGTGAATGTTGACTTTTAAGCTTTTTGAAGCTCTTTCAATAGAAACTTCCGCAATACCTGCATTTTTTAAGGTTTTACGAATGTAATCTGTAATCCTGAAATCTTCTTGTAGAAGTTCAGGATAATTTTTATCAGCATACCAGTTGGATTGCCATGATTTGCAAATACCCAACCTAAGGCCGATGGGGTTAACTTTCTGTCCCAAGGTTTCTCCTTTGTTAGCCTACGGCCAATATGATGTGGCTGGATTTTTTTACAATCAAACAACCTCGGCCCATTGCGCGTGCGCGCATTCTTTTTAGGCTGCGGGCTTGATCAACTCTTGCCTCTGTAATAAACAACTCATCTGGATTGATTTTGTTGTCTTTTTCCATAGCGTTAGCAACTGCAGACTTTAAAAGGTCCAGCATAATTGGATTAGAGCGTCTTATTGTGTGCTCTAAAATTGCTAAGGCTTGGGGTACATTCATTCCACGAATCAAGTCCACAACTAAGCGGGCCTTTCGAGGAGCAACACGGGCGTTTCTAGCAGATGCAGTTGCAACGCTTACCCTGTTTTTATTGTTTTTATTCGCTTTCATTTCTATTTCTTCCCACGTTTGTCAGATTTTGAAATGTGTCCACGGTAAGTACGAGTTGGTGAAAACTCACCAAACTTGTGACCAACCATGTTTTCAGTTACAAAAATGGGGATAAATTTATTCCCATTGTAGACAGCTACGTTTAGGCCGACGAAATCAGGTAGAATTACTGACCTTCGTGACCAGGTCTTGATCACTTTTCTATCTCCGGCATCTTTAGCTGCAGCGCACTTTTTAAATAAGTGATCGTCTACAAATGGGCCTTTCTTCAGGGATCTTGGCACAGTAATACTCCTTATTTCCGTCTTGAAACGATATACTTATCGGTTCGTTTGTTTGATCTAGTTTTGGCGCCTTTGGTTGGCTTACCCCATGGTGTTACTGGATGTCGGCCGCCACTTGTGCGCCCTTCACCACCACCGTGTGGGTGATCTACTGGGTTCATTACAACACCTCGTACAGTTGGTCGAATACCTTTATGTCGGCTCTTACCAGCTTTACCTACTTTAATTAGGTTATGGTCACTGTTTCCAACGCTACCAATAGTGGCACGACATTCTAAAGAAATTAATCTAACTTCACCACTTCTTAACTTTAAGTTAGCGTAGTTACCTTCCTTAGCCATCAAAGTAACGCCTGTTCCAGCGCTTCTTGCGATTTGACCGCCCTTAAGGGGTCTCATTTCAACATTGTGTAGTGTGGTTCCAAGTGGAATGTTCTTCAGCGGCATAGTGTTGCCAACTTTGATTTCTACTTGCTCACCACTGATGATTTCGTCACCAACATTAATTCCCGCAGGAGCTAAGATATAGCGCTTCTCACCGTCTAAATAATTGATTAGGCAGATTCTAGCAGTACGATTTGGATCATACTCAATAGTTGCTACTCTACCAGGAACTCCAAATTTATTTCTTTTGAAGTCAATAACCCTGTACTGTCTTTTGTGTCCACCACCTCGGTGGCGTACAGTAATTCTACCGTGATTGTTTCTACCGTTTGTCCTAATCTTAGGCTCTAGTAGACTTTTCTCCGGCTTACTGGTTGTGATCTCGTCAAAACCAGAAACACTCATACCGCGGAGGCCCGGGGTCGTTGGTTTATACTTTTTGATACTCATTGTTTTAGACCTTTAGCTTTAAGTTACGGGGTTAACCACCTTCAAAATATTCGATGCTATCACCTTCTTTTAAGGTAATGATGGCTTTCTTCCAATCAGAGCGTTGGCCCTGAATTAACCCTTGACGTTTCTTTTTACCTTTCACGTTGATTGTATTAACATTTTCAACAGTGACGCTAAAGATTTTCTCAACAGCTTTCTTCAATTCAATCTTGGTTACATCCCCGCGAACTTTAAAAACAACTTTGTTGTTCATTTCACGCATGTACATTACTTTTTCAGTAATATAAGGCTGCTTTATTAGTCGGTATTGGCTTGTCATTTCAACAGTCTCCCTTCCACTTCTTCTAATGCATCCTTAGTGATGACTAGCTGAGTGTGGTTTAAGATATCATAGACGTTTAAGTTGCCAACATGCTTGATCATCAAATTTTGAAGATTAGCGCTGGCCTTTAAAAAGTTGTCGTCTGCGGTAGAAAAAACAATTAGTGCTTTGCTTAGGTTAAGCCCACTTAGCTGAGCCACAAGATCTTTTGTCTTATGTGTCTTAGCAGTTAGCTCATCAACTACAAACATTTGATTCTGGCGAATTTTCTCACCGATCACGCTTGTAAGTGCCTTTGACTTAGCTTTTTTATTGATTTGGATACTATGGTCACGAGGAGTTGGCCCAAACACTATACCACCAGATCTTCTGTGTGGTGACTGTGCGTTACCCTGACGGGCGTTACCAGTTCCTTTTTGACGGAATAATTTTTTGCGAGAACCTGAAACTTCTCCTCTAGTCTTTGTCGAGTGGGTACCCTGACGAAGTGATGCCATGTAAGCAACGACTGCGTCTTTAACTAGATGAGGCTGTAGCGGAGCAGTTGCAATCGAATCATGCAGCTCAAGCGTACCAGTCTCTTTGTTCTCCAGGTTTACTACCTTGAGAGTAGCCATTGTGTTTCCTTGTTTGTCGTCCCAAGCCATATAGGCTTCGGGGCATAGTTCAATGGTTTCTTACATTACTGTATAATGTAAAAACTTATTTAAATGTCTTTTAATTTACCTTGATATCTACCTGTACACCAGCTGATACGTCAAGCTTCATTAAGCTATCCATAGTCTGGGGGGTAGTTTCAGTAATGTATAAAAGTCTTTTGTGAGTGTTGATGCCAAACTGTTCACGAGATTTTTTGTTCACGTGAGGTGAGCGCAATACACATATTTTCTGTTTCTTTGTCGGTAATGGAACCGGGCCAACTACGTTGGCACCGCTTCTTTTAACGATAGAAACAATCTCTTTTACAGCCTTGTCTAATTGCTTAGGATCAAAGGCTTTAAAATTGACTCGAATCTTTTCGGTCATTAGTTCCCTTACTCGATGATTTCAGAGATAGTACCAGCACCAACAGTTCGGCCACCTTCGCGAATAGCGAAACGTAAACCTGGCTCCATAGCGATAGAACTAATTAATTCAACTGAGATAGATACATTATCACCAGGCATAACCATTTCAGTTCCTTCAGGAAGCTGAACAATACCAGTTACGTCAGTTGTTCTGAAGTAAAACTGGGGGCGATACTTAGTAAAGAATGGAGTGTGTCTACCACCTTCATCCTTAGATAATACATAAATCTCTGCTTTAAACTTAGTGTGAGGAGTAATAGTTCCTGGCTTGCAGATAACTTGTCCACGCTCAATGTCGTCACGCTTAAGGCCACGAAGTAAAATACCAACGTTATCACCAGCTTCACCACGATCAAGTAGCTTGCGGAACATTTCCACACCAGTAACAGTTGTCTTTTGGTTCGGGCGAATACCAACGATTTCGATTTCTTCACCAACTTTTACAACACCACGATCAATACGACCAGTAGCAACAGTACCGCGACCTGAGATAGAGAAAACATCTTCAACAGGCATTAAAAAATCCTTGTCGATTTCTCTCTTAGGTAAAGGAATGTAAGAATCCAGTGCGTCAACTAATTCATACATAGCGGCGTAAGCTGGATCTTTTGGATCAGTACTTGTACAGTTCTGTACACCAAGAGCAGTACCCTTGATAACAGGAGTGTCGTCACCTGGAAAATCGTACTCAGTAAGGAGTTCACGGATTTCCATTTCAACTAACTCTAATAATTCTTCGTCATCTACTTGATCAATTTTGTTCAAGAAAACTACGATGTAAGGAACACCAACCTGCTTAGCAAGTAAAATGTGCTCTCTTGTTTGAGGCATTGGGCCATCAGCAGCAGATACTACGATGATAGCGCCGTCCATTTGAGCCGCACCAGTAATCATGTTCTTCACATAATCAGCGTGACCTGGACAATCTACGTGTGCGTAGTGACGAGTTTCAGACTCATATTCTACGTGAGCAGTTGCGATTGTGATACCACGCTCTCTTTCTTCAGGAGCGTTATCGATATCACCATAGCCCTTAAACTCAGCTCTACCTGAAAGAGCCATTGCTTTAGTGATGCCCGCAGTCAAGGTAGTTTTACCATGATCCACATGACCAATTGTGCCCACGTTAACGTGGGGCTTGTCTCGTTTAAATGTTTCTTTAGACATTAGTCTTCCCCAAAAGAAGGATGAGTCGTGTAATTACACAAAAAAATGATCATTAAAGGTTTTGGTTTAAACCTTTTCATAATGATCGAACATCATTGAAAATGTTGCTCTGCCCTGACTTAGGGAGCGCAAACTCGTAAGGTATCCAAACATTGTGGATAATGCAACCCCTATGATCAAAAGTTGCACACCTTTTTTTTCTTCAATGCTCTGAACCCTTCCCTTACGGGAGTTTAGGTCACCAATTATATCACCAGTAAAATCTGGTGGGGTGGTAACTTCGACCCTCATAATGGGTTCAAGCTGCATTGCCCCTCCTACCAATAAGCATTTGCGTAAGGCCAAGGCCGCTGCAATCTTAAAAGCCTGAGGGTTAAATTCCTCTACTTTGATTTGTACGTCAACGATGGTTGCCGCAACCTCAATAACAGGGTAGCCGGCAATTACACCAGAGGATAAACCGTCTTTCACACCCGCTTCAATTAAGCTTTTTACTTCTTGGTTAAGCTCAAGAGTAGGGAGAAATGAAATTGTATTCTCTTCTTTCTTTTCCAGCGGTTTTACTGTGATGGTAACGCCAGCAAAACATGCCTTGCCAGACATTGGTTTATCAAAGACTTCCGTCTCTGTGGCCGCCTTGGCAATTGTTTCTCGGTAGGCAACCTGTGGTTTTCCTACGTTGACATCTAATTTAAATTCTCGTTTTAACCGATCAACTAAAATTTCCAAATGCAACTCCCCCATTCCAGAGAGTAACGTTTGGCCAGTTTCTTTATCCCTGGAAACATCAACAGAAGGGTCTTCTTTGATGAGTCTTTCCAGCGTACCTTCCAATTTTTCGCTGTCGGCCTTTGTTTTGGGCTCAATAGCAATCGAAATAACGGGTACGGGCGCTATGATTTTTTCTAGAATGACTTCTTCATTCTTTCTGCAAATCGTGTCGCCTGTGGTAGAAAACTGAAAGCCTGCAATAGCAACAATTTCGCCAGCAGTGGCTTCTCTAATCTCTTCACGTTTGTTTGCGTGCATTCTGAAGATCTTGCCAACTCGCTCTTTTTTATCCTTAATAGGATTGATGAGTTGTTCGCCCTGTTTCAGAGTGCCAGAGTAAATTCGTAAGAAACTAATAGTTCCAGCGAAAGAATCTGTTTGTATCTTAAATACTAATGCAGCTAGCGGTTCAAGGGGATCTGCCTTTCTAGCAACAAGACTTTGGTCTTTTAAACTCACACCTAAGACAGGTTTGATGTCCATGGGTGAAGGTAAAAAGTCCAAAACCGCATCTAAGAGGGGTTGTACGCCTTTATTTTTAAAGGCTGAACCACCCACTACGGGAGTAATTTTGTTTTCAATGCAAAGTCTACGGATTACAATAGTAATGTCGTTAGGACTTAGCACCTCTTCTTCTAAAACCTTTTCCATAAGGTCGTCGTCAAAGAGAGTCAAGGTTTCTAGCATCTCTTCACGAGCTGCATTTGCCTCTTCTTGAAAGCTCTCTGGGATTTCTCCCCGAGTAACGTCAAGGCCTAAACTTTCTTCTGAAAAGGTTAGAGTCTCCATGTGGATCAAATCAATGATACCACTCAAATTTTCTTCTGCCCCCATGGGCATGTTAACTACTAAAGGGTTAGCGCCTAGAATCTCTTTGATCTGAGCCACTGCACCTTTAAAGTCGGCCCCTGTTCGATCCATTTTATTAATGAATGCAATGCGAGGGACTTCATAATTGTCAGCTTGTCGCCATACTGTTTCAGACTGAGGTTGAACCCCGCTTACTCCACAAAAGACAACGACAGCGCCGTCTAGCACTCGTAAAGACCGCTCTACTTCTAATGTGAAGTCTACGTGTCCTGGAGTGTCAATGATATTTATTTGGTGCCGAGCCTTATCTGTGCCTGCTTGTGAGAGTTTTTGATGATCCCAATAGCAAGTAGTTGCCGCTGCGGTAATGGTGATGCCCCGTTCTTGTTCTTGGGCCATCCAATCCATGGTTGCTGCACCGTCGTGAACTTCGCCAATGCGATGGCTCACGCCTGTATAATATAGTATCCGCTCTGTGGTAGTGGTTTTCCCTGCGTCAATATGAGCAATAATGCCTATATTGCGTAGTTCGGAAAGTTCCACCGTTAAATCCTAGAAACAGATTACCACATGTAATGGGCGAAAGCTCTGTTAGCTTCGGCCATTTTGTGGGTATCTTCTTTTTTCTTAACTGCGCTGCCACGGTTGTTGAAAGCATCAGTCAATTCAACAGCAAGGTTACCAGCCATTGTTTTTTCATTTTTATTCTTAGCAGCATCGATCATCCAGCGAATTGCCAAAGCAACTCTTCTGTCTTCACGAACTTCAACAGGAATCTGATAAGTTGAACCACCAACTCGTCTTGAACGAACTTCCAAAGTAGGCTGTACGTTTTTTAGAGCAGTGTAAAAAGCATCAATAGCTTTTGTTTCTGTTGCGGCTTCGGAAAGTTTTTCAACTGCACCGTAGAATATTTTTTCAGCAGCAGCTTTTTTTCCGTCTAGCATCAAGCAGTTAATAAACTTCGCTGCGACTAGGCTGCCATATTTTGAATCAGGAAGGATTTTTCTCTTCTCTGCACTATGTCTTCTGGACATGGTTTATTTTCCTTTCTTGGTGCCGTACTTACTACGACCTTGTTTACGGTTTGCAACACCTTGTGTGTCCAAAGTACCACGAATAACGTGATAACGAACACCAGGTAAATCTTTTACTCTACCGCCACGAATCATTACAACACTGTGTTCTTGCAGGTTGTGGCCGATTCCGCCGATATAACTTGTTACTTCCATTCCGTTAGTTAAGCGCACACGAGCAACTTTTCTTAAAGCTGAGTTTGGCTTCTTTGGAGTGGTTGTATAAACACGAGTACATACACCACGTTTCTGTGGGCAAGCTTCAAGAGCTGGTACGTTACTCTTTTCGATCATTTTTTTACGTCCTTTTCGGACTAGCTGATTTAGCGTAGGCATTTTTTCCTATGTCGTAAAATTCGACTTTTACTATAATAAATAATGTAATTCTGATTCGCAGGTGCCCTAAGACATTTTTCCCGCTAAAAGATGACAAGTTAGCAATAGCTTTCTTTTGAGGCAAGGACTTTTTTAAATTTTTTAAAAATTCCCTAGCGAAGTTTGATGGAGTAGGCAAATAGCCTTGATTTTCAGACCCTTAAAAGAGCAGGCTTTTTCACAGGAATCTAGTATTTATGCACAGAAAAATCGAAGTTTTTCACAGTCACCTCTTTTACAAAAAAAGGGATCACCCCCAAGAGGCGACCTTCCTCTGTTTTTACTTCCACTCGCCACTCTCCCACAGCAAAACGTTTCTTTTTTGTATAGCTCCTGTGCCCAACTTCACGACCACCACTAATTTCAAAACCAATTTTATCCAACTGCACCCATTCTCGTTTGCTTTTACTCCAGTGAAGCCAATGGTGATATATCTTGGCTTTTAACATTCTTGGCGCAAAAATTGGAGTGAAGACGATAATTTGATTGTCTTTAGCCCCAGGGATTTTGTGAAAGGGCTGGTTGATTTTTTGCCAAAAGATATACCATGGTGCCGCCTCATAAGAAAGATAGTATACCCCTTTTTTGACCTCTAATTTGTGATAGGTGCCTGCGTCTTTCAAAGCCAAGGGAACTGGCGGAATAAGGTTTAAGGAATGGAGACTGTAAAAAACCAAAGCCAATACGGGCAAGATTCCCGCAATATGGCCAAGCTGTTTTCTTTTGGGCATAAGGTCAAATTGATGGTAAACACCGAGCTGAGCATAGAGCAACACTAAGGCTATTAAAATCGCCGCAGCAAAGGTCCAAGGGGCCAAGATATTAAATAACATGGGCAGCATAAAGGCCATAAGGCTGGCTGTGACCAAGTATTGTAGGGCAAATTGCAAGTAGGGGTTGGAAAGGCTCCCTTCCAAAAATTCAACCCCCAAGGTCAAGCTCACCAAAAGCAAAACAAAAATCAAATTTTGGCTAAAGGCCGCACTTTGGAAATAGTACAGGGTCATGGCGCTAAAGAGACCACCAAAAACAAACTGCACCACCAAAGGAAAGGCATGCTGGTATTTTTCAAGAAGTGGGCTGGTGATCCGACCCTTTTCTGAGATGCGCACCAAGGTGGTGAAAACGATCAAAGCTGCTAAATAGATCAAGAGTTGTACATAGGCCATAGGGTCATCTATGCGGGCCAAAGTTAGGGTGTCCCAAGTGAAACCCAAGGCAAAGGTGGCAAGTGGCCAATATTGACGTGTGCCATTGGCCCAAGCCCAAGCATGGCTTAACTGCTCGTTTTCATCCTTTAGTTCTATGATTGTCTTTTTAAGATCCAAGATTCCCCTTTGTTTTTCCTACCTTAATATATGACTTATATAATAGTGAAGGGAATTTGGCTGAAAATGGCTTTTTAGGGCCTGTTTTATTGCAAATTTTTTTAACCTACAAATCTGTCAATTTGGTCGAATTTTATTGGGTGCCAGCCCCTAGGTAAATTTTGCCCCTCTAAGATTACCTATTTTTTGATTCGATCTAGGGCCTTATGCGGCAGATAATTCCTAGCCCATAAAGTCGATGTGGTAAGCTTTGCCGATTAGCACAACATATTGAATTTATTCGCTAAAAATATTTATTTTGCGTGGCACAACCCTTGTAATAGGTAAGGGTAAGAGATCGAATTCGGGGACGCTTCTTCAATAAAGACTAAAAGGAAGGAATGAGATTTATCACTATTAACAACGACCGATGCAAGAACAGGAAACGAAATGAAAAACGCCTTAAAAAATACAAAAAACCTACTAACAATCAGCTTTATGTTGATCTTGATCTTAGCTGGCTGCCAAGAGCCTGAAGCTGAAGTAGCTGAGACTACCCCAACAGTAGACTTAAATGTTGCCGTAGCTGTTGTGGGAACAGAAGCCACTGCTAACGACCGCACAGCGAGCATTGTAGGCGAGGCAGTTAGCCAAATCCTTTACCCAGACGGCAGCAACACAGAAATCGACCAACCATCCATGGCTTTTTTGGGCGCTGCAACAGACATCGACCGAGTTGAAGTTACAGTTACAGAGGGCCTAGTTAATTTGATTACTAGCCAGCCACTAACCTACTCTCTAACAAGTTACAGTGCAATTTTGCCCAGCTTACCCATTGGCTCTGAAATAGTGATCACTGCCAAGGGGTTGGATATTACTGGAAAGGAAATTTATAACGGAAACCAAACCGTGACGCTAGTAGGAACAGAAACAACCTTAGCAATCAACCTAAACCCAATTGACGATGGAAAGCTTAACACTCTACCAGTAGTAACAGCCGTTACTACCCCAACAGAAATTGAAAGGGTTTTAACAGGTGATGTGTCCATTACTATTGCAGGCGCAATCGGCGATAGCTTTGAATGCCAGTTTTTACCAGATGCCAATGGCGGATATTACACACCAAGTGTTATCAACGTGACCTTAGGTGCCACAACAGGAACCTGTGACAGTACCTTTACTGCCCCTGATGTGAAAGGGTTTGTAAGTCATGAATTTATCGTGACCAATAGCCAAAGCAACAGCACAACCATTGGTTATGATCTAAATATTGTAAATGCCAAGAAAGATGTAGGCGTAACCGTGGGAATTGCGCCTTCCATTGATAGCCTTGCTGCCAAGGTAACTAAGAAGGGTGTGACTCTAACTGCTAATGTAAGCGACGACCAACCAACCAACAAACTATGCTACTCTTGGGTTTATAACGGTTCTACAACAGCCTTTAAGGATGCCACTAAAAACCCAGCAAGCTTCACTGGTTACGACCGAACAGTAGGTGGTCAGTTGGTGCTCACCATTAGAGACGAAAACTGCACAGGACTTAGCACCTCAGCAACCTTTGAGATTGCAGTTGGTCAGTGGCCAGTATTGTAAGGCATCATAATAAGTGCTGTAAGGCACATTGCCCAAGGGGCGTAACCAACAGAGGCCACGAGTATTAATATAAATGCAATAAATTAACAGACCCGACCGTTGCTCCATCAGCGGAAAGGTCACTAACCTAACTGGTGCTCCATCACTGGTAAGGGGTCCAAGCCCAAAGCGAACCTTCCTTTGCTCCATCAGGGGATAGGTTGCAGCTTTGGGCTTGGCAATTTTAACCAATAGAGCTAATCTCATCCCACTTGAGTAAAACTTCTAAAGGGGTAAGTGAAATGGGAAAATTAAAAGAGCTATGGGGCAACAGCTTCTTCTTAGTATTAGTGGTGGTCTTCGGGATCATCTTTACCTTCTTCGCCTTCGCCATCTTTTCTGTGATGGGCTCCATCTTCTTCAACGCCTACAACCAGCTAACGCAAGGTTTCATTCGATGACCCCACTTCGTGGGTTTTACTGCTTATTCAATTTTGATCTGGGAATATAAGGCCCAGTCGACTTGATACAGTTTGTGGGTAGATTTTAGTGTCTATTTGGCCCAATTTGCTTGAAACTTTTTTGGGTTTGTTTTTCTGGGTTCAATTATGCTTGATCCATTTAGTTTGAATTTTTTAGCTGGCGCAGTATTAGCAACAGGTACAAGTGAAATTACAAAAACTGTGGTTAATTCAGGTATCCATTGGTTAAAAGAAACCTATCAAGGCTCGTCCGACAAGGTAATTCAAAAAGCAACCGACAATACAAATGAGTTCTTGAATCAGCTAGGTGAAAAATTAAAAGACCTAGAGCAGGAAAATAAAGCCTTAAAGGCTCAAATCGGGGTAGCTTTTAACGAGCCTGACTTTATAGCAACCTTTCGCACGGCAATGAGCTCTGCCGCAAAAACAGAACTTTCAGAAAAGCATAACCTGCTCAGTGATTTAATTACTCTGAGAATAATTGCGGGTTCGGAGACAACAGAAGCATTAGCTGCAAACAGAGCTATTGAGGTAGTTTCTTATTTGACAGGATTGCAAATAAAACTATTAGGCTTGTATACTGCTTTCCATGCAAGAGAAAGAAATGAAGGAACTTATTATTCTGATGAAAAAATATTAAAAAGCGCATTTCAGCCTTACAGGAATTTAATTTCTGAGGAAGGTGATAAATTTCATCTTTTTTCAATGAGCTGCTTAACCTTCACAGGCTCTCTATACGTCGGCAGCTTAACTATGAGTAAACATGAAGTTATGATGTATTTTTACCCAAATGAATTGAAAGATATAAAAGGAAGTAAAGAGAGTAAGGAAACCAAAGATGCTCAAATAAATGATCATATCAATTCGGAATGGCTATTTCAAATTTTAAAAGATGCTAGGCTTCGGCGTGTTGATCTATCTACCATTGGAAATATGATAGGCCAAAGTATTCACAACAAAATTTCGACCGTAAAACTGTAAAATTGATGCAGCGGCCTAGTTCAGTAAACCAGAAAACCTAAGATTTTTAATGTTATACTGGAAAGGCTTAAGCCTCCCCAATCTCTAGTTCAATAAGCGGTAAATGTGACGAACGTCACGCTATTTTGCCATCACCGATTTTTGTGGTGGTGATTTTTTGGCCCATTGCTTCTAAGGCTTTGCCACCGACTTCCATCTGGTGGGATTTGACGACCATGGGGCAAGCGAAGAATTCATCGATGGTGATTTCCTTTGGGGCTTGGTGTGGCTCTTCACCTGAAATATAGACATGAGAACCAATCTCAGCTTCCGTAAACAGCACTTCCAACTTCTTTTTGGTTTCGCAAGCGAGCACCATGCCTTGGCTTTCGACCCCTCTCAAGTTGGCCGATTTTAAATTAGAGGCTACCAGCACACGTTTGCCGAGCAAGTCTTCCGGTTTATAGTATTTCACTAGACCAGAAACAATGGTCCGCAGGCTACCTTCACCAAGGTCGATTGTTTCCACATATAATCTTTCCGCTTCCGGATGAGGCACGATGGATTTGATCTCGCCGACTCGGATTTCTAAATTCCCAAAAGCCTCGATTGGGTCGGGGCCTTCCTCGCCTTTACCTTCAAATTTGGCTTTGTATTCTGCCACTACCTTTTTATCCAGCTTGGGAAATAGAATTTCAGGTGTTGGGGGCGTTTGTTGCTCCAGTTGGCTGTAATCGCCAAGGTCTTGTAGGCTCAAGTCTTTTACACCCAAAAGTGTTAAGATCTTCTCACTAGTTTCAGGCATGTAGGGAGCCAGTAACAGGGCGACATCTTGGAGCAAAAAGGCCAAGACTACCAATAATCTTTTTGTATCTTCAGGAGAAGTTTTGATCTCTTTCCAAGGTTCACTTTCATGGAAGAACTTGTTGCCCGCTCGGCCTAGGGCCAGGGCTTCGTTTAGGGCATCCCGCAGTTGCACGCCTTCCAGTAGTTTTAAGGCATTTTCGGAAACGGGCTTTACCGAGGTAATAAATTTAATCTCTCGGTCGCCAAGCTTGCTGCCCCAAGGTTCGCCTTCAAAGTTTTTATTGTAAAAGGCCAAGACTCGGTTTAGGAGGTTGCCGATATTATCAATAAAGTTGGAGTTTACATCCTCCACAAAACCTTCCCAAGTAAAGGCGCTATCCGACTTTTCAGGGCGGTTGTGAAGCAGATAAAATCGCCACATATCTATGGGGATATCCAGATCCATCACATCAGTTCCAAATACGCCAACGCCACGAGACTTAGAAAATTTGGTATCTTCGTAGTTTAAGTATTCGGTAGCGCTAATATGATGCAGCATGGTCCAGTTTATCCCTGAGCCTAGTAGGCTGGCTGGAAACACCACGGTGTGAAAGGGGATGTTATCCTTGGCCATGAACTGGTAAAGCTCTGTGGTTTCAGGTGATTGCCACCAGTCCTTCCAGGTATCTGGGTAAGCTCTGATGGTTGCTGAAATATAACCAATGGGGGCATCAAACCAAACGTAGAAAACTTTATCCTCAAAGCCCTCTTTGGGAACTGGCACGCCCCATTTTAAATCACGGGTAATGGGTCGAGGCTTCAAGCCCATTTCAATCCAACTTTTGGACACAGCAACAGCGTTACTGGACCAAGCGCCATTGGCATTTGAGGTTTCTTGGAAGGCTTTTAATTTTTCTTCCAGTTTGGGTAAATCAATATAGAGGTGACTGGTCGCCCGAGTTGTTGGTGTGTTTCCGCAGATCTGGCATTTTGGCTCTTTGAGTTCTGTCGGTTGTAAGAGTTTCCCACACTTATCGCACTGGTCGCCTCTAGCAGAATCATAGTTACAATGGGGGCAGATGCCTTCTACATATCTATCGGCTAAGAATTTTTTATCATGCTCACAGTAGGTTTGTTCTGTGGTTTCTTCCAGAATATTACCTTCTTTTTCCAAGCCCTTAAAAATCTCTTGGGTGATTTGGATGTGTTCTGGGTGACTAGTACGGCCAAAGGCATCGAAGTCAATGTTAAAGGCCTTATAAACTTGGGCGTGGATAGCGTTGAATTTATCGCAGATTTCCTTTGGTGTCATGCCCTCTTCTAGAGCTTTTTTCTCAGTGGCAGTGCCATATTCATCAGTGGCGCAAATATAAAGCGACTCTTGTCCCATACTTTTGCAGTAACGAGAATAAACGTCGGCAGACAAAACACAACCGATGATATTTCCAAGATGAGGGACGTTATTTACGTAAGGCAAGGCCGAAGTGATGAGCTTTTTTTTCATGACCGATATTTTATTTAAGGTGGGGGCAATTTAAAAGTAAATAGACCAAGGCCTGACTATCAACCTATATAGCAGAAAGGTCAATCAGTTGAGAAGGCTCAAGAATCAGGATAATGTCACCACTACCTAAAATTGTAGAACCGCTAATACCAGGGATATTGGTCAAGTAGCCTTGTAAGGGCTTGACTACAATTTCTTGTTGGTTAGAGAGGTCATCTACAATAATCCCCATTGCACGGGTGCCAACTTGCACAAAAACAATGGAAACCACGTCGTCAGGCTTGCGCTCGGCAGGTTTTTTCAGGTCTAAGAGATCAGCCAAGCGGCTAACGCCAATGACATTCCCACGTAGGTTGATAGCTTCTTTATTTTTGAGTTGGTGCAGCTTACTTACCTTTACTTCTATGGACTCTTTTACCGATTCCAAAGGAATAGCAAATTTTTGACCGCTTTCTTCTACTAAAAGGGCTTCAATCACACTCAAGGTTAAAGGCAGAGTCAGGCGGACTTTACAGCCTTGGCCTGGGTCGGAATCAACATCAACTGAACCATGGACCTTTTGGATATTGGTCATAACCACATCCATGCCCACACCACGACCAGACAAATCAGTGACTTCTGAGGCTGTTGAAAAACCAGGGTGGAAGATGAAGTTGTTCACTGTCTTATCATCAATAGTTTCAACCTGCTCAGGCCGCACTAGCCCCTTGGATATGGCAATTTCTAAAACTTTTTCAGTGTTGACACCTGCACCATCATCAATAATATCAATGGCAATGGAGCCACCTTGGTGGCTGGCTTTTAAAATTACCGTGCCTTCTTCTGGCTTGCCTGCTGCAAGGCGTTTTTCTTTGGATTCAATCCCATGGTCGCAAGAATTTCGAATAATGTGCACTAAAGGGTCACCAAGAACCTCGATAATGGACTTGTCGATCTGGGTATGTTCGCCAATCATTTGGAAATTAATGCTCTTGCCTGTCTTGCGGGCGATGTCTCTAATAATACGGGGAATTTTTTGAAATACCGTTTTAACAGGGATGAGGCGCATATCCATAAGGGTATTTTGCAGATCATCACTAATGCGAGTAAAGGCTCCTTCTACAGAGCGAATATTAGCCATAACCTCAGGTTGCATGTTGACGGTATTCAACTCACCTAAAGTGTGGTTAAAGGCATTTCGGGCAATGATCAATTCCCCGATTAAGTTCATAAATTGGTCGAGCCTAAAGGCATCAATCCGCATGGTTTTGATTTCATCATCAGCAGGTGGCGCTGCAATTTTTGTAGGCTCTTTTTTCGGCGCTACAGGTGCGGCGGGGGCTGCTACTTGTGCAGGTGCTACTTCAGGGGCCACAGGCGCTGGTGCCGCTACAGGTGCTGCGACAGGAGCAGGAGCTGCTGCGGGGTCTAAAAATAGACCTAAAATCATATCCAATTGGGTGATGGAAGATAAAAACAGTGGGGCTAATTCCTCTTCAGTTTTTTCTTCCGCCAAAATCTGCACAGTCATCTCTTCAAGTGCGTGGGTCTGCTCAAAAATGGCATTTAAATTTAGTTTTCTTGCGCCATTATCTAACGTTTTAATGGACCTATTTAGAACCATCAATTCATCTTGCCCAGCTTTATTTTCTCCAATCATTGCGCCAAGTTCTTTGATGGTCGCAATCTGTTGTCCAGCAAGATTAGCAAAGGCCGACATTTTTGGGTCTTTAGCTGGAGCAGCTACAGCAGGGCCGCCAGCGGCAGGTGCAGCTTGTTCGGCAGTGGCAAAAGGTTCAAGAAGGGTTAAAAGGTCATCGATATCAAGTATGGAAGAATCTTCTTTCATACGGATCAAAGCGACCATAGACTTTAAAAGGTCAACTCCCTTTAAAATCACATCAGCCATTTCATTGGAGTAAGGCAATACACCCTTGCGCACCTTATCAAAGCAGGTTTCCATCTTGTGTGAAAGGGCGTTTACTTTGCCTAAGTTTACATAAGAAGCTGTGCCCTTAATGGAGTGAGTGGCCCGAAAGATTTCGTTAATGGCTTCATCATCGTTGGGTGCCTCTTCTAATTTAAGTAAAAACTGCTCGATGGTATCTAGGTGTTCTTCTGCCTCTACAACAAAGTCTTGTAGTAGCTCCATGGAGATAGGGGCGGCATCTGGGTCTTGTTCTGGTTCGACATAATGAACTCGCACCAAAGCCTTAGGTGCTGCTGGCTCCGCAACAGGGCTAGGGGTAACGGGTGCAGCCGCAGGTGCGGCTCCGCCAATTGCTGCTGGTTTGGCTTGTCCATCTGCAATATAAACTCGTACGGCACCACCAGCTAGAATCTCAGCCAGCAGTGTCATGGTATCGGAATAGGGGTAATCAGATTTGTCAGCCGCTTCCAACTCAAAAACCATGAGTTTTAATAAGTCGATGGCAGGTAAAAGCTGGTCCATTAACTCAGGGGTCATGGAAATTTCTTCTTTTCTGACTTGATCGAAAATAGATTCTAGACTGTGCGAAAGCTTATTGACTTCATCAAGGCCCATAAACCCAGCGGTACCCTTGATAGTATGGAGCACTCGAAAGATCCCATCAACCTGGGTGAGGTCATCAGGGTTATCTTCCAGTCCCAGTAAATCTTTTTCAATTGATTCAAAGGCTTCGCGAGATTCCTCGACAAACCCCTGAATCAGATCATCCAGTTCATCTGACATGGTTACTGCTGCAATAACATTTTAGCATTTTCAATTAGATCAGCTTGCTTTACAGGCTTCACTAGGTATAGGTTTGCGCCAGCTTTAAAGCCTCGCATTTTATCATCTGCTTCTGATTCGGTCGAGACAATGATGATGGGCACGTCTTTATGTTCCCCACCTTTTCTAATCTCTGTGCAGAAAGTAAACCCGTCCATTTTGGGCATATTGATATCCACTACCATTAGGTCGTATTTATCTTTATGAGACTGCTCTAGGGCATCATAGCCATTTTCGGCCTCAGCAACCTCGAAACCTGCTGAGCGTAGCATTACGCAGTGGAGGTTTCTTACAATGGGAGAGTCATCGACTACTAAAACTTTTGTTGCCATTTTGTCCTTTATTCCAATTCGTCTAGGGCGGAGTAAACTGCATTTAAAAGGTCTTCATTTTTAGAATCTAAAAGATCTTTTAGCGGTTCAATCGCTCTGACGTCGTCTAGTTGTTTTAATCCTTCCACGGCTTCAATCTGAACCCAGGGGGAAGAATCTTGTAAAAAAGGCATAACCAAGTCGCTTGCATCTTCTCTTCCTTGAAAAGCGCTTAAAACTTGAATGAGCTCTACCTTTACCCTTTCGTGGGAACCCAGTTTATTTTTTATTTTTTCTGCAAAGGCCAGAACCTGGTCCACATCTTTTATGGAAGTCAGGCAGCGTACCGCCTCGACTCTAACATTAGCTACCTCATCATCTAAACCAGTTTCTATCAACTCAAAAGTTGCCTTTTTTAGATTTGCAAAGACTTTATAGCTAATTTCTCTAATTTCTGGGTTTTCATCACTTAGCCCCGCTTCGAATTTTTCTAACAAATGACTGGGGTCATGGAAACCAAAATAGCTGGAAACTCGTTTTCTTTCTTCAGGGGAAAAGGAAGCTAGAAACACACCTAGTGTCTCGTTCTCAGTGGATTGCCCGATAGCCAGCAGACTAGCATCAATGGCATATTTTACCTCTTCATCTATTTCTCTATTGAGTTGGGAAATTAAATAGGGAGCAAATTCATCTTTGGTCAGTCTACCCATAGCCTCTACAGTGTTAATGCGGATGATGGGGTTGATATGGCTGATTAGTTTTTTTAATTCATCAAAGGGAATGGGCCTTGTATGGGGGCCTAAAACAGCTAAGGCTGCTAAAATCTTTTCTTCGTTGGTGCCATTTAAAGATTTCCCAATGATCAAAGGGGCATGCTTGTGATGGGTTGCCTGGATGGCTCTTAGAGCGTTCATCTTTTCCATCAAGCCTTCATTGGGACTGTCTAAAATATTGGCTAGGGCAGAAATATTATTAGGGTGAATTTGGCGGATGGAGTTGACAATGATCTCGTGTAATTCTTCATCCTCCACCTCAAAAGCTTTGGCCAGCAGAGGCACAACCTCTTCACTGCAAAAACCAGCCAAATTGGCACAACGACGTTTGGTTTCAATGGGCGCTTCTTGTAAAACCCAAGCAAAGACTTTTAAATGCTTTTCTTCAATGAGGTCTGCAAAGCTGTAAGATGGGTGCTCAGAGACAATGGAATTTAAAGATTTGATTGCATCAGCGCCAAAGAGCGCTAAGTTATCTTCATTTAATAATTGTAAGATGGGTATAAAACCACGGGGATGGGCAATGTGGCCCAAGGATTGGATAGCTGTGATCTTTTCTAAAAGGTCTTCAGAGTCTAGCGAAGGCCGAACCTTATTAAAGACATCATCCCCCTTAAAACAACCGAGAGCCCTTAATATGGCACACTTCATCCAAGTATCAGAATCCAAGTACTTGGCTAAAAGGTCGACATGCTCAATGCTGCCCACTTGGCCTATTCCATCTGCTGCTGTTGCAGCGATGTTTACATCAGGGTCGTCTAAAGCTTTGATTAAACCACTTACTGATTCAGGGGACCCTATTTCGAGCAGCACATCTACTGCAAATTTCCTAACGTCTCTGTCCTTATGTTGCAACTGCTCCATCAAGGAATCAATGGCATCTTGGCCTAAACCATTTAAAACTTCACAGGTAATATTTCTAAGGTGAATCTCTTCGGTACTAAGGTAGGGAACGATCAAACGAGCAGCTTCTTGCCCGCCAACCTTGATTAAGGCACTGGCGCAGGCTTCAGATACAGCAATAGATTTATCCTTTAAACAGATGGTTAAGGCTTCGGTACATTCAGAAAAGCCACCTTCTTCAATATCTTCAGCGGCATACCTGCGATCAGCTTCGTCTTCGCTCTGCAGGCCTGCAATCAGTTTTTTAATATTTTCGTCAGTGCTGTTTAAACTCATCCTGTCCTTGATCCCTATTTTTGATATGAAAGAGATTTATTAAATTTGATTAACTTAAAAGCAGCGCTGAGTTTTCCTACTGACTCAGAGTGGCCAAGAAATATAAAGCCACCAGGGCGTAAGCTATCATAAAAGGAACTTACAACTCTTTTTCTTGCGTCTTCGTTGAAATAAATTAGCACGTTCCTGCAAAAGGTAAAATCAAAATTCTTTTTTTGGCGCATTGCCTTGCGGTCTAATAAATTAAGCTGCTCAAAGGTAACAAGATTTTTGATTTCAGGAACAACTTGGTATCTATTTCCCACAGAGTGAAAATAAGTTTTTAATAACTGGGGGGATACATCTTTAATAGCTCGTTGATCATATAATGCCAGCTTGGCTTTATCAAGTATTTGCGTGTCAATATCCGTTGCAAGGATATTAATTTTCCATTTTGTGTAATTTGGTAGGTTTTCTTTAAGCAAAATGCTTAGCGTATAGGCCTCGTCGCCAGATGAACAACCTGCAGACCAAATATTAATGGTGTAATCGTTATTTTTCTCTTTTTCCTTCACAATGAGAGGCAAAACTTCTTTTACAAAGGAATCCAACTGGGGTGCATTGCGGAAAAAGTAGGTCTCGTTGGTGGTAAGGGTGTTAATCAGTTCCCTGATTTCATCTGCATTGTCACCGAGACTCAAAAGGCGGTAGTATTCTTTTATGTTTTTAGAATTGGTAGCTTGGATTCTACGAGCAATTCGCTTCTCTAAAAAATAGAATTTTTTCTCATCGTAGTTGATTCCTGAGTGGCTTGCTACTAGGTCACGAATTAAAATGATATCCTCAACAGGATAATTTGGTGGTTCTAATGAGATCATTTCACCCTCCTGCCAATGAGATTATTTTAGTGGCAATTTCTTTTTCATCCAATATAAACTCAGCGCCGCCAAGGGCCACGACTTTACCGGGCATGCCAAAAACCACACAGGATTCTTCAGACTCAGCAATGGTGCGACCGCCGTCTTTTCTTAAATCAGTTAAAGCCTGTGCGCCATCGGCACCCATGCCTGTGAGCATAACGCCAATCCACTTGTTACTAAAGGCCACACTCAGGCTTTTAAAAAGCAGATGCACCGAAGGTTTATAGGGCTGGGATTCATCGTCAAGAATTTTAACTTGGTTGATTCGCCCACGGGAGGTAATTTCCATATGGCATCCACCAGGAGCGATGTAAATCCACCCCTTTTCTAAAATATCACCTTCTGCAGCTTCTTTTACATTCATAGGGCAAATGTTATTTAACCTTGTGGCAAAAGTAGGGGTAAAGGCCTTGGGCATATGTTGCGCTATTAAAATGGACCCAGGGAAATCCGCAGGGATTTCAGGTAAGATAGCTAGCAAGTTTTTAGGTCCACCAGTAGAAACGCCAATACCCACAATTACATTGCCACCGCTAGAGGGAAGTGTTGCTTTGGGGCGAGGCGTAAAGGATTTTGGTGGCGTTGGCCTTCTGATTTGTAGCTTTTTTGATACGCCCCTTTCTTTGGCATGGGCCGCCTCTAAAACCTTGGCTTTGATAAGCTCTGCTTGGGCGCGAATCGAGCTGCGGTCGCCGCCTGGCTTAGGTAAATAATCATAGGCGCCAAGGGCTAAGGCTTCAATGGTTTCTTCTGCACCCTCTACTGTCAGGGTAGAAATCATAATCACAGGGCGAGGTAGGGTCGCCATGATTTGTTTTAAAGCTTCGATCCCATCCATGATGGGCATGTTGATATCCATGGTCACAACATCAGGGTCGAGTATCTTCACCTTATCTAAGGCATACTTCCCGTTGATAGCAGAGCCAACAACTTCTAACTCAGGGTCTTCATTTATTATCTTGCTAATCTCATTGCGCATGATGGCAGAGTCATCAACAACTAAAACTTTATAAGCCATATTTTCTTTCTAGATTTATTTTCTAGCTCCAAAGAGACTGGCTTCTTCTAGGTCTAACTTTCGTAACTCTTCTTGGATATCATAGATGCCATCTTCTGGGATCTCTTCCACTTCTTCAGACTGAGATTGTTCTAAAGTTTTTTGTAGGTCCATCAAGACAACAATACCGCCAACCTCATCATCTTGGGTCATCCCCTTAATAAAGACGTTACCTCGACGGGTAAGCAGGGAGGATGGTTTTTGAAACCCACTCATATACACCTTTCTGATGCCTTCCACTTTTTCCACGATCAAGCCCGCTTTTTCACCACCGGGATCAACAATTAAAATTCTTGTGTGCTGGGTGAATTCGTATTTTTTGTTGCCCACGAGTAAAGGTAAATTTACAATAGAAATCACCTCACCTCTTAAGTTAATCACCCCGTAAATGTAAGTAGGTGACTTGGGCACAGGCACAATTTCACGAAGTAAAATGATCTCGTTGCTTAAAGAAACAGGAATAGCGTAGATCTCTCCATTGAGGCTAAATTCTAAAATAGGCTCTTCAATTTCTTTATTTTCTTCTTCAACAATCTTGGTGTTTTGTTCGTCAACCTCTTTTAGGGTCTCTTGCTCGTCGGCGCTGAATAGCTTCTCTAACTCTAAAAGCATGATCAACTGCTGTTTATTATCCCTTTCCAATTTAATCACACCCTTGAGTTGTTCAAGTTGCTCGGTGTTTAAGGTGATTGGCGGGTCTACAACTTCGTTTTCTTTGACCAAATAAACTTCGGTAATGTTATCGACGACCAAGCCAACCTTCACATCAAAAACATTGATGATGATAACGGGGCTTTTTTCCGTTCGATTTTGGTCTTTAATATTTAATTTATCGCCTAACCGAATTAAGGGGATGGCCGATTCACGAAGGTGAAAAATTCCTTCCATGTGTTTGGTCATTTCTGGGATAGGAGTCACCTCAGGTCTAACAATGATCTCTTCGACCATTAGGGACTCTAAAGCAAAATTTTCGTTACCAATGGTAAAACCAACTAAAAAGAGTTCAGGTGAGACTTCCTCGGCGGCACCTTCTTCTTTTAGTACTTCACCAGCGCCAGTGGGGATCTCGATATGGACGTTAAAATCCTCTTCTTCAATGATTTTATCGTGGGCTAAAAGAAGCAGAATCTGGTCATCTGAGATCTTTACTGTACCATCGATATATTGCTGCTTGTCGCCAGAAATGATTTTATTAGAATGCTGGACTTGCGCCGATTCCACCTTGATGATGCTTTCGATTGCATCAACCAAAAGGCCTAACTTTAAACCCTTTACAGAAATGACCACAATCCTTGATTGGGGGTTGTCGCCCTTTAGTGGTTCCTTACCAAACCGTTTTCTAATATCAATAATGGAGATGACTTCACCCCGCAGATTGATGATGCCTAGAAAATAAGCAGGCGTTCTGGGGATATGGGTAAATCTTCTGGGAGTAATGATTTCTTCAATGCAGAGGATGTTGACCCCATAGAGCTCATTGTCAATGTGGAAGGTGATGTATTGACCAATATGGTTTATACCACCAGCATTTAGGGATTCAAGGGTTGCGGGTAAATCAGCTGTCATTACTATTTTTTGTATTTGATGGGACCTTAAAGCCTTTGTGTTCCATATGCTTAGGCTGGACAACAAAGAATAAAATCTAATAAGTAAGTGGTAGCATGGTTTTGTTATTCAAACAACAAAGAAAACGCCATAAATTCACCTGTAAAGCTGAAGTCGCCATTTGTAGGGGAACGAGATAAATGAACGCTGTAAAAGAATTATTAATCTTACAAAAAATTCACAAATTATCATCTTTTATTCATCCTTTGGAGGGGAAAATTGCAGAGGCTTTTAGCAACCAAAGTCGCCGAGAGTCTTTTTTGGCAGGTCGTGCCGCTGCTCACTTAGGCTTAGATTCCCAAGGTTTTTCTCGGTTGCCTATTTTAAGAAGCCCCAAAGGCGCACCCCTTTGGCCTACAGGTGTTAAGGGGTCTATTTCTCACAAGGGTGATTTGGCAGTGGCTGTGGTCTTGCCAAAAGGCAGTAAATTTAAGGCTGTCGGTGTTGATTTAGAAACTTTAACGGCCGAGATTAATCCAAATATCTTAGGTAAAATTGCCAGTAAAACAGAACAGGCAAATTTGGGCCTTTCAGACGAGGTATTTGGAACAAAAGAAAGGCAGATTTTCACCCTAAAAGAGGCTGTATTTAAATGTTTGCACCCTGTCTTTGGGGTTTGGTTTGGATTTTTAAAAGCAGAGGTAATAGCTTTGGATAGCGAGTCTGCCGAAGTGCAGTTAGATGAATCTTTAGTTAAATTGGGTTTTCCTGAAAAACTCATGGTTGAATTTTTTTGGCCCCAGGGTTTTGTTGGGTCACTGGTTGTTTGGCAGGGTTAGAGTTTAGACAGGTAATCGGCAATCAAGGCAATATCCTCA
>JASJGK010000112.1:0-3379 GCA_033791585.1 SAR324 cluster bacterium | reverse complement strand
AGGGTAAACGTGGGTTGTTTGTAAATAAATTAGGTAAGATACTTTTTGAAGCCTTTATTGTTAATAAGAATGATGTAATTCAATTAATTACAGACCCAAGTGAAGAAAAAAGGTTGTTAAAGCATTTGGATTTTTTTGCCATAACAGAAGATGTAACATTCAACCTTACCACGAATATGGAATTTTTCTACCTGCTTGAAGAGTCGGGGAAGACTGAAATACCCGCTGATTTGTCCCAAATTTGGTCCATAAATAAAGACGATGGCCAGATTCGAGTAGTGAGCCAGATTAAGGGCGGAAATGGATTTAAAGGCCTTGTCGACGCAGGTTTTCAAATAGTGGGTTTTGAAGCCTATGAAGAACTTCGCCCCGCCTTTGAATTGTCTCGTGCTGGTATTGATTTTGATTCCGACCGCATCCCCCAAGAAGCTGCCTTAGAAGACTATGTAGCCTTTGATAAGGGATGCTATTTGGGCCAAGAGCCCATCAGCCGTGTGGCTTTTAGGGGCCAAGAAAAGCACAAGCTTGTTTGTTTTAAGAGCTTAAACCCAGTTCCTAGCGGCTTGCCCATCATTGCAGGTGATGAGGAAGTAGGCATAGTTACTAGTGGGTCTTCGATTCAAATTCGTGGGGGGTTTTATTCCTTGGGCTATTTAGAAAGCTCTTGGATAGGCAACAGCAGCCTACCTCTATACTGTACAACGTCAGAATTATTGGTGGACCGAAAAAAGGACAAGGCCGAGTAAATAAGCCACCAGCCCTACTAAAAAGCAGGACTAGCTTAAGAGGTGGTCCATCAAGTCAGATTCGGTAAATAATCCCTGCTGGTTGATTACCCACTCGGCTGCAACCAGAGCACCTGTGGCAAAACCTTCTCTGGTTCGGGCTGTGTGGGTCAGTTCAATAGTATCAAAAGCTGAGTCAAACTGTACTTGGTGTGTCCCTGGAATGGAGCCAATTCGGGTGCTAGAAAGGTGCAGTTCATTGTCCTCAGGCATTCTATCCAGTCTGCCTGTCTCTAACTTAGTTTTTCGTTTAATCTGGCCCAGTAGAATATTACCAAGGGTAATTGCTGTTCCAGAGGGGCTATCCCGCTTTTTCTTGTGATGGAATTCATGGGCTGCAATGTCGTAATCGTCAAAGCGATCAATAAAGCCTGCTGCTTCTTTGACCATGCGGAAAAAAAGATTCACACCTAAAGAAAAATTCGAGCTATAAACCATGCCCACGCCAGCCTGATCCACCTGTGATCTTACTTCTTCTAGCTGCTCTGTCCAACCAGTAGTACCCATTACCAAGGGCTTATTTAAAGCTAAAATTTTGCTTATGTTTTCTAAGGCAACATTCGGCTGGGTAAAGCAGATAACGACCTCGGCGTCCTTTACAGCTTCAGCGGTAATATCCTTAAAATCGGCATCACCATAGGGATCGATTCGAGCTACAACCTCATCTCCACGTTTGATTGCGCAGGCTTCAATCATCTTTCCCATTTGGCCGTAGCCAACTAATGCAACTTTCATAGGTAATTTATTTTATGTTTTGCTTTGAATTAGTGTGATGTTTGTATTAAATAACAAGTCCTAGTACTTGAGCAAGGAATTTGAGAGTGGATGAGCAGGATAAAGATTTTAAGGATATGATGTGGGGAGTAAAACCCTTAAACTCAGAACATAACAAAGCAAAAAAAATGCTTAAAATTCGGTCTTTACCCAGCATTATCCAAGTTCACGGGCACAGCCCCACTTTTGATGACACTCCACACTTAAATGATGCCGTCAAATTCATTGGGGCCCACCAGAAAAAGACCCCAAAAAAGCACAAAATCAAAATCAACCGTCACCTCCAACCGAATGCCACCCTTGATTTACACGGGTTCACACTGGATGAGGCAGAAAACAAATGCCTTAATTTTATTGCTAAATCTATTTCTATGGGACACCAGTCCATCCTAATTATCACAGGCAAAGGCCTCAATTCAGGTGCTGCTGGCGCTGTTTTAAAAGTAGGGATTTGGGATTTTTTAAGCTACGGGTTGGAGCAACCCTTAGATTTTCAACTTGCTCCAGCCCATTTGGGTGGAGAAGGTGCTATTTTGATTCTTCTTTAATCTGAAATTTTTGCCTGTGTAAAATCTGTGCAAAACTTTCCCTTGACTTGAATTGTCTTATCTTTTCAAAGGAAAAGAATTTATATAGGAAAAGTACAATTTAGTAGAAAGAGGAGTTATTTTAGTCACTTAGCCAATTTTTTTAAAATTGGTCTAAGTTTTTTTTGTAAAAGAATTGACAAAATCAATTCTTTTGAAGTTTTACACAGTCTCAACATTTTAGAGCCTATAGTTCCAAAATAGACCGTCAAAAACGCCTTATAATTACCAGTTTGCGTCTTGGATTTCGACTATCTCGTTGGCCTTGATCTTAAAAGAACCAGAGGTAACGGCTTTTTTTGAGATATAAGGAATGTTTGAACCTTCGACCCAAGCGCCTATGGTGCCATCTTTAGCTAAATAAACTTCAACTGACTGTGCGTAAGAGTCTACAATGAATTCTCTGTCACCAAAGTTCCAAACAGGTACTTTACCCAATTGGCGTTCTTTAGGTTTCTTTGAATCTTTTGCTTTGGTCACAGTGACGTGTCTTGTGTCACCTTCGCCATCAGAAGCCGTTTTAAAACCAAATTCTTCGGCCAATTTATGCACTAAACGACGATTATATGAGTTCATTGGGGGCAAGTGATGGGTTGCCTCATCAGACCCTAAAAAGGCGGCAAATTCAGCCTCTGTTTCTTCAATTAGTTTTTGATCCTTTTCATCCATTTTAATATCCTTATTGGTTTTCGTTCTAGCTTCTTTTACTTATTCTTTTTAATACATTTACCGATAGACCCATCTTGGCATTCTGAACCATCAATCCAGATTGCTCCTTCAAACCGAGTCCCTTCCAATTGTGCATCTTTTAAGTTGGCGCCCTTTAAAATAGCTTTTACAAAGCTAGCATTTTTTAAATTTGCGCCTTCAAAATTTACTTCTGTTAGGATGGCTTCATCCATTTTTGCATTCTCTAAGTTTTTTTTACTAAAATTTGATTTATACAAGTTGCAGTTAGGGCATTCATTTAATGCCATTAAACGCTCTTGGTTGGTAAAGTAGCAGATATCAACTGAGCCACGCTTGCAGCGTCTTCCGTCAACCCACATTGCACCTGAAAAATCGGTATTTTTAAAAATTGCCCCTTCGAAATTAACATTGCGAAGCATTGCTGTTGTCAGGTAAACATCTGTTAAATTAGCGCCGCTTAAGTCAGAGTTAGTTAAGTCTGTATTGAAAAGCATGGCACCTGTGAAGTTGGCACCTTTTAGGTCGGACTCAGAAAAGTTAGCC
>JASJGK010000111.1:0-13833 GCA_033791585.1 SAR324 cluster bacterium | reverse complement strand
ATGTCTTTGAAAGTGCCTACATAGTGGCTTGTCTGCCCAGTTTCATCGGCCACAGCGTTGATGGTTAACACCTTTGGGAAGGGCTCTCCGTTTTTTCTTCTGTCCCAAATTTCGCCGGTCCATGAACCCCTATTGAGTATTGATTCCCACATCTGTTGGTAAAATTCAGGGGGGTGCTTACCTGACTTAGCAATTGCTGGTGTTTTGCCAATAATCTCGTCTCTTAAATAACCTGTAATTTTAGTATAGGCGGGGTTGATGTCTATTATATTTGAGTCTAGGTCTGTGACCACAATAGCTTCACCCGTATTTTGAAAAACCATGTCGGCAAGCCTAAGCGCCGTTAAAGATTGTTTTTTTTCTGTCAAGTCTTCCCCAATTCCCACATAGCCTAAGATGTTTTTTTCTATATCAAAAATGGCATTGACCCTGACCTTGACCAAGGTTCTTTTGCCAGATTTATGGATATAAGACCATTCATTTTCATCTAAAATTCCCTTTGAAGCCTTGGCCACAAAAACCTCAAAACTAGAGCTGACTTTATGGCCGAATTCTTTAGTGAGTTTTTTTGCTTGGGCAACAACCTCTTCAGGGTCGTGAAACAAAGCGGGGTTCAATTTTCCTACCACCTCATCTGCGCTATAGCCTAAAAGCTTTTCTGCCACAGGGTTAAAAGATGTAACGATTCCATGTGGGTCAACTGAGATGATGCTGTAACTGGAACTGTCAAAAATGCTTTTTAATTGTCCCTCTCTTTCACGCAAGGCATTTTCATCTTCTGTTATGGTGTCAATAAGTATGTTGATTCCTCTGCTGATCGAAGAAATTTCATCATTTCTGGTCACTATGGGCCTAGAGGTTTTATCACCATTGGTGAAAGCTCTTAGGGCTGCAAGTAAAAGATTAACTCTGCGGGTGAGTAAAAAATAGATAGTTAGCCAAAAGATAAGGCCCATCAACAAAATTCCTAGAGAGCTATCCAAGGCTTGGCTGATGAGAATTTCATTAGTTATTTCCTTGTGGTAGGCAAGATCAGACTCATAAAAAAGAAAGCCACAATCCCTATTTGGCCTAAGACTGATTGTGGAGGCCTCACCACAAATACTGTAGTAGGCTTGGATTTTGGTTTTTTCAGGGTTGACCGTTACCCAACTCACTTGGGTTTTAATAACCTGCTTAATTACCGCTTCAGATAGGCCAAGTTGAAGCTCAGACCAGTGGCGTGCCTGTTGGCTAAAGTGAATGGTAGCGATAATATTGCCACTTGAGTCGGTGATAAAGAGGTTTAAAATATCAGCTTCTGGGGCCATTGAAGAAATGGTTTTCTGGATGCCTCGGACCGATTTTGCTTGTTGGAAGTATTCAATGGTCCCCTGCAAAGAATTTAGGCGGTTTTGGGCCTCATAAATTTTTTCTTCCTCCACTTTTATTAGGCTCCCGCTCCTATTCACAAAATAGGATAGGCTAATTACCAACATGGAAAAACCAGCAACCAACAGCGGAAGTAGCAATCTTAATTTTAGTTTCATGGTTCTTTAGTAGCTTAGGTTTCTACTGGGGTATAAATTGGGCTGAAATTAAGCCTTGCAGGTTCACCCCCTGCTTTAAAAGTCCCGATTTTTCTAAGGTTTTTTGTAGCCTTTTGACAGTCTGATTGATGATGGGGTGCTGGCCGCTTAGCAGCCCATGGTTTTCTTTTACACTGGGTAAACTCAAGCCTTGAAAACTAGTGAGTACTTCATGGGGTGTAATTTTAAGCCTAACAGACATCAATTTTGCAGCCCTGTTGGGGTCTTTTTTGATAAACTGTAACGCTTGAAACCAGCCTTGGATCAACTCCCTTGTTTGGGCTTTTTTAGACTGAAGGATTTTGTTATGGACCACCAAAACATCTATGATTTCATTTGGGATCTCTCTGCTTGAAAAAACCTCTCTTGCCCCAAGTTTGGCTAAGTTTGTTTTGGTCGGTTCAAAGGTCACAGCAGCATCAATCAAGTCTGACCGGTAGGCTGACTCATGCCTGTTTACCTCAATGGGAACGATTTTTATGTCATTGAGCGTTAAGCCATGTAGCTCTAAAGCCCGAGTCAATACAAAGGCGCCGAGGGCGCCACTTTCTACTCCAAATTTTTTGTTTTTAAGCTCTTTGATATTTTTATATTGTGGCTTTGCCATAATTACATCTCCGCCTCTAGATACGTCTAATACTAAGACCACTGTAACAGGTAAGCCTGCTTCACGGAGTAACAATACCTCGTCTAAAGTTAGGGCCGCAGCCTCTAATGAGCGATTGCGAAAGGCCCTAGTTACCTCTGTGGCAGAAGAAAATTCCACCATCCGAACAGATTTATTTTTCCCCCAGTCTGTGATTTTATTTGCTAGAAAAAGAGGCTCATAGCCTGGCCAAATGCTGCTGCCTACCCTGATTGGTGTCGCTGCAAAAGCTTGCATACTAACTAGAGATAGCCCACAGACTAAAAGGAATATATAAAATTTCATTTTGAAACTCAAAAATGGGTTGTAATTAAATATACCGTTTTATATGTAAAGTAAGCAAATGTTTTTTTTTAGAGCAAAAATGAAAGGAGTGACGAATAGAGATAAATATAGAGTAACACCGCTCCCCTTTTATTTTTATGATACTTAGCAACCTGACAAAGATTTTAATGATCCCTGTGGCAGCTTTTTTTAGGCTCACTTTTTCAGTTTGTTTTTTTAGCTTATTTTTTCTAGCCAATTTCTGGCCGAGCTGAGTACCAAAAAAAACCTAGTTATTGTTCCTGTCCTAAGATTTTTTTACTCTTCTTTTTACTTTTTTAAGGGATCAGATAACCTATCGAATATTACCTTTTTTAGAGATACCCTTTTTTGGAATGCAAAAAGTAAGGTTTTTATACTTTTATCTTGAATAATTTTCAATCCCCTTAAACAAAGGGTATAAAGGTGGTAATGAAAAATAATAATATTTATATTTAATTTTGTTTGCTACATTCTCCCAGAATACTCTATAATTCACTTTCGTAAATTCGAATTGGTAATTTCGCCAAATAATAATATATTTTCTATGATTCAGCCCGAAACATGAAAAAAATTATTTCTTTTTCCATTTACTTCATTCTTTGGTTTTGTGCTGGTTCCCAAAGCCTTGCCTTTGAAGTTAAATCACAAAATCTAGAGGCTGGTTGGCAATACCGTTGGGGGGATTCCCCCATTGCTATGGGGGTGCCACTTTGGACACAAGATGGGCAGGATGAGCATTGGAAAGGCATAAAATTCCCTTCAAACCCGCCAGACCGAGGCGGCAGAAATAATGTTTGGTACAGGGTCAAGCTTCCCCTTGATACAGATCCAGGGGATTATTTATTCATCTACTCTATTGATTTAATCACTGAGGTCTATTTAGAGGGAAAGAAAATCTATAGTTATGGTCATTTTGAAGACGATGGTACAGGTAAGTTTGAAGGTTGGCCTTGGCACATGATTGCCTTACCTCATGATTATCTGGGTAAGACTCTATATTTTCGTATTTATTCTGATTACCCCGATATTGGGCTTTGGGGCGAGGTGGCTTTAGGCAGTGAAGGCAGCCATATTGCTAAAATAATCCAAGGCGATTTGTCCGCCGTTGCCGTTGGCTCTTTTTTTATCTTTTTTGGATTGATTCTACTTATCCTTGCCTCTATCCGACTCAAGGTCGGGCTTTTTTTGATGGGGGTACTGCTTATCAATCTGGGTTTTATTCCTGTAGGCACCTCACACTTAAAACAGCTTCTGTATTTTGACCCTCTTGGTTGGCAATATTTTAGTGCAAGCTCTTACTTTATACTGCCTGTGAGTATAGCAGGGCTGATTCAGGTGATGTATGGCAAGGGAAAGGCCCAAATAAACCAGTGGATTTGGTTGGCGCATTCGCTCTTTTTAGTTTTGGCTTTGAGTTGTTCGCTTGCAGGGGTAACCAAACTTTCTACCACCTACATCTATTTTGATGCCATGGCCCTAGTGAGTTTCTTTCTCTTAGCGCTCTTTTTGCAGTTGGAAACTAAAGCCGGGGACACCAATAAAAAACTAGTGGCATTAAGCCTGTGGGTTTTATATTTTATCCTGCTTTACAATGGTCTGGTAGCCCATGACATTTTACCCTTTACCCCTAGTTCTGAATATATTGGGCCAATCTTTTTTATCCTCACCATAGGTGCTATTATGCTGCGGGAGTATGGTGAGTTAAAACAAGGCCTAAAGTCTCGCACCCAAGAATTAGAAGAGTTGAATTTAACCCTAGAATCTCGTATTTACAAACGAACCCAAGCACTGGAACTCAGTAATCGCACCAAGGACCAGTTTTTTACTATCATTGCCCATGACCTAAAAGGCCCAGTGGGAAGCCTTTCTATGCTTTTTCGGCAGTTTGTTAAAGACAAAGAAACTGTCCCCCCAGAACTTGTACCTGCAATCAACAAATCCTTGGGCGGGGTTTATGATCTTTTAGAAAACTTACTCACCTGGGCGCGAGGGCAAAAGGGCGAATTGATCGCAAAGCCAAAGCATTTTGAGGTTGCAGAGGCCATTGCGGCTTCTATTGAAATTACCAATGGGGCAAGAGTCAAAAAGAATATCGCCTTAGAGTTTGAAGCAGAAAGCCAATGCTTTATTTTTGCAGACCAACCAATGGCGACAACCATTATCCGTAATTTTTTAAGCAATGCTGTTAAATTCACCCCAGTAGGTGGTAAGATTTCGATTTCGATCCAAGAAAATTCACAATCGGTAAAGGTAATCGTGTCTGATTCAGGCGTGGGAATCAGTCGGGAAATTGTGCCTCTACTGTTTGAAATAAAAGATTATAAAAGCTTAAAACATGGCACTTCAGGGGAAAAGGGTACAGGTTTAGGCCTGCTGCTCTGTAAGGAATTTGCCCTGTTGAATGGGGGCCGAGTGGGTGTGACTAGTAAACCAGGCGCAGGTAGCACATTTTGGGTCGACCTACCAAAAGGGCAAGCTAGCCGAGTTAACCTTGAAGCAACTGAAAGTGAGGCTGAAAGTGAATGGTTTGGCCAAATGAAAATTTTGCTGGTAGAAGATGAACAAATTCCCATGCAGGCGGCCTTGGAACTGCTTCATAAGTTTGGCTTGAAAGTAGACACCGCAACCAGTGGTGATTTGGCTTTGGAGCTGTATAAAAAGACCGACTATAATTTGGTTTTTATGGATATCGGTTTACCTAAATATGATGGAGTGGAAGCGTTAAAAAAACTGGAGGCCGCAAAATCAGTTTCACCCTACAAGGTTGCCTTGACCTCCTACACAAGGGCGGAGATGACCAATTTATTTGGTAAAACCAGTTTTGATCGCTTCCTTTCCAAACCTTTGAGTAAAAATGACCTGTTAGACGTTTTACAAGAAACCTTGACTAAAGAAATGGAATAGCTTTAATTTCAGTGCTTTAATATTGCCAGTGACCTTTTGAATTGACTAGTGATAGGCTTGTGAAAACAACTTTCTAGGATTTTAAATTGGCGCTAAAAGCAAACATCGCAAAGGTAAACCTCACCTTATCCAACATCAATGATCATTATTACGAAGATTACCGCCTGACCTTGGCCCAACATCCTTCAGAAACAGACCTAAGGATGATCATAAGATTGGCTGCCTTTGGCCTTTTCGCCTCTGAAGGACTAGAATTCACCAAAGGCATTAGCACCGACGAAGAACCAGATATTTGGAGCCACAAAGCTACTGGCGAAATCGAGCACTGGATCGATCTCGGTCAACCGACAGAAAAACGCATCCGCCAGTCTATTTCTAAAGCGGAAAAGATCACCATTGTCGGCTACCACAAAGAAAAATTTTCTCGCTGGTTTAAGGGCTTGGATAAAAAATTTCTGGCTCAAAAAAAACTGGAGATCTATTTTTTAGAATCAGTTGGAACCTCAAAACCTGAAGACCTAGTGCAAAAGACCATGGACCTAAGTTGTACTATCCAAGAAGACCAAATGCTTTTGGGCAATGAGACAACGCAAGTGACCTTTTTGATTGCTGGCCCTTTGCAGTCTTTTGGTTAGCAGTTTAGAATCTAACTCTCACATATAACCGTGGAAACCTAACCTTGGAAGAATACGACCTAGCGGCTTTTACGCTTTTTATTGACGCTGATGCTTGCCCGAGACTGGTAAAAGAGGTGATTTTTAAAGCTGCCTTAAAGCAAAAAATCCCTACTTTTTTAGTTGCCAACCGCTTTTCTGAAACGCCTAAAACCCCTTGGATTAAACCCATAGTGGTGGATGCTGGGCCTGATGTGGCTGATGCCTATATTGTCGATAATGTAAATGCAGGCGATTTGGTAGTCACAGGAGATATCCCTTTGGCGGCTTTGTTGTTGGCGAAAAAAGCTATGGTCATCGACCATAGGGGTAAGGAATTTAATAATAATAACATCAATGAAATGCTTTCCTTCCGTGATTTTTCAGCGGACCTTCGGGAATCTGGCATAGAGACGGCTGGCCCCAAAGCCTTTACTCCAAAAGACCGAGAAGCCTTTGCAAATGCTCTAAACCGTTGCCTCACTTTAATCTTTAATCGTTTAAAAAAGCCTAGTGCCACCTAGGGGCCACTAAAAATAAAATCAATAAAGGCATTTTTTCCCATTATAACTAGGTTTGCCGTTTTTTTTCTATGGCAAAAAGATACACCTTGTTTTTGAGTGGTTCTATGATGTAGATTGTTTATAGCTAAGTGTTTAGAAGGGGGCCTTAGTTTTATTTCATTCAAAAAGCTTCAATGCTTCAAAATAGTATATAAAAATGCAGCGGTCAGCCACCTTCGTTTTATTCTCATTCCTCTTCTTTTTGGTTTGCGCCTCCAATGCTCATGCCTTGGAACCAGTACCCCTTACAGTTTCTCATAAGGTCACTCACCTAGATCTGAGAAGCAATGTGGTGCTGATGGCCGATTTCACAAGCTCTTTAAACAAATCCCATCCTTAGAAAAACCTTCTGACTTTATCAGTTACCAAACTTTTACAAGCACCTACGCCCCAGATGGGACCAATTGGCGGGATACTTGGGCTAGGTTTGATTTGGTGAGCACAGACCAAAGCACAATATCTAAAATCTTACTTTTAGAAGATTGGGTTACAACTATTCAGCTCTGGAAAAAGGTAGGGGAACAATGGCAATTGAAAAGGGAAAAGAATTTTCAAAAGGCTGAAGTCTACCCCAGTGAGGTAACACCCTTTCCCAATTTTAACTTAAACATAGAGCCTGGCAACAACCAATACTTAATGCGTTTCCAAGGTTTCTCTACCAATTTAAAGGAATTTTCGCTCTATGAACCCCGCCATTTCTATCAGGAAATGGTCAAAGAAAACATATCCTATGCTCTAATCTTAGGTGTTCTGCTTATTATGGGGCTTTATAATTTCTTTTTGAGTGTCTCTTTTAAATCAGCAGAAGGTGCCTACTTTGCGGCCTACATCTTTACAACGGCCTTAGTTTTTATTGCTCGAGACCGCCTAATCGAGACTTGGTTCCAAACAGCCACTTGGCCAGAGTGGTGGCTAAGCATGAGAACTATGATGTTTTTATTCTTTTTAGGTTTCTTTTTTCAAACCCAGTACTCGATCAAAATGTTGGGCTTGGGCCGGGGTAATAAAGTTCAATTGGGCCTAATTTATTTCTTTTTAAGTCTCTGTTTTTTGAGCTTTCCTCTTGCATTCTTTGACAATGAACTAGCCCAAATGCTTGCCAACAATGGAGCGGCTCTTTTGGTTTTAACGCTATTGGGCCTGGCTCTGTTTCACGCTATTAAAAAAGAGACTAAGGCGATCTTCCTTTTTATCTCCATCTTTCCTGCCATCTTAGGGGGAATTATGGAGATGATGAGCATCCAAACAGGAACAAAGATCATCTTTAACCCGTGGCAGCTCGGTGTTTGTCTGGAAATTGTGATTCTTTCTACCTATTTAGGCTATAGAATCAAAATCCTGCAAAAGCAAAAGGAGACCAGTGATGGTCAACTTGTGGAAACGCTGCAAAGCCAGGCGGTGGTTTTAGAAGAAAAGGTGGGGCAAAGAACAGCAGAGTTGAAATCTGCTATGAACATAAAAGATAAATTCTTTTCTATCATCAGCCATGACCTTAGAGGCCCTATTGGCAGTCTTTCGATCATGTATAACGAGGTAATCACCTCCCATAACAAGATTGATGAAGAAATGTTCGAGGCCACCAAGAAGTCGACTAAAAATCTTTATAATATGCTCAATGAACTTTTAGACTGGTCTCGCAGCCAAACTGGGCACTTGGGTGTTAAGCCTAAACATTTCGAAATAAAATCTATTACTATAGAAGAGCAAGAATTCCTTAACCCTCAGGCCATACAAAAAAATATTACCTTGGGGTTAGACTTCAAAGAAGAAATCATTGCTTATGCTGATGAGGATATGATCAAAACTGTGATTCGCAATCTCTTATCCAATGCTATTAAATTTACCCCCAACGGTGGTAGCATCGATTTAGGCGCTACTGTCAATGAGGGAAAAATTATATTTTTTGTCCAAGATAGCGGCAAGGGTGTCGATCCTAAACTTAAGGCTAGGCTTTTTAAATTAGATGAATCTGTTGGCAGTAGTTTAGGGACTGAAAGCGAGACAGGTTCAGGCCTGGGATTGATTTTATGTAAGGAATTTATTGATAAAAACCAAGGCAAGATCTGGGTAGATCTGGATCTTCAAGAAGGCAGTCGCTTCATGTTTACTTTGCCTCTAGGCTCAAAAGAGCAAATGGCAAGTGAGCAGGGAGAAAACTCATTGATTTCTTTGAAGCATATCTCGGCTTTGCTGGTGGAAGATAACCCCATCCATGTGTTGAGTAGTTCTGAGGTATTAAAAAAGCTAGGCATGAGCTTCACTGTGGCAATGGACGGTGCCCAAGCTTTGGAATCACTGGCTAAAAAACCTGTGGATTTGATTTTAATGGATATAGATATGCCTGTGATGAATGGCATAACGGCTTTAAAAGCGATCAGGAAAAATTTCTCGCCCCAACCAAAGGTAATCGCCTTAAGTAGCCATGGAGAGGGGGAATATAAGAACGCCCTAGAGGGGGCTAGCTTTGATGGCTATCTCAATAAGCCTTTATCAATCTCTGATTTAGTTATACAAATCTTAGAATTAGGCCTGGGGGAATAGGCCATTACTTCTTTATAGGGCGCTTTGCCTTGGGCTTACTATTTACCTACGTTTTTTCGAGCAAGCGCTCGCCTTCTTTGAGGTGTTTCCAATAATCTTTCAGCCAATTTTCCATTTCCACTGCATCTTTGCTTGAAAGCCCCAGTTGACTGGCAATGGATTTAATCTTTTGCCTTTCATCTTGGCTATAATGGTCGTCGACGTAGCCCATGCAGATGCAATCACGCAAAATCACGCGTTTGGTTTTACTGCTCAACTTATGGGCATAGCTTTCTAAGTCTAAGGACGGCTCTTTGATTAAGAGGTTAAAATCTAAGGACAGCAGCCTTGCCTGCAACTCGATAAATTGCAATTCGCTCGGTTGAATTTCACCGTCGGCCATGGCCACACTGATCAATACCTTTAGGTAAGCTTTTGAATCAAAATCCTCTCCTATATGTAAATGGTTACTCATGTTCAGTACCTGGAGTCATGTTCTTTTGTGTAAAGTGATTTGGTCTTGGCAAGCCTGCACCCAGTATAACGCTAGCTTTAGCTAAATAGTAAGGGTCTCGGGCACCAATTTGAGGGATTAATAATGCAATGGGGGAGCTAGAATCAACAGGCATAAAGCCGGGGCCTTCACCGATGAGCCGTCCACCCTCGTTGTATCCTGAAAAGTGCTTTTTTAAATTTTTATAGGCTTCTTGCTCTAGCTCTTCAATGGGCACAGAAGGTTTACCTAATAGCTCTAAATTACTTGCTTGCCGCTCAGCCCAAGCAAGGCCCAGGGATTTGATCGCCTTGGGGCTACTTTTAAGTAGGTTTTCCATGAGGTCGAAATTGACTTCAAATAAGATAACTTCTGTTATGCACGAGATATCT
Organism: SAR324 cluster bacterium; assembly: GCA_033791585.1. Classification (GTDB taxonomy): domain Bacteria; phylum SAR324; class SAR324; order XYD2-FULL-50-16; family XYD2-FULL-50-16; genus JASJGK01. The sequence continues at coordinate 3,788 of JASJGK010000111.1, read as the reverse complement.
GCCGAACGAGGCTCCCCTGCAAAGAGGGACATTTCCCCAAAGAAACTGCCTGGTTCTAGCCTTGCTAGCTCCACAGTTTCACCTTGTTTATTTGTGCTGACAGCGACAACACCTTCTAAAATAATATAGAGGGATTCACCATTGTCGCCCTCTCTAAATACCCAGTCACCTTTGCTAAAGCGTTGCTTTTGTAAGTTTGCAGCTATAAAAATGCGTTCTGTTTCTTCGAGGCCAGCAAAGAGGCCGACTTTATCCATCACCTGGCCCCGCTGGCTCAATTCATCATTCTGGTCTTCAATTTTCCAAAGGGGGTTGAAGGGGGAGATTCCAGCTAGGTAAAGGTGTTGTTTGACCGCATTCATTAGGTCGGATTTAACATCTTGGATCTGGGTCTTGCCTTGGGTGTACCAAGCCTTGATAATAATTTCTTGCCCATCGCCTGAAAAATTACCTGCCAATATTCTCGGTTGGGGTATGTGCAGCACATCCGTAGTTGCTAAGGCCGCAGCGGCCAAGACCCTTTCCAGTCTCGCAGGTGATTCCCGTGGCGAAAAGACCACAGAAAGCTCAAAGGCCGTCTCGGGGCTAGGGGAAGAAAGATTGGTGATCACTGTGGTGTTGAGTAGGTGGTTAGGTATAACCAGCAGTGAATTTTCCTGCGTGCGAATTTTAGTGGCGTGCCAAGAAATATCAATCACCTTTCCGTTTAAGGGTTCAGGTGCAAGGCGGATGTTGTTTAGTATTATATAATCACCAACCTTAATAGACCCTTCTGCATTAATGGTAATGCCTGAAAAAAAGTCACCGATCAGGCCTTGCAGGGCAAAGCCCAAAATCAAACCAACACCACCAGACATGGCCCATAAAGCCGTTATATCTTGGTGAAAAACTTGGGCCATCACGCCTGCAATGACTGTTAAACTAACAGACACAAAGGCAATGGACCTAAGTAACGCAGGGGCGATTTTTCGTTGTAACCGCTGGGAGCTGTAATGGGCTAAAAGCAGATTAATCAACCGCCAAGCCAAACCACCGCCTAAAATCCAAGCTAAACTTGCCACAAATTGCCACAGGTAAAGGTGGAAATTGGCAGGCAATAAAATAGCCTCAGATGCCAGCTTTAAAAATGGCAAGACTAAGATCAGGGCCAAAAATGGCCCCGCTTGGATGGTCACAGTTTTGATTATATTTTTCATTAGACTCATAAGTTAAGCCAACTAGAGGCTTATATTTCGCCTCATGAAAGCAATGGCTATGCCATATAAACCGCTAATCTTGGTGCGGGCCTGTAAGGGTTGGTTTGTGCGGTTAGATTGAGATGTGAAATATAGTGGTTATTTTAGATAAAGAAATTGAATACTCAGAGCATTTTTTTGAACTTACACCGAAAACTAAATCAAGGCTCTGTTGCTCCGAACCTAGACAATAGTTTCACTAGAGCATGTATTTTTCACGGTCCTGAGCTTAAAAATGATGAGCAAAAATTTAAAAAAGCTTTGGGCCCATATATTACGGAGGTTAACACTGACGATAGTATCAAATCCTCCGATTTTTGTGGCTTTGTTTGGCCTAAGATAAATTTTCCAAGCGCAACCTTTAATCGGGAGGTAAAGGTTTCTGGTGGGCAAATTAAAGGAGTCACTTACTTTCAAGACGTAAATTTTAAAAAGAGTGTTAGTTTTTAATCCTGCCAATTTGAGCAGTATAGGTCTTTTGCTATTACCATTACCACTCTTTTGGTTATGGCTATTCGCCGCCGTTTCAAACGGTCCCCCCCCCTGGCAGGTTGCGCATCACAAGGACCAAAAAATTACAGCCCTTGGCTCTCTTGGCAAGTTGTTCTCATTTCACCTAACATATGCCCTCTCCTTTTTTTGTGGTTTTAAAAAGGCGGGGGCAAAAGGGGATTCTAACCTTTTCCATGAAGAAAACAAATCCTAACAGAATCTTAACAAGCTAGTAACTTTTCCTTAACATTGGAAATTTATAAAGGATTCATGAACTGAAAAAACAAATTTCATTTCAATCGAATTTTTTAAATTTCCAAAGGAAAAAATGAAACAAGTCTTAAAAAAAGCAATTTTAGTTAGTGGTCTTTTGATGGCAATTACTCCTTCTGTTTTTGCAGAAGAGATGGGTGACGATTATAGCTTCAAAATGAAAGGTAAGCTCAGAACTTTCTACGGTCAGTTAAACAGCGGTGTTGATGGCGAGACAGCTCACATGACTGAATTCAACGAAGCTAACATTGCTGGTTCTGTTAAACGTGGCGCAATGACTGGTTACTTTGAGATTGAGTCTCGTGAAGGCAGTGAGTCCCCAACGACTATTAGAAACATTACATACAAAACAGCACCTGGTATCGTGATTGGTATTGGTACTTTCAAGCCTAAGTGGGGTTATAACTTCTCTTGGGGCGGTGGTACTGAAACAAGTGAAGCTGCAAACTTCAACTTCTACAAAGGTTTACTTAACAAGTTAGAAGGTGACGCATTACAGTTTGAATACAAAGCTGGTGATCACAAAATGGGTATCACTATGTACCAAGATGATAGAATCCACAAATCAAGCGGTTCTACTACTCAAATTGGTGCCATGGGTAAAATTGGTCCTATTCACTACCGTGTGAACTCTAACTCTGCTGTATCTGACGATTTTGCTGGTGGCGAAACCGCTTCATCTTCTGCTAGCAACGTTGGTTTAAAGTACAAGGGTGAAGGCTTTGCCGTATCTGTTGATTCAGCAAGTAAAGATAAAGGTTATGCTGAGTCTACTTCAACCGATGATGACGGCGTTTCTTCAACAACCGACGCTTACAGTAAGCTTTACTCTGAATCTGCTTTGCAGGGACGTGTAAACATTGGTTCTGATGAGTTGATTGTTACTCTTGCAACTGAAGAGTACAAAAAAGATACCACTGGTGCTGATGTAACAACTACGGCCCACACTGACATCGTTTATGTTGTGCCTGTTGCTAAGAAAGCAAATATCAAGTTTGTATACGGAAGTGCTGCAGAAACTACTGCAACTGACGATACTACTGATACAGAAGAAACAGTTACTGGAACATTCGCTGGTCTAGGTTTCTTCATCAAATTCTAAGTAAAACTTAAGTCTAAAAAGTTAACTTTAAGGTTACCTAAAAACCTTAAATTAACAATTTTTACTTTGCATCGGACCTCTTTGTAACCAAAGAGTTCCTGTTAAAGGCCTGCTCTTGTTTCCCTTGAGCGGGCCTTTTTTTTTGTTTTTTGATCTATACCTAGGTTTAAAGAAGGAGAAGTTAAATAAAATAAATATGATCTTGTAAAAGGCATTACGCTAATGTAGCTTGAAGCAAGAGTTTTTCCGCCTCTGAAAGATAAACCGATGAACTTGTTTTTTAGGGGCACCATTTTTTTTAAGGAACCCATGATACGCTTACTCCTAGTTTTTGCAGCTTCCAGCCTACTTGTTATATCAGGTTGTACCGCACCAACTTACCAATACCAACCCTACCCTGATGCAAACAAAATTACAGACGACCCCTCCATGGGAAGGATTACTGTAATCCGCCCTCCAGGAGGGTTACAAAGGGGTATCCCCACAGAAATCACCTCTGATGGAAAAACAATTGGCAGCCTAGGGCCTGGCAGTTACCTCTCTTGGGAAGCAGCTCCTGGAACCGTGAAGGTAATTTCCAGACCCTCACTAATGACAAAAGCTGTTGATGTCGAAGTCAAAGCAGGGGAGCAGGTATTTTTACAGGCGAAAGTTTCAGAAATTCCCTTTACTGGGATAATTAAACC
>JASJGK010000110.1:0-3794 GCA_033791585.1 SAR324 cluster bacterium | reverse complement strand
GGTGCGAAGTAAATATTTATTTCGTTCGCTACCACGCAGTTCATTCCTAGACATTGTGACCTCTGTAGAGACCCTTGACTATTAACTTTGTGCTGTGTGATGTATAAAGACTGGAGGGGGTTTCTGGTAGCGAAAGACAGATTCGAACTGTCGACCTTACGGTTATGAGTCGCACGCTTTAACAGCAATGTTGAGCCGCTACGGCAGATACCTAGTAAAGCAATCGACCACAAGCCCCTTCTAACTACTCCCCTTCATCCTGCCTAACTGGACAGACTACATAACCTTCTTTGAATCTATCCCATTGAGTTTGGCTAGAACCATCTTGAGGCAATTATTATCAGCTACCCACACCGTAGGCCTTTCTCAACTGAAACGGCCCTTATAATGGAAGAGCTTTTGATTAACCGTGTTCTGATTTGCCAATATATTTAAAAACATTTTTCCACTCCTGAGGAATTTGATACCATTTCTCTAGGTTGGTAGCCTTTACTATAGGTGATGGATGAGAAGATATTTCAATACCAATTTGCATATTAGGCGGTCTGTTTTTGTTTAGCGATTCAAAGAATTTCTCTGCTCGCTGAGCCTTACTGCCTACCAAAACAACTACTTTGAGATTTCTCAGAAGCGGAATCAAGCCTTGCAGTAAGCCTTCCCCTATTTCACGCTCTGCTTTGGTTGTTTTTCTTGTACCATTCCAATAAGGCATATAGTTCCACAGGCATGTCTTTTTCCTAGGCAAGCCTATTTGCGTTTGGAATTCAAAAATTGCTTTTGCAGTAGGGTCTGGGTTGTTTCGGCTTATAAAACCCGAGGAATCAGCCATAGGCCCTGGCTTTTCAAGTAAAAATAATACTTCAGCATTGCCCCCCCCATCAAGTGGATCAAAATCTGGAACTTCTCCTAACTTTTGATCTCTAATTCTTTCGACATATTCTGCTAATGTTTTGACATGAGGCTCGCAGAGTTTAGCCTTTCTTGCAATTTGCTCTGCTTCTGATTTCAGGGTATAGGGGGCATCGATATAATCAGACATAAAGACTTAGTTGCAATAGGTTAACGGTTCAATGTTTTTTATTTTGTTCACTAAATATCTTTAAACCTTGCAGTTGGAAAGTACAACGATGTAAAAGCTTGAGTCGATACTGAACCTATAATGAAAAATAAGCTCGGTGGAGTAAAGAGAGGAGTAAACAAAAAAAAAGGCCTTACAGTTAAAACTGTAAAGCCTTATTTCTTATGGTTGCGGGGGCAGGATTTGAACCTACGACCTTCGGGTTATGAGCCCGACGAGCTACCGAACTGCTCCACCCCGCGGCATGTGTTGTTGGTATCCCCCATTTATATGTAAGTGGGTTACCTCTGTCAAGGGGTTCCTTTAGAAATCCTTTATTAATCAAAAACTAGGGGTTTTTCTGTCACCAAGGTAACCAAGTTAAGGACTGGCGCCTCTGCGTTTAAAATGAATTTTTTTGGTGATCACTTTAACTAAAAGGGAAAAAGTTGATTCTAACTCACCATTTTTTTTAAGTTTCCTAAAAATCATCAATTTTGTGTTTATATTCAAAAGCTGAATCAGAAACAAACGAAGTTAAGGAGGGTACCTCTGAGTGTAAAATGCAGGCAGTAAGCTATTCTAACTCACCGTTTTTTCGTAAGTTCCCTAAAAGATCATCAATTTTGCTTTCATGCTCAAAACCTGCGTCATAAACAAAATGAAGTTTAGGGGTGCGACGGCTGGTGAGGGTGCGGGCTAGTTTTTGTTGTAAAAAACCTGTTGATTCTTGCAGGGCTTTGCCAACCATTTGAATTTCTTCTTCTGTCTTACCGTAAACAGCAAAAAAGACCGTTGCTTGGGCTTGGTCAGGGCTAATTTTAACATTAACAATGGTGACAAACTCCAACCTAGGGTCTGAGGCTTCACGCTGTAAAATGGTAGAAAGCTTAAATTTTACGGTTTCCTTTAAGCGTTCTTTACTTACTTTAGCCATGACTAAAGCTTTGCTGCCGTTTCAATGCGTTGGTAAGACTCAAGAATATCCTTAGCTTTTAAGTCTTTATAAGACTGGATTCCAATACCACACTCAAAACCTGTAGCAACTTCTTTCACGCTATCTTTAAAGCGCTGTAAACTTGCCAATTGGCCTTCGTAAATCAAGACATCATCACGGAAAACCCTAACTGGGCTATCACGCATAAACTTGCCTTCGACGATTTTAGTACCAGCAATAACGCCAACCTTAGGAATAGTAAATACTTCTAAGACTTCAGCCTTACCCTGAATTTCTTCTCTAACGATCGGCTGTAATAGGCCTTCTAAAGCTTGGGTAACATCTTCAATACACTCATAGATAATGCTATAAAGCTTGATATCTACCTGGTCATTTTTTGCATTCTTCTTGGCTTGTCCGTCTGGCCTTACATTAAAGCCAATAACAATAGCCTGGGAAGCGTGAGCCAAGGCGATATCTGTTTGGGTTATCCCACCAACTGCTGAGTGAATTACCTTCACAGAAACTTCGTCGTTACCTAGCTTTTGTAAAGATGCCGAAAGGGCTTCCATACTACCAACAACATCGGCCTTAATGATTAAATTAAGGTTAGTTTTTTCGGCTGCACTAGCGATTTCAAAGATATTTTCTAAGGTAACCACAACTTCTGACGCTTGTACTTTAGCTTTGGCTTTATTGGTTCTAGCTTCTGCAATTTGGCGCACTGTTTTTTCGTCAACCCCAACTTGGAAGGTATCGCCTGCGAAGGGCAAGCCGTTTAAGCCTACAACTTCCACAGGTGTTGAAGGAGGTGCAACTTTTAAGCTATTGCCTTTGTCATCCCACATGGCTCTAACACGGCCAAACTCTTGGCCCACAACATAGCAATCACCAATTTTTAAGGTTCCGTTTTGAACTAGAACAGTACAAATATTACCACGACCTTTATCTAAACGAGACTCAATTACCACACCTTCTGCTGTTCTAGTTGGGTTGGCTGTTAACTCCATAATTTCAGCTTGGAGGTGGATCGCTTCTAGTAACTTATCAATTCCTAAACCACTGTGAGCGCTGACCTGAACCATTGGGATATCGCCACCAAAGTCTTCAGAAATAAGTTCATGTTCCATCAGTTGCTGTACAACCTTGTCTGGTGTTGCGCCATCTTTATCACATTTGTTGATAGCAACAATGATAGGCACGCCAGCTGCTTTCGAGTGGTTGATCGCTTCGATCGTTTGTGGCCTAGGGCCATCATCAGCGGCAACAACTAAAATTACAATATCAGTAGCATTAGCACCACGTGCACGCATGGCAGTAAAAGCCTCGTGTCCAGGGGTATCAAGGAAGCAAATCTTACTTCCGTCTTCTAGTACAACGTTATAAGCACCAATATGCTGGGTGATGCCACCTGCTTCACCATCGGTTACATTAGCAGAACGGATTTTATCAAGCAGAGATGTCTTACCGTGATCAACGTGACCCATAATGGTTACAACAGGTGCCTTGACAACAATATCTTCTGATTTATCTTCTGCAATATCTAGTGTATCTTCTACAGACTTGATTTCTACTCGCACTTCCACTTCATACTCAGCTGCAACCAACTGGGCTGTTTCGGCGTCAACAGATTCATTCACTGTGACCATAATGCCTAAATTCATCAAAGTTTTGATGATCTGGCCGGCCTTGATACCAATTAAGCTGGCAAGTTCACCAACAAAAATAGTCTCACCAATAACCAAGTCTTTTTTACGGGCGTTAAAGAGATGAGGTTTTTTCTCTTTTTTGTATTTAGGG
>JASJGK010000109.1:0-3961 GCA_033791585.1 SAR324 cluster bacterium | reverse complement strand
GGTCGCCATAAACACTGGCCCGTCTGGGCAGGGTTAATTCCATGGTAATGTTTTTAGCGAGCAACAAACCTGCCAATTGCTCTTTCAATTTTTCTAACATAGGAAAAAGTTTAACCCACTGACTTTTAATATCAAAGGTTGTGTTCTCTTTGCCCTTTAAACTTAAAATCTCATCAACCAGCTCTAAACCTTGAACCAATGCCTTATCGGCGGTACTAAGCAAATGTTCTGCATCCTCACTAATTGGCGGCTCAGCAGTTGTTGTAACAAGGGTGATTAGGTTTCTAGCACCCCCAACTGGGCCTTTTAGATCGTGAGCCAAGAGAGACAAAAGCTTATTTTTAAGCTCATTGGCCTTTTCTGCCCTCTCGCGGGCAAAGGTTAGGTCTTTCTCTTTTAACTTCATGTCTGTTATCTCTAGAGCCGAACCCAAAAACACTGTGCCGCCTTCTCTATCTAATTTACGCGCCCTACTTAAAAGATATATTGGGGTTTTCTCTGTGGGGTAGAGCAGATATTCCGCCTCTTCGTATTCTTCACCTTCAAGCCCATCAAACAACTTGGTAACCTTTTCTTGGTCCGCCCTTGAAACCATTTTCAAAAATGCATCCTTTTTGATTTCTACCTGACTTTCATCCCCTAAAAGGCTCGCAAAATTTTTACTTATAGACAAAATTTCTGTTTCAAGGTCGAAGGTCCAACTACCAAGGTTTGCAATATCCTGCGCATCCTTCATGTGGGCGTGGGCAACTTGTAAATCGAGATAAGACGTTTGAAGTTCTTTGGTTCTCGTTTGTATTGTTTCTTCCAAGCCCAGTTGGTGTATTTCCAAATCTTTTCTTGAAGCCCGCAAAGCGGAAACCATTTGATTAAATCGCAAGCCCAATAGGCCAAATTCATCGCCTGAGGTAATGGACGTCTGGACATTAAAATCACCAAGGGCAACCATATCTGTGCTAGAAATCAATTGCTTGATCGGGCCTATGGTAAAAAAGGTATAGAGGCCCGTTAAAGCTAAAAGAATAACAAATACGGCAACAAAAAGAATTAGAAATTGCTGGTTTATCCGTTTAGTCGCCTCAAGCATTCTGGTTGCAGGAAAGGCAACCATAACGGACCCTTCTACCCCGGGCCGCATTAAAGTTAAAGGGTAGCCAGCCACTAAGTATTCAACACTATCGATCACGACCCTTTCAAAGGGGATGCTCTGTTGCAGTAAAAATTGGTACCTTAAATAATCAAGGGGCAAATTATCAAAAGAAAAACCACCAAAGCCCGTGGTTGCCATTACTGCCCTTCTACGAATCAAGGCCAATTCTTCATTCCGACTTCCCTTTAAATGGGCTAGGTAGTTTTCATTTAGTTCATACCCAAGTAAAACGGCTCCTTTAATTTTAGTCGCAGGGGAAACGGCGAAGAGAAAAAATCGGTTAAATTGGCTATGAATAAAAATAGAAGATTCCCCTGTTTTTAGGGCATTACGAATGACACCCCATTCGCTTAAGTCATCCCCCACTTGCAAAAACTGATCTGTTGCAATTTCTACGTGGTAAGAGTTATTTACAAAAATGATAACATCGGCACCTGAGCCCTTTAAAATTTCCTGTACCTCTAGACCCCATTTTGCCTTTTTTGCAAATTTGGTTTCAGACATCATATTGACAATATGCTGAGACCACAGGATGGACTGTTGCCCAATTTCGCCTAGGCTAGACTCTACATCTTCAAAACGGTCGTGAAATTGCTCATGCAAAACCTCTAGAAACTCTTTTTCTGCCAAATGCTTGGTGACCCAAAAACTGGCAGAAATGGCAATGGCCATCAAAAGGCTGGATACCGTTATAAGTCGAAAGGCGAAACGCCGCCAAACAGGAAGGGCCTTCACTTAGTTCCCTTTGAAGCTGGCGCTTTCTTTTTAGGGGGGTAATGGTTTTGGAAGGCTTGCTTTGCCCATTCCAAATCTTTATCAGAGTGGCAACCGCTGTTTTGGCAAGAATTGGGTTGGCCCTTCAGAGCTTCCGATGGTGATATGACCTTAAAAGCATGGCTACGAAGGGTGTAATCGCCACCAGTTGTTACCACACGGGGCATGTGGCAGTCTGCACAGGTAACAGCAGATGGGGGGCAAGGATAGTGGACCTTGCCTGTTTCAGAAATCTTTTTCGACATACTGTCGATGTGGCAACCAGCACAATTTTCTGTTCCAATATTGTGACCCTTTTTTTCTTGCCCAAAGCCATGAGGATCGTGGCAAACTGCGCAGCTAACACCCTCTGAGGCAGTTTTAAGAGTGGGTTTATTTCCCTTATTTGCCAAAATATAGTCACCAGAATGGCAGGCCAAACATTGGTCGGTTTTTTCTCCTCTAGATTCATCATATTTTTCATGCATCAGCTTCAATGAATTATAATGCTTTGAATTTTGCCAGTCAGCATATTCTTGGTGCCTATTTTTAGAAATTCCATTGCCCCACCAGAACTTCCCTTTTTTATCATTTTTAGGTAGCAGCATATCAAAGTTTTTATTTAGATCGTCACCTGGCTTAAAATTGATAGGAAAGTTGAATTTACCTTTGGTTCCGTCGGCTGCCTTATTGCTTCCTCTATTGTGGCACTGCCCACAAACACTGGCTTTGCGGCTGACTAAAATATCCTTTTCGGCCTCTATAGCCCCATGGCAAAGGCTGCATGAGCTATCATGGTTGATTCTTTGGTTTTGCACATGCTTACTGCCTGGCCCGTGGCAAGCCTCACAGCCAATCCCAAACTCTGCAAATTCAGAGGTTTCGGCATTGAAGCCTGTGGTGTGGCAGCCATTACATTTACTAGACATGGTGATTTCTTTCCAGGTATCAACCTTGTAAGGCACCCAATGTTGGGCTGTGATCATCCATTTTGCCGTAAAGGGGTAATATTCACCGTCAATTTTTCTTACATAAACCTGTTCCCACTTGTTGCCCACGACATATTCAATCTCTTCTTTTTTAAATTTCACTAAGGGGTTTGGTTTGGAAAAGTCCCCTTGGATGTGGTTGGGGCCAGAGACAGGACGAAACATTTTAGGGTGCAGGGTTTTGTTCCAAGACTCATAATGCTCACTGTGACAGGACTCGCAAGAGGCTGATGTGACATAAGTCACCTCTTTGGAAACATCTCTGTGTAGAAAACCTGCCCAAATTAAGCAAATACCTAAAAACAGAAGAATTAGAGCTATTTTTTTATACATAACCTTGTAATTGTAAATTTAACCAATAGTAACATAAAAGTTATTGTTTCTCCAGTAGAAACAAGGGTTCCCTTAAGACAAAAATCTAATATAATCCCTGTTAAACATCAAATTTACTAAATTAGTCAAGGTTGACAAATGAGCTACAACCAATGCTTTTAAACTAGCCCTGAAAGATAAAAATTCTGACTACCTTTAGCGAAAAAAATATGACATTATAAATCAAAAAACGCTTCTTGAGATTAATTATTCGGATGACCACGATTACAAAATATCAATTTGGTGAGAAAGACTTACAAAGGGGTAAAAAAAACTACCTTGGCTCTCAGGTATTTTGGCTTACTGTACTCTTAATGTCTCTGAGCTTTGTTATCTACAGTCAGGTTGAAACTACCAAGAAGATGGCTATTAATAGTGCCACTTCAAATCTAAATAAAGACCTTGCTTTGCGCCTTTGGGCGACCAAACACGGTGGCATTTACGTTCCCGTAGACGAGCGAACCCCAGCAAACGTGCACTTGGCCCATATTAAGGAAAGGGATATCGAAACCCTTGCAGGGAAAAAATTAACCTTGATGAATCCCGCCTATATGATTCGTCAAATTCATGATGAAGCCTCTACCCTTTATGGCATTACAGGCACACTTACCAGCCTCAAGCTGCTCAATAAGAATAACGCTCCCGACCCGTGGGAAAGGGCCGCTTTATTGGCCTTTGAAAAAGGCTCCAAAGAAGT
>JASJGK010000108.1:0-4025 GCA_033791585.1 SAR324 cluster bacterium | reverse complement strand
CCACTGATTCTAGCTCGGACTGCGTGACCGCACTAGACAACCGTGAATTTGCAAGTGTCAGCGAAAATACTAGCTGCTCAGATTACCAAAGAGCGAGTGCCTATTTGGGCCGTGCAGGCTTTTTGTTTCAGAATTTCTTGGCCTCAGGCGCTTCTAGCAACTATCGCCATGCTTTAGGCATTGCCGATTCAGTTACAGTCTATTCCACTTCGGATCAAAAAACCTATTATGAAGCCGCCTCTGTTTTAAGTGGTGAAGATACTGGTGATAATTATGACGGTCTAACACGAAGTAACGCCCTGATTGAGATCCACTATTTTACCTCCTTGGCAGCATTGATGGGACAGACCTATATTGAGTTAGACCAAGATGCCAATGGCACCATATCAGAATCAGAAAAAAACGACTATTCTAAGGTGAGAGATGCAGATGATTCTGACTTAGGAACCAATGATATTACAACTACAGACTACCTACAGATGACTTTTACCAATGGCTCTGTAGCCCTGATTGATACGGTAAATGGTTATTGCTACAATGACACCGAGGCGGAAGGAGTTTATTTTTCTAATGGTAATACAACTACTTACTCATCAGGTGCCTGCGCAAAAGCTGCCAATGGTGACTCTGGAAAATGTGCTGTAATTGCAGAAGTTGATGACATCCAAGACATGTTTACCGAAAGCATTTCAGCTGGAAGCGGAAATGTTACCAGTCTAACCACAGGTTTTGTATCGGGACTAGATACAATGGACACCGACTTAGATGCTTTAGGTGTGCCATCTGACTCTGATTTAAGAGAAGCGTTAAACGACTTTAAAGACCTAATGGATAATGGTGGCTCTTGCACCAGTGACACCATGACAGAAGTCCAGCAACTATTAGACCTCATTGACGTTTCCCAGGCAACAGAACTCACTAGCGGTGACTCTGTTCTTTACACCAATATCAATAAAATTCCAGTTTCCACTCTTTCAGGTGCTTCCGATGGCACAGTTGCAGAGGCTGATAGCTCAGGTTACTCTTGCTCTGGCTCAATGAAAGCGAGGCTCGTATTCCTTCACCCAGATGGAACCTACTACCCTTACTACACTCCTTCCAGCACGACCGATCAAGCATCCTCAGGGATTTATGGCACATTTAACAGCTTAACGAACATCCAACTGGATAGTGATGGTGTAAAAAAAGCCAACACGGCTGGGGATGAAATTGTCTCATTCCAAGAGCTTCTTTGCATGGAATAATCGCTTCCTGTTCAGGAAAAATAAAAAAAAGCCCGCTTAAAGCGGGCTTTTTTTTATCTAAATATTGCTCTTACCTAGGTTTAGGAAAGGCCAAGGAGTTCAGACTTAACCTTGCTCGGCCTCAAACCGACTTTGGATATATTCCAAGGCTTTAGCCCTGACAATAGACTTCTGCGAAAGTAAGGTTTTCAAACCTTCCTTTTCTTTAGAATCGGCGCCTTTGCTATAAAGCCTGAGGCAAATTCTGAATATTGATTTTAATCTTCTTTCCAATAACCTAGGGCTAGCACCGGGATCAGTAATATCCTTGCGCAACATTTTCACGTCTTTTAGGCCTAAATCAACAAGGATTCTACGGATCATCCCATTAAAATTAGCTGCTTCCTCAGGACTTAAAAAGAAATCAGCCACAGCGATAAATTCTTCCGCTTGGCGAATTAAATTAACCAGATCGGCTTCCTTATTGGATAAAAGCTCAATGATTTGCTTGGAAAGGCCCTTAGCAAGGTCAACAGAGGGAAAGGGCTTAATTGTTGGGGAACCAAAATCTTTTGGTCGCTCTTGTTGCCGACCAAAATAGGCCTGAGCTATTTTAGGATCAAAAAACACCCAAAAAACACCTTTTTTTACGGCCAAGCCAATGACGGGCTTTTGCAAATACAAATAAAGTTTCTTTTTGCCTTGAAAGTAGGCTTGAAAAGAAGGCCAATCAAGATCAAAAATAAAAGGCTTGCTTAGGTCTTTGGCCGTTCTATTATCTTGAATAAAAAACCAGTCACTTGACTCTAGGTCGATTTTAATTTCATGAGAATAATGCTTCGCCAAAGTGCTGCACATAAAATTTAGCAGCGGGCTTAAAATGCTGTATTGTGCTTCTGTTGTTATGTTAAAGGTATCGTCTGACATGTCTATTGGGGCTGATAAAGTTTTCCTATTGAACCTCATTTAGCATCAAGTCGCAAGCATTATTCCCGTTTCGAGGGTTCTAGCAATTTGATCAATTGGTTTATAGACTCGACTCGCAGCCAGGGGGAGTCGTAGCCTAGATTGTGTGGACGGGACATTAAATAGACTTGGGCTTTTGGGTAATGCTCACTTACATCCTCACAATTTTTTGGGTGATCATCTACAAAGATCATTTTTTTTGACTCATCGACCAGCGGCAACATAACGGCTGATTTGAGCGGATAGCCTTCAACTTCAAAAGTGTGGTGCCCACCTAGGTTCAAAGAGTGATACTTTAGCCCCACAAAATCCAAGTTTTTTGCCCGTGCTTCTCTTAAAGAATAAGTTAAATTGGTTACCAAGTGGATCTCGTGGGTTTCATAGAGGTTATTAAAAAGATTCACGTCTCCTAAGGCTTCCAGCCTTTGGAATTCGATCGAAGTGGTGAAACCTTCCCAAGCCTCGTCTATATCCACATCAGCAAATTCACCATCCATCTCCCAAGTCTGGGGGCGAAAGCCCATAGGCAATTCAGGGTGGTAGTGGGTGCGAATATATTCCATAAAACCCTTTTCAAAATCTAATAAAACCCCGTCAATATCAAAAAACAACTGCATCTTTTTTCCTTTTTTTTTAATAAATTTAACCTTAAAGGCCAGCTTGGTCAAAGGGTCATTTAATTCTACTTGTCTCTTAACTCAAAAAAAGTCACAACTCTAGTATGAAACAAATTAAAGCAATTATATTCGACATGGATGGTCTTTTGCTAGATACAGAGCCTATCTACACTCTTGTCACCCAACAGATTTTAGATAGCTATGGTCTAAAATTTGAGTGGGAACTAAAATCTAGAATGATGGGCCAAGATGTTACCATTGCCCTCCAAATGTTAATTGATCACTACGGCTTAGATTTAACGCCCAAAAGTTTTGACGAGGCCCAAAGGCCCCTTTTTGAAAAGGCCTTTTTAGAATCTAAGCCTATGCCTTTTGCCATGGAATTAACTGAAAAGTTAAAAAGTTTAAACATCCCCATGGCCGTAGCGACTAGCTCTTCACTGAAGTATTTCCAAATTAAAACTAGCAATCATGGACTTTGGTTTGAATGTTTCAAAAGTATTGTCACAGGCGACGAAGTTAAAGCCTGCAAACCAGCCCCTGATCTTTTTTTAGAGGCTGCTAAAAGACTCAATACTGCCCCTGAAGATTGTTTAGTTTTTGAAGATGCAATCACAGGTGTTGCGGCGGCCAAAGCTGCAGGGATGAGTGTCATTGCCGTTCCTGATGAAAAAATGGACTTGAATAAATACCAAGAAGCAAACCTAATTTTAGAAAATCTTGGGCAATTTAATTTAGGCGATTGGGGGCTTTAGAAATGAAGTTGTGTAGAGCTGTTTTCTTTGCAAGTTTCCTATTGCTTTTAGCCCTCCCCGCTTACACTTTGCAGGCTGCCAACTTTGCGGAACAACTCTATTCTGAAGGTGATTACTACAGAGCAATCACAGAATCCAAACGGCAGATTTTTCTAGGAAAACCAGACCCTAAGCTACTGCTAATCCAAGCTAAGGCTTATTTTAAATTGGGTAACTACAGAGAAGGTAAAAGGCTGGCCCAAAAGATTTTACAGGCCACAGCTGGCGACCTTGAAGCCAATCAAATCTTGGGCTTAACCCTAATTAGACTAAAGGAGCTTAAGGCCGCGCAAATGCATTTCACAAAAATCAATGTGGAAAAAACCTGGCCCAACATAACTGAAAAAAATCCTTACTTGGCCAAAAATATCAGCTATTTTCTACCCGGATCAGGGTTACTTTACACAGGCTCACCTTGGAAGGCC
>JASJGK010000107.1:0-12164 GCA_033791585.1 SAR324 cluster bacterium | reverse complement strand
GGGTTCTAATTTCATGACTCATGTTTGCCAGAAAATCTGACTTGGCTTTGGTTGCTTCTTCTAAGAGCAATTGTTTTTCAAGCAGCGCTTTTTCCGTTGCTTTTTTTAAAGTAATATCCTGAAACATACCAACATAGTTTACTGTAATACCACTATAATCCTTAATTTCGGTAATGGTTAACTGTTCATGGTAAACCTCTTGGTTTTTTCTTTTGTCGACAATTTCACCAGTCCAAATCCCTTTGGATTTTAAACTCCCCCACATCTCTTGGTAAAAAACCTGATTATGCTCGCCTGATTGCAGAATGTTCGGCTTGCTGCCTAAAACCTCAGCTTTGCTATATCCCGAAATGCGTTCAAAGGCAGAGTTAACATCTAAAATGTTTGTATCTGAGTCTGTGATGATAATGGCATCGCCAGCATGATCAAATACCTTTTTTGCCAGTTGTTGCTCTTTTTCTGCCTTGATGGATTCAGTTAGGTCTGTGCCGACTCCCAAAAAACCGATGATGCCATTTGCTTTATCCTTTAAGGCCGTTACAGAAATAGAAACGGGGATTCTCTTGTGGCTTTTCGTGATGTAGGTCCATTTATTTACATCATCCTCACCTGCCACAGCCTTTAGCACAAAAACGTCAAAATTTGGGCGTACGGTTTCCCCTAGTTCTTCGGTTAAAACCTTAGCACGATGGATAATTTCATCTAAATCATGAAATTTTACGAGTGTTTCTTTGTTTACAATTTCCTCTGCTTTATAGCCTAACAGTTCTTCGGCAGCAGCATTCATTGATTGAATCAAGCCTTCTGAATCAGTAGAAATAATTGTATATTTGGCGCTATTGATAATGGCGCTTTGGAATTCCTCACTTTCTTGCAAGAGCAGTTTATCTGCTACAATTTGATTGAGCATAGTTTTAAAGGAATTTCTAAAGGCATTCATTTCTGGAACACTCACTTCAGGTAAGGTCGCCCTAAAATCACCACCAGCAACAGCTTGATTTGCCATGGTTAGCAAATTCAAAGGGGCCATAATCCACGCATTTATAGACCAGTACATCAGCCCAAAAGAAACCAGTATCAAAGAGAAGATAGTCAACTCCAAATTCCAAACAAACTGCTTCAAGCGATCTATTTTTTTTGCGCTATCTAAAAATAAAGTGAGGGTTCCGAGTTTACTGCCATTCAACAAAAGCGGTGCCTTAATTTGAGTAAAAATCTCTGTTTCAAGGTTTTCTCTTAAGGGATAGATCCGCATTGCGCGGTCATTAAAAAGTTGGACCCTCTTCCAGTCTAGCTCATCCTGTTCTACTTCCTGCAAGGTTTTATAAATCTTTGCCATGTCTAAGGTTAATAAATCGGGCACCAAGGAAATAGCTAAGAGGTGTAATTTTTTTTGTTCCGCTTCTTTAAAGGCCGTAACTTCATGGTCTAAAAAATTGGGCAACCAACTCAAATGAATATAGCTAGCCATACCCATAAACAGCAAACCAAACAAAACGATAAAACGTGTTCGAACTCTCATATCTATTTTACGTAAAACTGATCAATACCAAGATCCATTAAAGGGCTATAGTCTTCTAATTTGGCAGGGCCAATTTTTTTAATAGGAATTTTTAATAACAACCTTTTCCCTAAGGGGCTACTACCCATTTTTAACAGAGCCTCGGTGATGGCCCTAGCGTCTGCCTTTTTTACTCTAGGGTGCATGGCAATGGGGTGTGGTGCTACCTTTTGCGTTTTATAGATTACCTTTAAAGAATCTCTAATTTCAGCTGGTTGTTGCATTAAGGTCTTTTGTACCCCACCCCCTGCGGCAACAATCCCTAACGTAACATTTAAGTAGACAGAAGAATGACTTTTTACATAGCGAGGGGTGAATTTGATTCCAAACTTTTGTTTCAAGCTAGCTCGAATCAGCAAGGATGCCCCGAGAGCATTCGGCGCTGGAAAGGCAATTACCTTACCTTCTAAATCCTCAACCTTATTGATTTTTCCGTTTTTGGCGGCTGTGAGAACTCCATAAAGCATACGCCCATGATCCCGTAAAATGGGGTAGTAGGACTGGTGTTTTTTTGCCACTAAAAGGTGGTAGGGGTTCAGGTATAATAGGTCAAACTCTCCCTTGAGAAATTGTCGCTCAAAATCAGGGATGTCGTTGGAGGGGACCAACACCAGTTTCAGGTTAGTCTTTTTTTCTAGTTCAGTTAAAATAGGTTGCCAAATGGCCTGTATTTTCCTGACATCAAATTGCGGAACAACACCAACTTTATAAACTTTACTCGCTGCTTGAATCGGGCTAGCAACTGTAACGAAAAAAGCCAATAATATTAGGTAGATGGCTAGATGATAAGGCTTCATCAACAATAAACTCCACAACTTTAAGATATAATTTAATAATACTAAATTATGCACAGAGTAGCAAAAGTTTTTTGCTCACCAAGGGGAAATTAAACTATTCTTTTTCCTTTGCTTACCCCAAAAAAAGTCGAGGTAAATGGCATAAGACAAAGTATAATTTGGAAAATCGCCCAGTATTTCGGTTGAAACAAATTTGAGTCATTACTAGATATTGGGCTTATTTTGAGTTTTAAGTTGGTTTTCTTTAGTGGGCATAGTTGGAATTAATTTTACAATTGAAAAGCCTCTACTCTCAAGTCGTTTAGATGCGCAAAGTCCTTTCCTCAAAGGCCGCGCTAGCCCCCCTAATTTTTGGAAAAAATATAAGATTTAATTTTTAATTTTTATTTTTCTATCTAAGCCACATGGATCATGCATCCTGAGGGGTAAGGTTATTGTTACTCACCTTAAATAATGCATTTGTATTTATAAAAGATTGTTTTGACATGCTATTTTATAGGTAAGTAACAACTCCCTTTAAGCCAACCTCAGGGACCATAAAATCAAATTCAATAGCTTTTATAGCATTGTTGGTGGGGTTTGTAGGTAAAGTCAGTAAAAATTTTAGTAAGTCATTTTTTATTTACAACGCTGACTGACAACAAATTTCCCTGAGCTTCTAGAAATTAATTAAAAGAGTTTATATGGACATTAAGAAACAGACAGCTATCGTTTACTGTGACAAAGAATTTGGTCTGGTAGACGGGAAAACAGCCGCAGGGTTAATTAGACATTCTGAACTATATGATATTATTGGTGTTATCGACAGCCTTTTAGGCGGCCAAGATGCAGGTGAGGCCTTAGGCGAAAAGCGCAATGGAATCCCTATTTTTACAAATTTAGAAGAAGCCTTAGGTGGGATTGCAGAAGTCCCCCTTTGTTACATTTACGGAAAAGCACCGTTAGATATTGATATTTGCAACGCAGAAAGAGTTTTGGTTATAGAGGCTATGGCCAAGGGAATGAATATTATCAGTGGACTGCATCAATTTTTCTCAGAAGATGCCGAGTTTGTGGCCGCCTCAGTTGAGCACCAAGTTACAATTACAGACATTAGAAAGCCGCCTCAAATTCAAAAATTGTGTGTCTTTACTGGGAAAATTGCAGAGGTCACGGTTCCTGTCGTCGCTGTTTTAGGGACAGATTGCGCCTGTGGCAAGATGACAACTGCTGTGGAGCTTAACAAGGCCTTCAATCAAATTGGTGTTAAATCCGTATTGGTAGCAACGGGGCAAACAGCATTGATGCAAGGCGCTAAGTATGGCAGGTCAATTGATGCTCTGGTCTCTCAGTTTGTCATTGGTGAAATTGAGGATTCTGTTTTGCAAGCCGTTGAGCATGAAAACCCTGATATCATACTAATGGAAGGGCAAGGGGCCGTTGGGCATCCCGCCTTTATGAGTTCTACTGCAATTTTAAAAGGAAGCTTGCCTGGTGGGGTCGTCTTGCAGCATGCTCCAGCTAGAAAAGTCCGTTGCGATTTCCCTCAATTGCCTATGCCCACCCTAGAAAGCGAGATCAAGTTGATCGAAGCTGTTTCTAAGGCGAAGGTGATGGCCATTACGATCAACCATGAAGATTTGTCAGATAGTGAAATGCTCAAAAGCATCAAAGATTATGAGCAAAGGTTAGGGCTGCCAGCTCTTGACGTTTTAATCCATGGTTGTGACAAGCTAATCCAAGCCCTCGGTAACAACTTCCCAACCCTAGGGAATAAACTCAGAGAGCTAAAATTTGCAAAAGTCCCGGCTTAGGCTGTGATCCCTAGAATCGAGATCTCCCTTTCAAAAATAAGAGAAAATGCTAGTCATTTATCTCAAATTTATGCGGATAAAGGGATTTCTTTAATGGGCGTTTCCAAGGCAGTTTTAGGGGAACCTAAAATTGCTAAGGCTATGGTTGATGGCAGTGTTAAATACATTGCCGACTCTCGCATTGAAAATATCCAAAAAATGAAAGCCGCTGGAATCACTACTCCGTTCGTTCTTTTACGCACGGCGCTCAGCCAAGCTGAGTTGGTGGTGCAGGTTGCTGATATAAGTCTAAACAGTGAGATGGAGACCTTAAAAAAACTCTCTCATTTTGCTCAAGCTCAAAATAAAATCCATCAAATTATTGTGATGGTTGAGATGGGTGACCTCCGTGAAGGGGTTCTTGCAACCAATCTTTCCGCTTTTATTAGCGAAATGCTCTCACTTGCCAACCTGAAACTGGTGGGGCTGGGGTGTAACTTGGCATGCTTTGGCGGGGTCGAGCCTGATGCCCACAATATGTTAAAGCTTTCTAAATTGGCAGGTGAGATTGAAAAAGAATTTTCTCTTACGTTAGCCCTTGTTTCAGGGGGGAATTCAGCCAATTATAACTGGGTGCATGCAACCAGCGAAGTTGGTAAAATCAACAATCTTCGTATTGGTGAGTCCATTCTTTTAGGCTGCGAAACCTTGAGCCGAAAACCCATTGCAGGCCTGCACCTTGATGCTTTTAGGCTGGTTGCTGAAGTGATTGAATCTAAGGTAAAGCCTTCCCTGCCTAGTGGAACCATCGGCCAAGATGCCTTTGGCCAGATCCCTAGTTTTAAAGACCAAGGTAATTTTCAGCGAGTAATTTTGGGCCTTGGCCGTCAGGATGTCGATATATCTGGTTTGCAACCAGAGGCTAATACTACTATTTTGGGGGCTAGTAGTGATCATATTATTCTGAAAGCTCAAAACCAAAATATGCAGGTTGGTGATGAGGTGAATTTTCAGTTGGACTATTCTGCTCTTTTATCAGCTATGACCTCGCCCTTTATAAAAAAGAAATTTATCTAGTTAATTTCAAGATCTTATAAAGCACCTAAAATAGTTTAAAATTTTCAACGAAAAACCAGAACGGGGATTTGCTAGGGCGCAGGTCTACCTTGAGGCCCAAGCCCATTCTTTTAGCTGCCAAATTATCTTTAAGCTTTCTGATCAAAATTGAGGTGAATTTAAATCAAAAGGTTTCAGATTAAGCCTTCACTTTGGCCTTAGCAGGTTGGTCGTCTGTGCGGCGTTGGTAATAGGGGCGTAGGCTATGCCTTAGTTTTTCAATCTCGGTTTTAACAAAGGCCATTTGGCTCGCAAGTTTCATTGCCTCGGGCAAAGCTTCTTTGTGAAAGCCTAAAATTTTACCTACTTTTTCAATGAGCATTTTGGTGCTCAAGTTGACAGTGCCCTTTTCTGTGACAATTTGAATTGCGTTGACCCACATCAAGTAAGATTCTTCAAAGTTCAGGTCTGCAGGCTTTGACCCATAAAAATCTTCAGGCAGGTAACCAGCCATTTCAGCCAGTTTTGTGCGGTCTGAATATCTGACCCATGACATTGCTCGCATTAAATCGTTATGTTCTTCTTCAGATGCGCTGCATTCGGTTGTATAAATCCGCCAAAGAATCATAAAAAGCCAATTTCGCTTCTCTTGTGACAGTTGGTTTAGGTCTTGTGTGTGTAATTCCATGTTTTCCCCTCGAGTTATTGCACAGTGTACAGTACCAAGGAAAAACACAAATGACCAGAAAATTGCAAAGGCTACGGGGAAAAAATAAGCATGCAGGCCAATAAATTCGATTTTAAATGTCGAATTTAAGCTGAAGCCAACTCTAGGCTTTGGGATTCCCAAAGCCCAAATTGGTCGATCAGTTGTTCTAGTATTTTTGTTTGTTCCTTTGTGTTGAGCACCCAGCGAACACCTGTTGTGTGGATCTGGGCTTGGGTCGTCTTGTTGTAAGTAACAGCAGCCTTAAATTGAAAGTTGTGCTCTCGCCCTCTTTGGTCATAAACCACAAGACTTAAGTTCAGGTTTTTATGGGGAGAAATTTTGTTGGCGCCAAAGATGGATGCCCCGCCTATGGAGATTTCTCTCAACTGGCCTAAGACTTCGCCGCTCAATACTTCTTTTACATCAACTTCCAACATTAAATCGGCTCTGGTTTCGTTCCTGAGGCTAGTCATGGTATTCTCCTTTAAAGGTTCTTGCTCTATGCTTAATATAGGTTATGGTATAAAAACAGGGTATAGCTAAAGACTGGGGTGGTACTCTACCTAAAATCTAAGTATAATGGCTGTTAAGACTTAAAAACTAGGCTGTGGGGCAAAAGTGAAAACAGAAAAAATACATATTCTTGTTGTTGACGACGACCAAGATATTCGTAATCTTTTGGACCATGCTTTGAAAAAACGTGGACTCGAGGTTAGCCTAGCCGACGATGCATACCAAGCTTTAGAACTTTTGGAACAGGAAACCCCAGATCTAATTCTTCTGGATGTTATGATGCCTGGCATGGATGGCTATGAGTTTATTGCAAAGATAAAGTCGAATGTTCATTGGTCGGCGATCCCCGTAATTTTTATCACTGCCCTGCGAGATAAACAAAGCCTACTTAAGGGCTTCAAGCTTGGTGCTGTAGATTTTATCGTCAAGCCCATCCAAATTTCAGAGGCAGTGGCGCGCATCAACACCCATGTAGAACTAAAACGAGCGAAGGGGCAATTGCAGGTTTTTTTAACAGAAACTAAAGTTGAATTAGAAGAAACCAACTCGGCTTTAACGGTACTTTTAAAAAAGTCGGAGAGGGATAGAGCAGAGCTTGAGGCCAATTTAAGCAAAAATATTCAAACCTTGCTACAGCCTTTGTTACTACAGCTAAAATCCACAGAACTTAACCTTGAGCAGGCGCAAATTGTGGAGATGGCAGAAACAAGTTTAGAGGAGGTAATGAGCCCCTTTTCCCAGAATTTAGGCCAGTTTCAAGGTCTGACTTCAGCTGAAATTGACTTGGTTAAGTACATAAAAATGGGTAAAAGTAGTAAAGAAATTGCTGGGATATTAGGGAAATCCCCTCGTACAATCGAGGTACACCGTAAATCCATTCGAAACAAACTGGGGATTGCCAACCAAAAAATCAACCTCACAAGCTTTTTGAATCGTTTGGGGCAACGGTGATTGCGTTTGTTTAATTTTTGAAAAATTCGAGGGATTATGTGTGGTCGCTTTGCGCTTTATGAAAAATTGGAAAAACTTAAGGAAGAGTTTCCCCAAGTTTTTTTCCCTCAGTCTTTGGGAAATAACCAAGCAGAAAATCACCTGCCAGAAGGTAACAAACTAGAGCCTCGTTATAACATTTCGCCTGGCACAAAAGTTTTAGGGATTGCTGGTAACAGCCAAGGAATGAAGGCTGGTTTTTTTCACTGGGGGCTTGTGCCTGCGTGGGCAGACAATGCAAAAACAAGCTATAAAATGACCAATGCCAGGGCTGAAACTTTGGGGACAAAAAAATCTTACCATAGGGCCTTTGAGCAGAGGCGCTGCGTGATCTTGGCCAATGGTTTTTTTGAGTGGCTGCGTGCCGATTCGGGCAAAGCCCCCTATTTTATTGGCCTACCAAATCATTCTCTTTTTGCTATGGCTGCCGTCTGGGAGCGTTGGTTGGGGCCAGTGGCCGAATCCGAGCAGCCCCAAGAGTTGATCAGCACTAGCATCATAACCACTGAGGCCAGCGATCAAATGGCCCCCATCCACCACAGAATGCCTATTTTGTTGCGGCCCCAGCAAATCCAAGCTTGGTTATATGAGGGCTATCAACATCCAGAAGAAATCTTAAAGCCCTACTCAGGGCAACTGGAAATTTTTCCCGTTTCCGCCCGTGTCAACTCCTCGCGCAATCATGGGCCTGACTTGATCAACCCTCTTTGTCTCTAAGATTTATATTCATTTGTTTTCTTTTTGATAAATCCCAAGTTTGCATTCTTCTTGACAGCCTACCTACTGGTAGGTAGGTTTACTTGAAGGGCTAAACATGAGGGTTTATGGACCGAAAACAAGAAATAGTAGAAATGACTATCGAGCTAATCCAGACAATGGGCTATGGCAACCTAAGTTTTAAAGACCTGTCAGATAGACTAGGGATAGCCAAGGCAAGCATTCATCATCACTTTGCTAAAAAAGAAGACCTTGGTCTGGCCGTTTGTAACCAGATGGTGGAAATCATGACAGGGGTAACAGCAAAATTTGACGAATGCGGAAACTCATCTTTTGGGAAACTAGAAATGTTTTTTTCCATGTTGGCCACCCAGTGGGATAACTGTCAGAAAACCTGCCCCATTGGCTCCTTGCAAAATGACTTTTATAAACTTTCAGAAGATATGAAAATTTGTTTGCAAAAAGTGGAAGATATTCAATTGGATTTTTTTACAAAGATTTTAACTGAAGGCCGAGAGCTAAAAGAAATTAGTTTTCAAGGCCCAGCAGCAGATCAGGCCCTAATTATTGCCTTTTCTTTAAAAGGTGCAATCCAGTCGGCCCGTTTGCGAGGGAGTGATATTATCATTCGCTCATTTGCACAGCTAAAGCTTTCTTTGCAGCCACTACCAAGTGCCAGCAAAATTAATTAATTAACCTAGTCTAATTATTGGGCACTTACATTTGTGAGCAGCTAACCTAAAAGACACCTACCTATAAGGGGTAAATAAAATGGCACATCACGTAAAAATAACCTTACCAACAAAGATAAACCCAGAAAAGCTTTGGCAAATCATCAGTGATTTTTCTAGCGTAGAGCGTTTTTCTTCTAGCGTAAAAAGTTCTCCTATTATCTCTGATATCAAAACGGGTGTAGGCACCACACGCAAATGCACTCTGTATGACCAAGGGACACTGGTGGAAAAAATAACAGAAATAGACGAGGGAAAAGGGCTGAAATTTGCCGTTACTGAGTTTTCGCTGCCTCTAGTTAGCCTTGTGGCTGGCATGGGTGTGACTGACCAAGGTGATGGTACAGGCGAGCTTTATATGGAAATGAATTATGTAGTTAAATATGGTCCGATCGGGTTCCTTATGGGCAGCTTGATGATGCCCATGATGATGAAAAAAATGATGAAGTCTATTTTAACAGGCTTGGCTTTTCACGCCCAAAGTGGAGAAACCATTGGAGAGGAAATGCCCAGTTCAGAAAAATTGAATTTTGCCCTTTCCAACTAATTTAACCCAATACTGAAATTTTAAGGAAAATAATGACTGAAGAACCGGTATACTTAATTATCAACGCCACCCCTGACCCAGAAAAGATGGAACAGTTTATTGAATACAACACAAAAATTGTCCCTGTGGTGCAGGCCTCAGGTGCCGAGATCATTGGCAGATTTAAGGTGACTGAGCAGTTAAAAGGCGAAGGCGGGCCCAAGGCGGTGGCTATATTTAAGTTCGCAAATCCTGCTGGAGTAGAAAAGTTTATGACCAGTGACGGTTTCACTGGCCTTGCAGCCTTACGGGCTGTGGCCTTTAGCAAGTTGGATATCATGTTAAGCCAGGGGATGTAAAATGATTAAAAGTCTATTAATTACAGGCGCTAATGGCGGCCTAGGTAAAGATAGTGCAAGGCAAATGGCTCTCTTAGAAACCACAGAAAAAATCTACCTCGGCTGTAGAAATGAAGAAAAGGCCAAAGCGGCCCAAGCCGATTTGGAAGAGATAACTGGCCGCAAGATCTTCGAAATTCTTATTATTGATGTTTCCAATTTGGATTCTGTCAGAGCCGCTGTGAAAGCTTTGCCTGAGCCTGTAGAGGCCTTGGTTATGAATGCTGGTGGTATGGGTGGAAAAAGTTTCAGTAGCCTTACAAAATATGGTGTAACCGAGCAGTTTTCAACAAATGTTTTGGGGCATGCTCTTTTACTTGATGAGATTATCGCTGCAAAAAAACTCACCAAAGTTGCCATTTATGCAGGTTCTGAAGCTGCCAGAGGTGTAGTGAAAATGAATTTGAAAAGGCCAAAACTAAAGGAGTCCAGTGTCGCTGATTTTATTTCCATTTGCGATGGGACTCACGGGCCAAAAACCAATGATCCACTTGTGCCTTACGGCCCTGTTAAGTATGTGGCTGCTCACTGGATGGCATCTATGGCCCGTAAACACCCAGAACTTAGAATAGTAACCGTTAGCCCTGGTTCCACCAGTGGCACAGATGTAGGTGGCGACTTAGCCCCCTTTATGAAATTTGCTTTTACTGTAGTGGGGCCTAAACTCTTGCCACTTTTTGGCTTGATGCATGAAGTGGAAAAGGGTGCCAAAAGGTACGTTGATGTATTAACAGACGAGAGCTATAAAAGTGGTGTTTTTTACGCCAGTAAAGCTTCCACCTTAACAGGTAAAATTGTTGACCAGGGGGATATTTTTAGTGATCTGAATAATGAGAGCTACCAAGATAACGCCTATGAAGCGGTTCACTCTTTTTTAAAATAGTTTTAAGAAGAGGCCTCTAGCGCCTCGCTTTAAGCTCTTACCTCTCAATCCTTTTATGGCTCATAAAAGGATTTAAGAGTTTTTTAGGCCTTTTTTTCGGGCTTGGATTAGGCTGATATGATGATTAAGACACATAAAACATATCTGTGTTTTGTTTTAATTCCCTAGCAACATCAGCAAGTTTCTGGGCATCACTTCGAGTAACCTCAACCTCTTGAATCACATCATTGATGTTTGTGCGGATGGTTTGGATACTACGACTCACCTCTTTAACAGCCACAGATACTTCGGCAGAAGATCGAGCTACCTCGCCAATGCCAGCAGATGCCTCTCGTAAATTTTTATTGGATTCTTCGGCGGCCAAACTGGCATCAGAAACCAAAGATTTTACTTCCTGCACCATCACATTGGCTTCTTGTAGCGCCTGAGTGGATTCGGTGCTGCTAACGGCGATGCTAGTTGTGTTTTGGTTAATATTTTCCGCAACCACTTTTTGGGATTGGGTTGCCTGATTGATTACTAAAGTCAATTCATTGACTGACCGTATCGAGGTTACAGTGTCTTTTGTAGCATCCAGTGATTTAGAAACTTGGTCTTGTATTTGGTCAATTAACTCACCGATTTGAGCGTTGGCTTTAGCTGTTTGCTGCGCTAAGACCTTCACCTCTCCCGCCACCACAGCAAACCCCTTGCCTGCCGCACCTGCGCTGGCAGATTCGATAGTCGCATTTAAGGCCAACATATTGGTTTGGCTAGCAATAGACTGAATTGAACCCACTACCTTCCCTATCTCGGTTGAGGCGGCGCCTAAGTTTTCCATCGTCTTTAATGTCTGCTCAGCTTTTTGGCTAGAAACTTCAGTAATTTTAGATGCTTGGGCAGCACTATCATTGATTTCAGCCATTTTGTTACTCATTTCACCTACGGCGCTGGATATACTATTGATCTCAAGAGAAATATGTTCCGTTTTTTCCGTAACGCCATCCATGTGCATAGATACCTGCACCACATTGCCCGAAATACTTAGCATTGAATTGGTCAGGGTTTGGGTTGTTAAGGTCATCTCTTTAATATTTGAAGAGGCTTCTTCAGAAGCTGAGGCAATGGTGTTTACATTAGCAGATACCTCTTCTGAAGCAGCGGCGATAACAGTAGCTTGCTCACCCATTTCAACAGTGCTTGTCTTCACTTTTTCAGTGGAGTTTAGCTGGGTTGCCGAGGCCTGAGAAAGGGTTACTGATTGGTCACGAATGCTGAGAATGCTGTTTTTGATTTTGCTCAGTAAGCCATCAAATCCATCCAATGTTACTTCAATCTCGTTTTTCTTAGTGGCTAATGCTATTTCACCCAGGTTTTTTTGGTCGGTGAAATCTTTATATTTAAGAGAAAGGTTTAAGCTTTTCTCAATAAATGCAAAAAACTTTGCTAAGGATTTTAAAGGATTAAAGACTAACCTAAGCATGATAAAACTGAGCAAAAATGCAGTCACAATAACAGCCAAAATAATGATC
>JASJGK010000106.1:0-2802 GCA_033791585.1 SAR324 cluster bacterium | reverse complement strand
TTTCCCCATCAATAAACACCCTGTGATTCCCAAGATATAAAGCGTGGTAGGCGCCTTGGACGCCGAAAATATCTATAAAGTCTATCTCTGTAGGACTGTTGAAGGAGAATAGATTTTTTTTCACTTCTCCTTCAAAGAGCTGGTGCTTGAAATCATTCTCGTTAAAGTCAAGTTTGATTTTAACCGATAGTATCAAAGAGCCCAAACACATAAAAAACAAAAGCTTTAAAATAGCTGCTCTTTTATCTATTTTAAACCCCTGAATGATCTTTACGCAGAAGACCCAAGCGAATAGGCCTAAATAAGGAAATAACCACTTAAAATAATGAATGTTATGGTATTTCCAAATGCCGTTTGGGAAAAGATCGTTGTAGGGAATGTAAAGCACAAGACATACAAATATGGAGGCTAATAGTGTCCTTAGTGCCCAATCTCCAACCACCATAAAGTAGAAGGCTGCTAATATGGATATTAAAATCCAAGGGTAGTGATCTACTATTGCTTGATTTTGTATTAAATATAAGGCTTCAGAATCTAAAATTATTGAGGTGAATTTTTCAAAAAAATCGGGAAGTGATATGCCAACAGCAGAAGACGCTTTAAAATATGAGCTTAAAAACCCCCCATGGAAAATTTTATTATACATTAAAAACAAAATACTACCGAAGAACAGAAAAAAGGTGGGTAGTATATAGTTCGTAAAGTCCTGGAGGTTTAACTTGTTAGCCGAAGCCTTTCTTTTAAGGCTGTAGATTCTTAAGATAAGCCCTAACCACAAAACGCCTGCTATAATAGTGTCGACGGGCCGAGTCAACGCAGTTAAACCCAGTATCAATGAAAGGCCAACGAGCTGTGCTGTTCCTAGTTGTTTGCCTTGACCAACCTCGACTTGTTTTTGCTTTAAGAGTCCAAATATCCCAGTGGAAAAAATTGCAGCCACTAAGGTTGTTGTCCAAGGAATAACAAATTGCAGGAAGATAGTGTAGTTTGCAACTACGGTAACAAAAAATAGTAAACCAGCAATCAATCGAGAGGTGTATTGACTTGAGAAGGCGATAAATACATAAGCAAACCAAAAAAATGAAGCTAAATTTATTAATAAATAAGGGTGTTGGCTACTGATGTTGTAAAAAATAGCCCCTAATAGCGAGTATAGAGGGGGGTAAGAATGGCTCCCTGAAGAAAAATCAAATTCAGCAAAGGCCTTAGTTGACCTTAAATATAGGCCTTGGTCACCCCACTTCCACCATCCTAAAAATTGCCCCTCTTGGATGCTTGGTGTTGCATGGTATGAAAAATACATCCCCAGGTAGGCAAAGACTAAGATAGTGAAAAAAGAAATGCCCTGCCAATTTTTACGAGAAAACATTGTGTCCTTATTAAATTATTAAGAGATAATGGCACTGCCCCTTCAGGGACGCAAGTATATATTCTGCGTATTTAGAACGGTCAGGCCAGTCCCAAGTTTTTCAAATTCAATAGAGGGCATATATTTCACAAGTAAGTCACAGCTTACAGCAACCAATCCTAAAGTTATCTATAAGGAAACATGATTAAACAGCTTGGCCTTGTTTAAATCTACAGGGGCCTAAGAGCTTCACCATATCACATCAAAGTTTAAGCTTTACAGTAAAAATCGATTCAGCCAATATGGCGTAAATAGAGAAGCTATTTCTTGGAATTGGTGACATAATTATTACACTTTTATACCAGCGGCTATGATTTCAATTCCAAATTTCTCCGGTTTGTTTCAAAATAAGTTTTGGTTAGTCTTTTTTTCCCTTTTAGCGATCGTCCCCTTATTTGGGCACCCTTTATTTTTCGTCCAACAAATCCCTCAGTTTAGTTTTTTGCAGAGTCCTTTCTGGCTCATTCCCCTTGCCTTTTTGTCTTTTTATTTTGGAAAAAACTACCCACAGATTCTTGTTTTTTTCATTGCTCTATTTTCCCTGCACCTGAGCATTTTACAATCAAGGTTTTCCATCGACCCTCACCATTGGGGGATGTTTTTATCAGAAGCCTTAGATTTACTGAACGGGAAAGTTCCATATAAAGAGACTTCTTCCTTTTATGGCTTGCTCGTCCCTCTAATCCACAGCACAGCTTTGGTCTTATTTGGTAAAAAGCTCCTATCAATAGGGATTATTACGGGGTTGGCCTATTCAACTAGCATATGGTTCTCATATAAAATTTGGTCAAAATTTTTAACAAAGCAGATTGCCGCTGCTTTAACGCTTGTCCTTTTTTTACTACATCCTAATATAATCTATCCTTGGCCAAATTACTTTTCTTACATGTTCCAACTCATGGGAATTTTGTTTTTTATTACAAATTATCCAAAATTAAATGACTTATATCAAAAAAAGTATCTATTCCTATCGGGGGTGTTTTTTGGCTTATCGATTTTAGCTAGAGATGAAACGGCTATTTCACTATTTGCTACATTCTTTTTAATTTTCCTGTTTGAATTTGCACAGGCCCTGTCACAGGAGACGAAGGGGCGCAAACAAATTGGCACTAAAGTATCGCTGCCCTTGTTAAAACAATATCTTTTTGTTTTTTTAGGTTTACTGACTCCAATCCTAATTTTTTTCTTATACCTTAGTTCTGAGGGCCTCTTTATACACTGGGTTCGTAGTGCTATTTTGGTTAAGCAGTTTTTCGCCGATCGAATAAGCTATACCTTCATTTTGACCCCTGTTTTAGGGTATTTCTATAATGGCCTAGATCCTATTTTTGCAAGCAGTTATCACTTTTTAGTTTCTTGTATTTTCTTTATAAATGTAGCCCTCTTTTTAACGG
>JASJGK010000105.1:0-5489 GCA_033791585.1 SAR324 cluster bacterium | reverse complement strand
AGTAAGTCTTAAAGAAGGGGGACCTTTTGTCTCAGAGGAGTTAAAGATAGTTAAGGAGGCTGAAGTTAAAAAGGTAAAGGTTAATAACGTAACTGAGATCCAGCCCCTCATTAAAGAAAGAAAACATGCCGAAGAAACTTACAAAGAAGATTTAGTAAGAGAAATCAGAAAGCTTTTAAGTAAAAGAAACCAAGGAGTAACAGTAGGCCAGTTATGTGCCTCCTTTGGCTTAAATCGTAGACTGGCAGAAGATCTTGAAAACCCAAGAGTTACTTTAGATTCCATTCATATTGGTGATTTAGAAGAAATGAGAAACACAATCCAAGAGGTGTACAATGAACAAAGTGCTATTTCCTATTGATAATAATTTTGAAGCTTTTTTATGCAAACTCAAGGACCAAAGCAGTTGTTTGCTGGTTATAGTACCTAGAGAAATGTCGGTGGATACAAAAAAGCTGACTCAGGTATTTAAGAAGCTTTGCAATTTGTACCCGCAAGAACAGATTTTAATCATTGAAGATTGCAGTGACCCTAGAAAATATTTAGGTCATGGAAAGGCGGCAGCAGAACTCTACGAGTTGCTTGCCCAGGTGAAAATCTTGAATCATCCTCACATGAAGAGCCAAGTAGAGAAGTGTTTGCTGCCTACTCCAGGTTTAATGATGCAGGCCGTGTCTTAAGTCACTTGATAGGGCTATGAAGCCCTATTTAGAAATGCTGTCTTTAGCTATGATCTCGATTGAACGAATAAAGGCTTCAGAGGGACCTGTATCCCTTGTGTCAAACTCAAGGGAAAGACTTGAAATATATGGCATAGGGCCAGTTCCAAAGGATTTTTTATAATAATCTTCTAGGTCTACTTCTGTGGTGACTTCTTCTGTGGCTTTATTGCCGCAAGGGAGGCAGTAGTAATCTGCTGATTTTTTATAGTAACGGCCCTTATAAGCTTGGCCTTCTTTTTCAGTTTCACCTAAAAAGAAGCCAATGAACCTAGGCAAAGAAGGGAGAAAAAGTACACCACTACCATGGATTTCTTTGCCAAAACTTACTGAGACCATGATGGCTTCACGTTCCACACTGTTATCCCAGCTTGCATTTTTTGGGAACTTATTAACCCCCCACTTGATGATCAGTGTTTTGGCATTTTCAAGATTAACTCTTTTAACTAGCTGGCCTAATTGTTCTTCTTTCGCAATTATAATCAGTTTTCCCTCTTGAAATAGTGGCTTAATGCTCTTAGCGCCAGCCTGGAAAGTCCAATCTTCCGCAATCAACCAATCTTTTGCATCTCCATCAAGGCGTTTGGAATAGTCTAATTTTAGTAATGATTCAGCATGTAATAGTGGGCTCAAGGCGAACCAAAATAGAGAGAGAAAGATAAGTTTTTTCATAAGTTTAATTACTGGATGTGAATCCATGTTTGTAGTTGGAGGCTGAGTCTAATCTGCGGGTGACTTAAAATAAAGCTGGTAGCTTTATAGACATTTTTTAAATTTTGTTCCTTTTTCTTTACCTGAATAGGTTGTAAAAAACAAGGAACCTGAACTTGTGAAATGATTTTTTCGAGGGTTTCGTCTGGAGTGCTCTCTTGTACTAAAATCTTGATTTCAGAAAACCAATCGCCAAAGGTTATATCGTTAAAATCCTTAGGGCTGTAGGTAATCCAGTCGGCATTTTTTATATTTTCTGGCTTGAAGCCGTTGGTCTCTACAGTCACATAAAATCCTTTTGATTGTAGAGCTGAAATAAGTTCTTTTCGGTCTTCTAAGCTAGGCTCGCCACCTGTTAAGCATACACGTTTAGCTGGGAACTCTTCAAGTTTAGCCAGAATTTCAGAAATTTCCGCTTCAAATTGGACTAGTTTATGTTTTGTTTCGTCGCAAAAAGAGCAAGTTAAATTACAGTCGAAAAATCGGATAAAAATGGTTGCAAGTCCTACATTTGCGCCCTCACCTTGAAGGCTGTAGAAGAGGTCACTAATTTTCATCAAAGGTGTTTTTTAGTTCTTCAGAGTAGATTACCTTGGAAAGGTCAATTATAATATCGTCATCACCTGAAAACTGAGCATAGCCAGTTTTGGTTTCATGAACAATAACCTGCTGTAGTGGTAAGGCCATAGCCCTTGCATGATAATAAATATGGCGAGCCATTTGTTCTGCAGTGGGGTTGTATGGAAGAATTATATGCCTTGAATTTAGCTTTGGTGCCATTTCGATAAGGTCTTGGTCTTGGTCCCAGATCAAAAGAGAATGGTCAAAGGCATCTAAAAAGGTATTGAGTTTTTCTTTTAAGAGCTTGAAATCCATTAGCATTTGAGCATCATCTTGGGTCATGCCGTGAAGAAAAATTTCAAAAAGGTATGAGTGACCGTGCAATCCTTGGCAGCGAGTTGTGTAGGCCAGTGCTACTCTGTGGGCAGTTTCTGCTTTAAAAAGTTTTCGTATGATCATGGTTCTATCCTATTTTTTATTCAATTTTATATAAAAACATATATAAAGTCGGTAAGGCCAATTACTAAGGTCTTAAAGTGATTTTAGCCTTGCATTAACAAAAAGTTTCTATCCTACTTTCGTGCCAATCTCTTTCCCTTTCAAAAAGTCTAAAAGACCATCGTCGCTGGTCAAATCAACTACGCCTATGGCAAGGTTATTTTCTTTGGCCAAAGCAATGGCAGCTTGATCCATAACTTTTAAGTCTTGGGCTAATACTTCGCTAAATGTTAAGTTAGTATATTTAACAGCATCATCATGTTTCATTGGGTCTTTATCGTAGACGCCATCCACTTTGGTTCCCTTGATGACAATTTCGGCATCAATTTCAAGCCCTCGAAGCACAGCAGCTGTATCTGTAGAAAAATAGGGGTTTCCTGTGCCACCACCGAAGATCACAACTTGGCCGTCTTTAAAATATTTTAAAGCCTGAACTTTACTAAAGTCGTCTGCAGCTTGCGGCACACGAATGCCAGCCATGACTTGGGTTTTTACACCTTTAGCTTTTAAGGCTTCGGCTAAGTAGAGCGCATTCATCATGGTCGCAAGCATACCAATCTGGTCGCCCTTCACTCGGTCCATGGGAAAGCTCGCCCCTTGGGCACCACGAAAAAAATTCCCGCCACCAGGGACAATGCCTATCTCCAAACCCATTTCGTGGATTTTTTTAATTTTCTCAGCGAGGGAATCAACAGTCTTGGGGTCATAACCATGGCCGATTTTGCCGCCAAGGTATTCACCACTCAATTTTAATAGAACTCTTTTGTAGGTCGCCATAATTCACGCAAAAAAAAAGGGGGATTATAAATCCCCCTTAAAATTAAAAATTAGATTTAAAAAATCGGGTTACTTTGAACCCAACTCCCAAGGCCTTGCCTTGTTCTTCTAATAATTTAGCAATGCTCTTGTCCGGCTCTTTAACGAAGCTTTGGTCAAGAAGACAAATTTCTTTTTTAAATTTCTGGATTCGACCTTCAACCATTTTTTCAATGATATTGTCAGGTTTTCCACTTTCCTTTGCCTGATCAATTAAAAAGGTTCTTTCCTTTTCAATAGCTGCAGGATCAAGATCGTCAGAACTAATGGCTTCAACGTGGCAAGCAGCAATGTGCATGGCTACGTCTTTTGCCAAGGCAGTTGCTTTGTCAGTATCAACGGCTTTATCAGCAGTCAATTCTAACAAAACACCGATTTTACCTTTTGCATGGGTGTAAGCCCCTACAACAGCATTTTCTGCGATGTCCCAAGAAGCGCCTTCAGCAAAACTCATATTTTCACCCATTTTAGCAATGGCTTCAGTAAATTGAACTTTGATAGCTCCTTTAGAACTTGTTTGCTCAGTGAAGTTTTCAACACCTGTTTCCATTGCTTGGACACAAAGACCAGCTATGAAAGCCTGAAAATCGTCGTTAATAGCAACGAAGTCAGTTTCACAGGCGATTTTGATCAAAGCAGCTTTACCAGGGGTAGTTGCTACAGAGATTGAGCCTTCTGTTGTTTCTCTGGAAGATTTTTTGTCAGCGCTAGCTTGCCCTTTTTTACGCAAGTATTCTTTGGCTGCTTCCATATCTCCATCACACTCAGTAAGTGCTTTTTTGCAATCCATCATGGCTCCGCTAGTAATTTCGCGGAGTTCCTTGACCATTGCGGCAGTAATAGTTGTCATGAATTTATTCTATTCTAATTTGTTAAATTATTCGCTCTTTTCAACAGGAGCGGGAGTTGCAGCTTTTACTTCTTCGGCCTTAGGGGCTTCAACTACAGCAGGCTTTGCTTCAGCCTTAGGGGCTTCAACGATTGCAGGCTTTGTTATAGCTTTAGGGGCGACAGTCTTAGATGCTTCAGTTCTAACAAAAGGCTTACTAGGATTAGAGGGCTTAGCTTTTGGAGCAGAAGATCTTGTTTCTGTTCTCTTTGCAGATTCAGAAGACATGTTCTTAGCATCAAATGCCTTTTTACCGTCAATAGAAGCCTGAGCAATTACTTCAGTAAAAAGTTCAATTGAATGAATAGAGTCGTCGTTTCCAGGTATTACAATGTCGACATTTCTTGGGTCACAGTTAGTATCGACAATAGCAACAACAGGAATGTTTAATCTTTTTGCTTCTTGAATGGCAATTTCTTCTTTTTTGATATCAATAACAAAAATTACAGAAGGAACTTTTCTCATGTCAGCAATACCGCCTAAAACAGCTTCTAGCTTTTTTCGGTCTTTTTCCATTTTTGAAGCTTCTTTCTTTAGAATCCCAGGATAAGTTCCTTCAGGGCCCGCAGCAGTATCGAAGTTCTTCAATTTTGTAATTGATTGCTTTACAGTTTGGAAGTTGGTTAACATCCCACCAAGCCAACGCAAGTTGACAAAGTAATTGTCGCTTTTCTTGGCTTGTTCCGCCATTACGTCTCTAGCTTGAAATTTTGTACCTACAAAAAGTACTCTTCCACCGTTGGCTGACATGTTGTAAACATATTCATAAGCTTCTTGTAGTTTCGCCAACGTTTGACGTATGTCAATGATGTAGATACCAGCTTTTGATCCGTAAATGAAAGGTTTCATCTCAGGGTGCCATCGCTCAGTTTTATGACCAAGGTGTACCCCAGCTTCGAATAAGCTTTTCATGGTTATTTTTGCCATGTTCTGATTCTCCTAAAAGTTTTTTAAAGTGTTTAAGTAAAAAGTAATAATCCGTAAAATTATTTTTTTTAGAGCTCTTTGGCAAGGAGAAAATAAAGAAATCTCAAATGGGGCCTATTTGCCCATCCTTTTCTTCATTTCATTGTCGGCACTTTTGTCGCCTTGGCTGGCCCAAATGCTTAAAGTTGTGGCGTCTGCCTTGTGGTAGGGTACTGCTTTGATAGGTTTCTTATCTTTAGGTGGTAGATAAATTTCACTATTTTCAAAGCCGTCTACGCGAAGTTTTTTAAAATTTTTGGTTTTAAAGCCAAGGGCTGGGCAATTGTCCCCACCAATTTTGACGGATTTGATTTCAAAGGGCTTGGAAG
>JASJGK010000104.1:0-2591 GCA_033791585.1 SAR324 cluster bacterium | reverse complement strand
GTGAAGGCTTGGGATATGGGTGATGACACTTATGATATTATGGCTGTTGG
The DNA here is from genome assembly GCA_033791585.1 of SAR324 cluster bacterium. Classification (GTDB taxonomy): domain Bacteria; phylum SAR324; class SAR324; order XYD2-FULL-50-16; family XYD2-FULL-50-16; genus JASJGK01. The sequence goes on along the minus strand of JASJGK010000104.1, from coordinate 2,541 downwards.
CCCTGATGGCGAAGTTTTATTTGCTCGTGACGGAAAGATGAGTGCTGCCGATATCAAAGAAGTCATGAAACAAGTTTCTGACGCTATCGCGAAGTAAGGCTCAGGCTCTTACCCTTTGTATATTCACTTCATCGCCTAAGGTGATGAGGTGAAACCCCGCCCATGCCCCTTTAGCATGTCTTGCCGTGCCACCGCTGCACACAGTTTGTAATTTATGAGAGGAATAGGGCCGATGCGCCCAGCTTTTGTGGATATGACCATGAAGGTACAATTCTGCGCCTGCATCTTTTAAGATCTGCTCAAAGACTTCCACATTCCTAAGCTTGTGCATTTTTGCCTCTTTGATGCCCTGAGGTAAACAGGCCGCATAGTGACCCATGACGACGATTCGTTTATCCCTTGCCTGCTCCAACGCTAACCTTAAAGCATCTTCTTCAAACCAACCCCTTGAGTCGTAAAAGGCATTGGGTTCGGCTTGGTTTACCAAAATTGCTTGCCATTGGTCATCTAGTGCGATGGAGGCGATTGCTTGGTCAAAGGTTGGCAAATATTCCCCAAAGGCCTTTTCAAGTCTTTGGTCATAGGTTGCATTCGCAGTGTAACAATCGTGATTGCCTGGAATAATTAAAGGATTGGGCTTTTGTAAAAATGGCGCTAAAGCCTCTTTGGCATTGGTAAATTCAGAGTCTAATGAAAGGCTGGTAAGGTCACCAGTAAAGGCTAATTGGTCCCAAGGCAGTTGTAGGGCTTTATCTAAGGCTGCTTTTCTAGTCTTAGGGCTGAATCTTCTACTGGGGTTAAGTTTAAGATTATAAAAACCCAGGAGGCCTTTATCCACTCCTTGGGAAATCACTTGGCCTAAATTTAGGTCCTTTGCTCCAAAGTGCAAATCGCTTAAATGTAGTAGGGTGATAGCCATTATTTGGGCGCCCTCGCAATAGTACTTTGGTCATTAATGATTTTCGGTGCTGTGATAAAATCTTTGGCCCTAGAGATCTGCGCTCCCTTAAATAGTCGAGGGTTTTTATCTAGGATATCCTTTAAACTGGAGTCTGCCGCCGCTCTATTTTCAAAAAAACCTACCTTTAATCTATATTGAAACTTGCCATTGCTTAGGGTCTGCATGGTCACATAACTAAAACTTGTAAAGGGTGAGGCGGTAATCATCTGCTTTAGCGCCAGATCTAAAGTACTAACAGGAGAAAAGGAAATTGCGACAGGTTTATTTCTCTGGATTCTAAAGTCAGCTAGTTCAGCAGAGATTTCACCAAAGCTAGGTAGGACAACCCATAATCTTTTAGAAATCAATGGATGATCAGGAAAGAGTAAGGCTATTGCTTCACCAGCCTCTACTGCATCCTCTTCACTGTCAAAAAATCCTACGCGAATTTGATAAAAGTAACTTTGGTTTTTTTGGCCCTCTACGGAATTTTTATTTTGTGACCGTTGTAAATAGCCGAGAAATCCCTTTTCTAGCAGGTCTTCAACAAGCTGCATCGCCTCAGGGGTATTCTTTTCAGGTAATGAAAAAAGCTGTAAACCAAAGCGTTTATTCCGAGCTTTACTAAAACTAATTTTAGAGGGGTCAATCTTTGATGAGTCAAACTGGTTATAGGTTAAGACCCGTTTTTCTTTTACAAAGGGAGACCATTTTTGTGGTTTGGTAGCAAATAGAGGCGCAAAAAAACTATTTTTATTTTGAATCCAAATTATTCTTCGTTGCTTAGGGAAATCCAAAACCTCAAATCTGTTTAAAATTTGCCAACCTGTCTTAGATTCTACAATGAAACTTGGTTTAAAGTCTTTTGTGGGCGTTTCTAACTCCTTGGCAATGGATTGCATTATCTTGGTATTTGCGTCTTTTCCGTTGCTTAAATTTTGGCTGGATTGGTCTTTTTCATCCACTTCAGGCGGGAAAACCCAAATGAGCTGGTGAAAAATCAGGGCGCCAGTTAGGAAAATAATTCCAAGGGGAATCTTCCACAAAATTGAGTTTTCTCGTAAAAATCTATGGCTGTTATTTACAGTATCAATGGTTTTTTGTTTCATGTTGTTTCAGTAATGGGCATCATCCCCAGCGGGCTTTTAGAAGCTGCATTTAGGCATTTGAAGTTTTTATAATTTTCTTTGTTTTCTTTGAGTTTCTGCAAGGCCACATAGCTAATCATACTTGCGTTATCAGTGCAGTGGATAGGGGCTGGGGCAAAAAAAATCAGTTTTCTTTTGTTCGCAAATTCTTCTAAAGCCTGCCTTATTCCGCTATTGGCGGCAACTCCACCGCTAATGACTATATTTTTTACGGGGTTGGTTTCCAAAGCCTTGGCAAACTTTTTAATTACTATTTTTTCCATGGTATCTTGGAAGCCCTTACATAAAAAAGCAGCAGCTTTTTTAGTAGGTTCATCGCTTTCACTCATGTATCTATCATAACTAAAAAGCTCTTTTTTTTCTACAAAGATCCCCGCTTTTATTGCATGGTTGCGAAAGGCGGTTTTCATGCCAGAAAAGCTAAAGTTAAGGGTCGGTTTCCCCTGCAAGGGG
>JASJGK010000103.1:0-9631 GCA_033791585.1 SAR324 cluster bacterium | reverse complement strand
TAGGGCTGCCTGCCATAAAGGAATGGTTGGAGGTAAGATTAATGGAAAAAGCATCCCTGTAACTAAAAAGCCTTCGTTGATTTCGTGTCCACGAACCATGGCAAAAGTAGCTTCCCAGAAGCCACCAGCTAATTGAACGATCAAAAAGACAGGTAGGAACCAAACCAAACCATGCATGCTATTGTCAAAACCGCTTGCAGGGTTATAGCCAACGCCGAGAGCGCTAAGAATAGCACCTCTCCAGCCTTCGATTTCGGTAATTCCCATTTGGGATAAAGCTAAGTTAGCTTGGTAACCTGTATTGTATACAGCCATGCCGATACATCCGAGCAAGGCAATAATAACAGAAAACATTAGGCGTTTTAAATCCAAACCATCGCGAACGTGAGTGTTACCCTTGGTAACTTCTCCCGGTGTAAACAAGAAGGTGTCAGCCATCTCGAATAGGACGTATAGTTTTTCATATTTCCCCCCCTTTGATACATGAGGGTGCGCCTGATCTAAAAGGTTGCGCAAGAATTTCATTAACCTTCCTTTTCTATAATAGTTAGGTTGTTTCTTAAGATAGAACCATAGTTATATTTACCAGTGCAAACAAAGGTACATAATGCTAAATCCTCTTCGTCCAGTTCCAAAGCTCCTAAAGCTTGGGCCTGATCTGTATCTTCGGTGATGATTGCTCTAAGCAGGTAAACAGGTTCGATGTCTAAAGGCATAACGTCTTCATACATCCCTGTTGGTACCATTGCTCTTTTACTTCCTTCGGTTGAGGTAGTGAAATTGAAGCTTAAAAAAGGTGCATATGGTGTTGAAGCATAAACCCCTTTGGTAGAATACTTTGTAAAGCCTGGCATTTGCCAGCCCATAAAGTCTCTGTGGCGACCTTCTTTCAAGGCGGAAACCTGTAAAGAGAAACGGCCTAAAAAGGACATTGCCCCTGTTGCGATGTGGCCCCAAAGAACGGAACCAGAAATAATTCTGTTTTCCCCTTCCTTTAGTTCGCCAGCGGTCAGTTGGTCTATGTTAGCGCCAACTCTTGTACTAATTAATCTTGGGTTGGTTACCTGTGGGCCAGCTATTGAGATCACTCGATCTGTATTTAGTTTGCCAGTTAAAAAGAGGTGCCCCATGGCAACCACATCTTGGTAGTTTACGGACCAAACCACTTTCTTTTCACTTGCTGGTCGTAAAAAATGGATATGGGTCCCCGTTAATCCCGCAGGGTGTGCCCCGCTAAATTTTTGAGGGGTAATCCCTTCTAAACTCTTAGTTGGAGTGTAAGAACCATTTCCGTAACAAAGGTAAGTTTTACCCTTGCTCAAATTTTTCAAGGCATCCAATCCTGCTGTGAACTCGGCCTGATTGTTAATCAGTACTTGGCCAGGGTCAGCGGCTAAGGGATTTGTGTCCATAGCATTTACAAAAATCGCCTCGGGGGTTGAATCCACTTGAGGTGATTTAGAGTAGGGTCGGGTTCTGATGGTCGTCCATAAACCTGATGCGACTAAGTTATCTCTAACTTCAGTATGGGTTAGGCTGCCAATCTTTTTTGCGTCGTAAGAAGCAAAGGAAACCTCCTCTTCTGATTCCGCAACATCAATGACAACCGAGAGTAAAACTCTCTTTTCACCACGGTTAATCGCACTAACCACACCACCAGCTGGGGAAGTGTAGATAACACCTGGATTTTTTTTGTCTTCAAAGAGCTGTTGCCCTTTTTTGACAGTTGCACCTACTTCCACAGCCATGGTTGGCTTCATGCCATTATAGTCAGGGCCGATGAGGGCAACTTGAGTGACTTTTGGTCCCTCTGATATTTTTTGGGTTGGATCACCTGCAATGGGTAAATCTAGACCTTTCCTAATCTTAATCATTTCGTTTCTACACAAGGTTTTTGAGAATGAAATAGCTTGTTTTAGCCTTTAGATTAGTAGATCAAATATAAGTAATGGTCAAGAAAAGTTCTTTTCTTTTTTGCATGCAAATTATGGCATATTCAATATGTAGAATAATAACTGACTAATTAAAACAGCTATTTATAATAATTTCGTCTTTTTGACTTTACGAATACTTTAGCCTTCTTTTTTTGGGAAAAAAAACCTATCCTTTAGTCTATAAACTAAGCCCAATGCAAAAAATGAAAAAAACCTTTCTTCATCTGTTCCTCTTTATCTTGGCCCTAGCGACCTTAGCTCCGCTTTGGGTAATGTTAGTTACATCCCTTACTAGTGGTGCAAATCAACTGGGCTTGGATGCCATGATCCCCAAATGGAGTCAACTTACTTGGGACAACTACTCCCAAGTATGGGGCGAAGGGAATTTTGGAAGGTATTTTTTTAATAGTCTGGTGGTTACTGTTGCTATTACCCTGTTTAATTTAATTTTTGACTCTATGGCGGCATACGCACTTGCCCGTAGAGAATTCCCTGGGCGGAAGATGGTGATGGTCTTGGTTTTGGCCAAGTTGATGATTCCGGCGGCTGTTTTGATGGTTCCTACTTTTATCTTAGTGAAGGGCATTGGTCTTTACGACACCCATTTGGCTTTGATTTTACCCATGATCGCTGAAACCTTTGGGATTTTTCTCCTTCGCCAGTATATGTTGTCTCTGCCTGTGGAGCTAGAAGAAGCCGCAAGGTTGGAAGGGGCTGGGGATTTTAAGATCTTTTTTTCCATCATCTTTCCTCTTTGCAAACCTGCCTTGGCCGTGGTTGCCATCCACTCTGTACTGGTTAGTTGGAATGCCTATATCTACCCGTTGATTTTAACGAGCTCCGATGAAATGCGAACCCTACCCTTAGGGATAGCCTTTTACCGTGCCAGTCACTCAGGTTTGGACACAGGGCACTTAATGGCGGGCAGTATGATAGCCAGTTTGCCTGTGGTCATCGCCTTTTTAGCCTTCCAGAAGCAAATAATCAAGGGCCTGACCCAAGGTGCGGTAAAAGGTTAATGCGGTGTTTGAGTCTTAGAAGCTATACCCCATCTTTATTCCAGCTAAGGCATTGAAATCATTTTTATATCTAGCAAGACCCTCTGAGCCTTTGAGACTTACGTAGAGGCTGCCAAGGGATAGTTGACCAAAAAACTTGTCACCTCCAATATTTAAAGCCAAACGCATCAAACTCACGGTTCCCACTGTTTTATGCTCGGTGGTGCCTGCCAATATTGAAAAGTCCAATCCAAAATTTGGTGTGAAATCCACATAAGCCGTTGGCCCTACAAGGCCATATCCACCTTTGAGGCTGTAGGTGGTTTCTTTGTCTTCTAAAATAAAGGTGCCATCAATTTGCCCAACTTCAATCTGTAACCCAAGGTTATATGAAGATTTTGTATCCTCTAAGCGATAGATAATCTGTTTTAGAGCCCCACTTTCCTGGGCTGTGTCCACATTGGTTTCAGAAGAAAGGAACTGAAAGGAGTCTGCCCCTGCAAAGAACCTTTGTTTGTATCTTGGTGGTTCTACTTTTTCGAGTGGAGTTTTTTTATTAGACCTGGTCATGTCTTTGATTTTGTATGAAGCAAATTGAAAAACATAGGCCACAACCATAAAGACCACAATCACAGCACCAATCAATAATAAAAAGAGCACTGCATCATCCCCACCTCTTCCGCCACCACCAATTTTTGGGAAATGAAAGGAAGGCGGCCGTGGGCCGATATGAACCCCAATACGGACGGCATCAACCCCAAGATTAACACCTGACGAATTATAACTACCGCCACCTGTGGCATTATCTGAGCCTGAATAATCTAACTTCTCCTGAGATTTTTTTTCTTCATTGTCTTCATTAGCAGCAGGAGCTTCTTTGGCAAGTTGGGCAAAAAATTGATCAGCCTCCCTTTGGTTCAGTTGGTATTCTTGGGCCTCTGGGTTTTGGGTTTTGATTTGGTTAAATTCTTGGGGAGAAACTACAATTACATTTTGGTTTGTTAGGGACTGGGGGAGTTGCCCTTGGCCCAATTGACTGTTTCTGTTTTGTGCCAATGGCTGGGCGACGGCAGATTGCCAAAGCAGAAAAAAACACATTAGAAAACTTGTAATCAGTCGCATAATACCCCTTTGCAAATGGAATAGTATAGTTAGCAAATATACAAGTTAACTTCAAGAAGGAAGCAGGGAGTGACGGGAAAGCCCTCTGTTAAGGGGTGTTTAAAGATTTTTTTTGCAATCAGGGCTGCAAAAAACCTTTTTATTGGGGGCATGAATGGCTTGCTCCTCTGAAACAAAGGTTCCGCAGGTTGCGCATTGCACAAGGCTGGGGTCGGCTTTAACCTCACGCTTTTTTTCATTTCCCTTGAACCTTATACCGAGCATTTTCTCCAACTTCTTTTTGATGGTATATTTTGCCAACCTGTAAAGGAAATAGGTCCCAAGCAAAATAATCGCAAGTTTAAGAATCATACTCGACCTAACAATTGTAATAGCTGCTCAATCTTTTTAAGGTCTTTGATACCCTTTTCCAGTTCCACACCTGAAGAAATGTCAATTCCCCATGGGGTCACTTGCCAGAGGGCTTGCTGGATATTTTGGAGTGTTAAGCCACCTGCCAATATCACCTTACACAGGCGATTAGCTTCATCAGCAAGGCTCCAATCAAAGGTTACCCCTGCTCCGCCCATTTGGGGGGTATATGAGTCCAAAAGGACAGTATCAAGCCCCATTTCACCAATGATTTTTAAATCAGTGCTGTCTTTTACTCGAATCGCTTTAATCCACTTAACCCCAGCTTTGTTTAGCTGTTTTACATATTCAAAATCTTCATCGCCGTGCAGCTGGGCTAAGCCTAAACCTGTATCTTTCACAATTTGGATGAGCTTTTTTGGGTCTTCATCCACAAAAACGCCAACTGTCTGAGTCAAGGGTGCTGTTGCGGAAACTAAATCTTTCAGCTTTTCAACTTCAACATAGCGAGGCGATGGAGGGTAACAGATGAAACCAACCGCCTCAATGGGCATAGCGCTGACCTCTGCCACCTGCTCAGGCAGGGTAAAGCCACAAATTTTTATCTTCGTTGGGTTCATGTTTTAGGTCTGTTCGCTATTTAATCGGTTTTATTGTTTATTCTGTTTTACGCTTTTCCAAGAAGCACTGAGATATGGCTACCAGGGTCTTCTGCCCTCATTAAAGTTTCCCCTACAAGGATTGCATCAAAACCAGCTGCCTCTAAAGTATCACAATCCCCTGAGTTTGCGATACCACTTTCACTGACCTTAATCACCTCTTTGGGCATAAGCTTAATGAGCCGTAAAGAATTTTCTAAACTCACTTCAAAAGTTTTAAGGTTGCGGTTATTCACCCCAATGATTTCAGCGCCAGCTTTAATCGCCTGTTCTAGTTCTTCTTCGTTATGGACTTCTACCAAAACACTGAGCCCAAAAGATCTGGCTAAAGCATGCCAGTCAGTCAGTTGTTTTTGGGTTAGGCTGGCAACGATTAGCAAAATAACATCAGCGCCCATTTCATAGGATTCACGAATCTGACGGGGGTCAACGATAAAATCTTTACGCAAACAGGGCAGGGAAACCGCAGGCTTAATTTCTTTTAAAAAGGCCTCATTCCCTTGAAAATATTTCTCTTCTGTTAAAATACTCAAAGCCGCAGCTCCGCCTTTTTCGTAGGATTTGGCAAAGGTTAGGGGCTGGAAGTCGGCTCGAATCACACCCTTGGAAGGGCTGGCTTTTTTAACCTCTGCTATCACGCTTAAACCTTTCGACTGCAAAGCAGATTTAAGGCTCAAAGGCTTTCTTATGTCTTTAGCGTTTGGGGTCAGCATTTGTTGGGTGATATGCCCAAGTCGCTCATTCACCTCTTTTTGTTTATCCTCGTTGATGCGAGCTAAGATATTATCCATTAAATGAGTTTGAAACCTCAACTAAACTTTCTAATGCTTTCAAGCCAGCGCCTGAGGTAAGTAGATCTTCAGCCTTGTGGAAGGCTGCTTTTAAGTCAATCTCATCTAAGGCCGCTATGGCAAAGCCAGCATTTAAAGCGATTACATCTCTCTTGGGGCCTTTGAGATTTCCGCTTAAAATATCTTTGGTGATTGTCGCATTGTCTGAGGCCTCGCCTCCTCTTAATTCTTCTAGGGCCACTTTCTCGTAGCCGAAAATTTCTGGGTCAAATTCAAACTCTTCAATTTTTCCGTCACCTCTGATGTGTGCGATTAATGAGTTTTCATGGATGGCAACTTCATCAAAACCAGACTTGCCACTCACCACAAAACCACGTGCAAGGCCTAGATCACGAAGCACGTGGGCCAAGGTGCCCACAAGGCTTGCATCAAATAAACCTAAAATCTGCACATTTGCCCCAGCGGGGTTGGTTAAGGGGCCGAGGATGTTAAAAATGGTTCGAACTCCCAGTTCTTTTCGCACTGGCATCACATTTTTCATAGCCGAGTGCAAAGCAGGGGCAAATAAAAATCCAATCCCTGTTTGGTCCACACAAGCGGCAACCTGGTCAGGGGTGAGATTAAGGTTAACACCTAAGGATTCTAAAACATCAGCGCTACCACTTTTAGAGGTCATGGACCGATTCCCATGCTTTGCAACCTTGTAACCGCCACCGCTAAGCAGTAAGGCCACAGTTGTAGATATGTTAAAGCTATGGGAAGCATCGCCACCTGTGCCACAGGTATCCACAATAGTATCACCTTTAACGGGGATGGGTGTGGCTTTTGAGCGCATCACCTTGGCAAAGGCTGTAATTTCTTCTGTTGTTTCTCCCTTCATCCGCAAAGCCACTAAAACCGCCGCTATTACAGCGGGGGAAAGCTCTCCATCCATAATTTTAGTCATTAGTTCTGTGGCCTCGTCTGAGGTCAGATCTTTATTTTGGATTAGCTTTTCGGTAAGATTTTTCATAGATATCCTGTGGTTAAAGGGAGTCCTCACAAGTTAGGAAAAAAATAGGCCCTTGACAAGGGTTAGTCAAAAAGAAATTTTTTATATTAAAATGTGTTATTAGTTTTTTTGAAAAATTATTTTGCATTAGAAAAAAAAGTAGTCTAGCATATTTAATAGCCACCAAATGGATTTATAATTTCTCAGGAGAAACAATGCCCCTATTGACATGGAACGATAACTTAAGTGTTAAAATTACATCAATTGATGACCAACATAAAAAATTGATCGAAATGATCAATAACCTACAAGATGCCATGTCTAGCGGAGATTCTCGTGCTGTACTAGGCGAAATCTTCGACGGTTTATTGAACTACACAGTTGAACACTTTACTTTTGAAAAAGATTTGTTTGTTAAGCATGCATATCCAGACATTGATGCACACTTGGCAGAACATGATGCATTTGCTCAAAAAGTAAGTGACTTACACAAGCAATTTGTTGGTTCTTCGAACTTCATGATTGGCGTGGACGTTATGAAATTTTTAACCGACTGGTTAGTAAATCATATCCAAGGCGTTGATAAAAAATACTCAGATCACTTGATCGCTGCTGGCGTTCAGTAGGGAGTAAGTTTTTAATTAAAAAAAACCAGGGCGACCTGGTTTTTTTTTGTTCTTTTTTTGGAAAAGAACATAAAAGTGCAGATTATTGAACTGAGGCGATAGACAAAAAAAAAGGGAGGCTTTTGGGCCTCCTTTTTTTTTGCATAACAAAATGCAAGTTATAAATTATAAGCTATAACTTACTTTTTGGCTTTTCGCCCACGGGGCTTGGCAACTTTCTTAGCAGCCAACCACTCCACAGCCATATCCATGGTAACATCTTCAATATCAGTATCCTTAGGGATGGAAGCATTAATTTTGCCATGCTTAACATAATGCCCATAAGGCCCATTAAAGATCCCAATAGCTCCGCCGCCTTCTGGGTGTTCTCCCAATTCTTTTAAGGCAGTTGAGGCTTTTTTACGCCCTTTCTTCTCTTGGGCTAGAAGCTCTAAAGCTCGGTCTAGCGTACAATTGACAATATTTTCTTCCTTAGGGATAGATCTGAAATCCTTTTCACCCTCTGGTTTTTCTAACACAACGTAAGAACCAAAACGGCTGATGCCAACCTTAATGGTACCGCCATCAGGGTGTTCGCCAATGGGCCGAGGAAGGCTCAGTAAAAACATGGCTGTTTCCATGTCCACTTCTGATTCCTTCATGCCTTTAGGTAATGTCACACGCTTAGGCTTAGGCCCACCTTCTTCTACTTCACCAAGCTGGACATAAGGCCCATAAGCGCCGTTTAAAATATAAACAGCCTTTTCCAATTCTGGGTGAATACCTAATTCCTCGTTGCCTTTGCTTTTTTGTAGTAAAATTAAATCAACTCTATCTTGATCCAATTCAGCAGGAGTAAGGTCAGCCGGGATTGAGGCAGTAATTTTTTCTTCGCCTTCGCCTTGCTCTAAAAAAGGACCAAAGCGGCCGATGCAGACTTTAGCGTTTAGCCCGTCAAAGTGAATTTGTCTGTATTCACCAGGGGCAATCTCTTCGGTTTTCACCTTAACTTTTTCGAGTAAACCTTTCTTGCCTGAGAAAAATTTCTTCATGTAAGGGAGCCATTCTTTTTCGCCACTGGCGATTTCATCTAGTACTTCTTCCATGCCAGCAGTAAAGCCTGGGTCAACCAAGTCAGAAAAGTTATTTTCTAGCAGAGCAGTTACGGCAAAGGCTACAAATGTGGGCACAAGAGTGTGATTTTGGATGGTCACATAGCCACGATTCTGGATGGTATCAATGATACTTGCATAAGTACTCGGGCGACCAATGCCTTCTGTTTCAAGTTTTTTCACCAAGCTGGCTTCTGTGTAGCGAGCTGGTGCTTTGGTTTCGTGTCCCTTAGGCTCTACATCTTCTCTTTTTAGCTTATCGCCTGTTGCCAACGGGGGAAGCAATACCTCTTTATTGGCCATGCTACCCTCAGGGTTATCATCCCCTTCAACATAAGCTAAAAAGAAGCCTGGGAAGAGAACGTTTTTACCTGTTGCCTTAAATGTTGCCTCTTCGGCTTTAATTAAAGCAGTTAGGTGATTCAGCTTAGCATCTTTCATTTGAGAGGCTAAAGTCCTTTTCCAGATCAATTCATATAAAGACTTTTCAACACCACTTAAGCCTGTTTTATCTGGATTTTGGAAACTAGCGCCAGCTGGGCGGATGGCTTCGTGGGCCTCTTGAGCACCTTTTGATTTATTTGCGAAAACCTTTGGCTTTTCTGTTAAGTACTCCTTGCCAAACTTAGCCGAAACAGCGTTTCTTGCCGCTTTCATGGCTTGGTCTGAAAGGTTCACCGAATCTGTTCTCATATAGGTAATAAAACCCTTTTCGTACAAGCCTTGGGCCACTTGCATACAGCGCCTTGGTGAAAGCCTTAGCTTTCTATTGGCTTCCTGCTGTAAGCTAGAAGTAATAAAGGGGGCAGAAGCCTTTTGGGTGCTCTGCTTTTCGGTTACAGATTCTACTTCCCAATTGGCACTCATAAGGCGATCGGTTAATTCACGGGCCGTTTTTTCGTCCATTTGCAGAACGTCTTTACCCTTTCTGATCTTACCTGTATTTTCATCAAAATCAGCACCTGTGGCCAATTTTTTACCGTCAAAATTAATCAAGGTAGTCTGGAATTTTTTTCCGTCCTTGTTTAGTTCGGCTTGGATATCCCAATAGCTACCCTTTTTAAAGGC